>DFPL01000113.1 GCA_002377245.1 Enterobacteriaceae bacterium UBA3516
ATGGCTGATGGGGCTTGCAATGTTACTGCGGCACGGGCAAAGGCCGCATGCCTGGCTTATCGTGAAAATCCTGCTGGTGATCGGGCTTTCTGGTATCCACGGCGTGCTCAGTGCCACACTGCGCCGTCTGGCCACGGGGCAGGGAAGTCGTATTCCGGGCGTTGTCTCTCAGGCCACCGCAGGGATTAGCGTGGCGGTGGCGTTAATTATTTTGCTCGCGGTCTTCAGGCCTTTCTGAACCAACGCGCGTTCAGAGTTCCGTTTTACTCTCGTACTCGCAGAGATCCTCGATGATGCAGGAGCCACAGCGGGGTTTGCGAGCAATGCAGGTGTAACGGCCGTGCAGAATAAGCCAGTGATGACAGTCGACTTTAAATTCCGCAGGGACGACGCTGAGCAGCTTCTCTTCAACCTGTTCTACGTTTTTACCGGGCGCGAAATGCGTCCGGTTGCAAACACGAAAAATATGGGTATCTACTGCAATAGTCGGCCAGCCAAACGCCGTATTCAGCACCACGTTAGCTGTCTTACGACCGACACCGGGCAGCGCTTCCAGCGCCGCTCTGTCTTCGGGGACTTGACCCGCATGCTGTTCGAGCAAAATACGGCAGGTTTTAATGACGTTTTCCGCTTTGGTATTAAACAGGCCAATGGTTTTGATATAGCCTTTTAACCCATCAACGCCAAGTTCCAGCATCGCCTGCGGGGTGTTCGCGACCGGATAGAGCAGGGCGGTGGCTTTATTGACACTCACGTCAGTGGCCTGTGCGGAGAGCAGCACGGCAATCAGCAGTTCAAAAGGTGAGTTGAAATTCAGTTCTGTCGTCGGGTGCGGATTATCGTCCCGCAGGCGGGTCAGGATTTCCCGCCGTTTCACTTTATTCATCAGGCCTTCCCGGGCACGGTTTGCGTTGTATCGCGCGCGATCGCTGCGGCACGGCGTTTTTTCGAACGCTCGTCGATCAGGTATTTAATGGCCAGCAACATTCCGAGGCCGATAAAGGCACCCGGTGGCAACATGGCCAGTAAGAAAGAGGAGTCGGTGTGGAAGACTTCGACACGCAACACTTTTGCCCATCCGCCCAGCAGGCTATCGGCACCGTCAAACAACGTACCGTTACCCAAAATCTCGCGCAGCGAGCCCAGCGTAAACATGGTGCAGGTTGCGCCCATACCGATAGAAAAACCGTCCAGCGCAGAAAGGCCAGGGCTTTTTTTAGCGGCAAAGGCTTCTGCGCGTCCGACCACAATACAGTTGGTCACAATCAGAGGGATGAAAATCCCCAACGACTGATATAACCCATAGGCATAGGCATTGATCAGCATCTGCACGATGCTCACCACCGAGGCAATAATCATCACGTAAATGGGAATACGGATTTCTGACGGCGTCCAGCGGCGTACCAACGAGATGGTCAGGTTGGTTAGCGTCAATACCAGTGTGGTCGCCAGCCCCAGCCCCAGCGCATTTGTGGCAGTGGAGGTGACCGCAAGCAGAGGACACATCCCCAACAGCTGAACCAGGGCAGAGTTATTTTTCCACAACCCCTGGACGATGATCTCTTTAATTTCGCTCATGGTTACTCCCCACAACTCGGCAAACTGGAAAGCTGGCCAGGCAAGCTCTGGGCATACAGGCCCGCTCGCTTAACAGCATTGACTACCGCACGGGGGGTAATAGTGGCGCCGGTAAACTGATCAAAATCACCGCCGTCTTTTTTCACTGCCCAGTGCGTATCGTTCGCGCCTTTAATTTTCTTACCGGCGAAACGGGTGATCCAGTCGGAAATACGCAGTTCAATTTTGTCACCGAGCCCCGGCGTTTCATGGTGTTCAGTGACACGTGTGCCCAGCACCGTTCCGTTAAAATCGGCACCCACTAATAGCTGAATGACGCCAGAGTAGCCATCAGGGGCGGTGGCTTCGAGTATGGCTCCCACTGGCGTATCGTCTTTACGCGCGATGTAGACCTTATGTGTGCCTTTTCCAAGCTCAGGGGCATCCACCAGGTAACAACTGTTCTGCAAGGCATTATTATAGCTGTCGGCAGGGAGGACCTGGCTGAACAACGCTTTTTGTTGCATCACGGCCTGTTCGGCAATGGTGGATTTGGTGAGCTGGTTAATAGCCGCAGTCATGCCGGTTGATGCCGCCGCGAACAGCGTCAACGTCATGCCATATTTTCGCATGGTATCAAGCATGGCGACTCCTTAACGATGGCCGTACACGCGAGGGCGTGTGAAATAATCAATCAATGGGACAGTAATATTCGCCAGCAATACTGCAAACGCCACACCGTCCGGGTAACCCCCGTAGCTGCGGATAAGCCAGACCAGCAAGCCGGCAAGTGCACCGAAAATCAGGCGACCTTTATTTGTCGTTGAGGCGGTAACCGGGTCGGTCAAAATAAAGAATGCCCCGAGCATGGTGGCGCCTGAAAGCAGATGCACCAGTGGTGATGCGAGGCTGCCTGGCGAGAAGAACCAGCCGAGCGTTGAACAAACCGTGAGTGAGATAAGGAAACTCACCGGAATGTGCCAGCGAATCGTTTTTTTAGCGAGCAGGAACAGGCCACCTAACAGATAACCGGCGTTGACCCACTGCCATCCCGCCCCCGCCAGTGCGCCACTGAATATCGGGTAGTGAAGGATCTCACTGACGCTGTGCCCGGCGTGCAGCGAGGTTTTAAAGGTATCCAGCGGGGTGGCCTGGCTGATGCCATCAATGCCCATACGCAGGCTATCCATGGTGTGACCCGTGGCGGCATGACCGTTAAAAATGATCTGAACGGCATCCATCAGCCCAGGCACCGTCCTGGCAATGTCAAACGGCGGTAGCCAACTGGTCATCTGTACCGGGAAGGAGATGAGCAGCACCACATAACCAATCATTGCCGGGTTAAAGGGGTTATGCCCCAGCCCACCATAAAGCTGCTTGGCGATAATGACGGCAAACACGGTGCCCAGGACAACCATCCACCAGGGGGCAAAAGGAGGAATGCTAATGGCCAATAACAGCCCGGTGAGCAGGGCGGCATTATCAGACAGAATGCCTTTGACATTTTGCTTACGCAGATGCAGCACCACGGCTTCAGAAGCCAGCGCAGAGGCAATGGCGATGGCGATTTGGATCAGGGTTCCCCAACCAAAAAACCACCATTGCGCCGCGATGCCCGGCAAGGTGGCGAACACGACCAGCATCATTATCCGTGAGGTCTGACGCTGATTATGGGTATAAGGGGAACTTGCGATTCTGAAAACCATTTAATCCTCGTTTACGGCTTGCTGTGCGGCTTTTTTGGCCTGAACCCGAGCGATAGCTGCCGCTACTGCTGCTTTCCGGGGATCGTCATTGGCGGCGTCCGTCGACGCGGATTGCTGCTGTAATTTTTTGGCTTTCGCGCGGGCAATCGCTGCTTCCACGGCGGCTTTGCGCGGGTCGATTGGCTCAGCAACCACGGGGACAGGTGCAGCGACCGGGGCTTCTGTCACGCCCTGTTGCTGTAGTTTTCTGGCTTTCGCGCGGGCAATCGCTGCTTCCACGGCGGCTTTGCGCGGGTCGATTGGCTCAGCGACCACGGGGGCAGGTGCAGCGACCGGGGCTTCTGTCACACTCTGTTGCTGTAGTTTTCTGGCTTTCGCACGCGCAATCGCCGCTTCCACCGCAGCTTTGCGCGGGTCGACCGGCTCAGCATCCGTCGGTTCGGCAATCGGTGCCGGGGGTTCGGCGCCGGTTTGCTGTAATTTTCTGGCTTTTGCACGGGCGATAGCGGCTTCCACCGCCGCTTTGCGCGGATCCAGCGGTTCGGCGGTGGTGGTGTCACCTGATTCAGCGCGTTCCGTCTGCAAGGCTTTCTCCGCCTGACGTGCGCGTGCCTGCGCCTTACGTGCTTCACGGGCGGCAATCATTTCGCTGTTATCCGGTGTGCTGCCGGCCTGAACAACCAGCGTCTGCGCGGCTGTGCTGTGTTTTTCACGCGCCCTCGCCAGGGCTGCGTCAATCGCCTGCTGATCTTTCGCCGCTGGCTGTACCGCAGACTGCTTATGGCGCTCTGCACGCGCCGCTTTTTCACGTTCCAGACGTGCCTGACGCGCTTCAAAGCGGGCTTTTGCTTCGGCGTTACGCTTCTCTTCCTGTGCAATGGCGTAAATTTCCGCTTTCTCCTGACGGAAATATTGCACCAGTGGAATACTGCTCGGGCAAACCCAGGCACAGGCCCCACATTCGATACAGTCTGAAAGGTTGTGCGCCGTGGCTTTATCGTGCTGCTGACCTTTACTGAACCAGTAAAGCTGCTGTGGCAGCAGATCGGCCGGGCAGGCATCCGCGCATGCGCTGCAACGAATGCAGCCCTGCTCTTCCGTTTGTTCACCCATTTCACTGGGGGAGGGGGCAAGCAGGCAGTTGGTAATTTTAACCACCGGCACATCGAGCCAGGGCAGCGTAAAGCCCATGAGCGGCCCGCCCATGATGACTAACTGCTCGGCTGACGGGCAGAAACCGGCGTTATCCAGCAAATGACGCACCGGTGTTCCCAGACGCGCCCAGACGTTTCCTGGCTGGGTGACGCTTTCACCCGTCAGCGTCACCACACGTTCGGTCAGCGGCTCACCGTCAATAACGGCGCGTTTAATGGCGTAGGCGGTACCGACGTTTTGCATCAGCACGCCGATATCGGAAGAGCGGCCGCCATGGGGAACCTGTTTGCCGGTCAGGATCTGCGTGAGCTGCTTAGCCCCACCGGAGGGGTATTTGGTCGGGATGACGCGCAACTGAATATCATGTGAACCCGCCAGAACCGCACGCAGCATAGAAATGGCCTGAGGTTTGTTGTTCTCAATACCGATCAGTACCTGCCGCGGTTGCAGGATGTGCATCAGAATACGCACGCCTTCAACAATTTGCGCCGCGCAATCCTGCATCAGGCGATCGTCAGCGGTGATGTAAGGTTCACACTCGGCAGCATTAATGATCAACGTCTCGATGAGATCGCCGCCGCCTTTCAGTTTCGCTGCCGTCGGGAAGCCTGCACCGCCTAAGCCCGCGACGCCAAACTGATGGATACGTTCAATCAGCGCTGACCGTTCACGGCTGCGATAATCGCTCCACCCGTCACGTTCAATCCACTGGTCCTCGCCGTCGGCATCAATGATGACGCTGAGCTCTGGCAGGGCAGAAGGATGGGCGGTCGAATGAGGGGCGATTGCCGTGATGAGTCCGGATGTGGGGGCGTGCACCGGCAGCATACGCCCCCGGCCTCGCGTCAGTGCCTGACCGCGCAGAACCCGGTCGCCGACGCTGACGCACAATTCGCCCTCAGCACCGATATGCTGTTTCAGGGGAATAACAAAGCGTGTCGCCAGCGGTAATTGGCGCAGAGGCGTGCCATTAGACTGCGTTTTCATTTCCGGCGGATGAATACCACCGTGAAAATCCCACAGTTTGTCTTTACGAAAAGCGGAGAATAACTTAAGCATGTTGTTCCACGGGAATAATACGCACCGGAATCGTGTGCAAGTCCCATTTCCAGCTGGCGGTGGTCGTTTCAACCGGACGTAACTCAATACACTTCGTCGGGCACGGATCCACACAAAGATTACAACCCGTGCACAGGTCACTCATGACCGTGTGCATAGCGCGGGTCGCGCCAACAATGGCATCGACAGGACAAGCCTGAATACATTTGGTACAGCCGATACAGTTAGCTTCGTCGATAATAGCGAGCATACGCACGGGTTCAAGAGCGGCATCGTCACCGTCTATTGGCTGCGGATCGACGTTAAGCGTTTCGGCAATTTTCAGCATCACGGCTTCACCGCCCGGCGCACAGCGGTTGATTTTTTCACCCTGCAGGCCAACGGCCTCAGCGTAGGGCCGACAGCCAGGATAACCGCACTGGCCGCACTGGCTCTGCGGGAGCAAATCGTCAATTTTTTCGACAACCGGATCCTCCGCAACGGCGAAACGGCGCGACGCATAACCAAGAATGACGCCAAACAGTAGCCCGAGCACGCTCAGGGCAGCAATGGCTATCCAGATTGCATTCATTACAACTTCACCAGACCACTAAAGCCCATAAAGGCCAGAGACATTAGACCAGCGGTAATGAGCGCGATGGCATTACCGCGAAAAGGTGCGGGCACATCGGCGACGACGAGACGTTCACGGATGGCAGCAAACAACACCATGACCAGGGAGAATCCAACGGCGGCAGAGAAGCCATACAACGCGGATTGCAGGAAATTGTGCCCAAGGTTGATATTGAGCAATGGCACGCCAAGCACGGCACAGTTAGTGGTGATCAGCGGCAGGAAGATCCCCAACAGGCGATAGAGCGCCGGGCTGGTTTTACGTACCACCATCTCGGTGAACTGCACCACAACAGCAATGACAAGGATAAATGCCAGCGTGCGCAGGTAGACCAGTTCCAGCGGGATGAGCAGCCAGGTATCAATAATCCAGGCACAAATAGAGGCCAGCGTGATCACGAAGGTGGTGGCAAGCCCCATGCCCATGGCGGCTTCAAGTTTTTTGGACACACCCATAAATGGGCATAAGCCAAGGAACTTCACCAACACAAAATTATTGACCAGAACGGTTCCGATAAAAAGCAGCAGATAGTCTGTCATTAGATGGCCTGAAATAAAAAAAGCCGCCTATTATCCGTCAAACGACAGCAGGCGACAACAGAATAACTGTAAGGTTATTACGGGTTCACAAAGGTCTGTTTAACACGCTCAGACCGTTTGAAGTAAGGCACGATGAGCGCAGTGGCGGCCAGAGCAAAAAGCAGATCGCGAACCGCTATTTCATCCGCAACAGGTAAAAAGGCAAAAGATTTCAGTGCCAGCAGCAGCGTGATGAGCAGCCAGATAATCATCTGTTTTAAGACGCTGCGGCGGCGTTTAAAAAAGGCGACAACCAGCCACAGCGTGTAACACCAGACCCCGGACGCAAACGCGAACGAAATAAACCAGATAAACAGATTCGCGACAGGGACAGCACCTATAGCGGCAATGAACTGGGGGAACTGCAAGCGGATAGCATACGCCAGACTGAGCGTCTGGCCCAGCAACGAAACCAGCAACCAGGCAAGGGGGGCAAGAAGCCAGCCGCCGATTCTTTCTGCATGTCTCGTTGTCATACTCTTCCTCATGGCCATAACGCTTTTACCGGCCAGGAGTATAAAGCATTATTGAGCGAATGCTACAGATGCTATTGAACGTAATGCCAGACCGACTTGGGGACGCAACCAATGTCGAAAAGACGGCCACCTGAAACCAGCTCAGCCCGACGGTGATCGGCTGCGCGATACATGTTAATGATTTCTATGTTGTCGGTCAGAGTGTAGTTGAGGTGATCGAACAGTTTTTCCAGACTTTCAAGGGAACTGATTTTGCGAAATTTTAATAAATAGTCCTGAACGGTCATGTTAAGCGTTATCCATATAATAGAAAGACAATAAAACATTCGCGGGTAATTCGGTCGAATAATAAACGGGCTTATCAGCGCATGATTGTCGCTGGGTGCACTACCGTTTATTTAGGAATTTTCTTTAAAGGGTGTTACAGACACCTGGACGGTGCCTGGGGATGAAGAGTAGCGCTCTTCTTTACGACTGGCAATACTCAACTGAATGCCATAATTAAGGGGCAAACGGCAGCAATCTCGTCTATTTTTTCTGCGCGATGTTACTCTGTTCAGGCGGCTGATAATTATCAATATGACTGGCAACGACTAACAGAAGAGTCGACACGCCCAGCACCATCCAGCCCATTAATTCGATGATACGGTTAAAAATTGACGCCATTTGCTTACATCTCCCTGGTACTGCTTCCTTATTCGGTCCGGAATGTTACCCATGAGCATGAACATCGACAAGATAGCCAAAGTGATTTTTAGCAAAATAAGCCCTTTACCCCTCTATATTGCGATTATTCCTGGAGTTGAATGTTCGCAGGTGAGTCAAAGAAGCGGTTGTGGGTAATAGAAAGTTGAGGTCAAATATCCGCTCCAAAGACAGGAGAACGTAATATGAGTGACATTATCCGCGTCGGACTGATTGGCTATGGCTACGCCAGTAAGACCTTCCATGCGCCGCTGATTGCGGGCACACCGGGCATGGAACTGGCTGCCGTTTCTAGTAGCGATGCAGCAAAAGTCAAGGCGGACTGGCCGAGTGTGCCGGTAGTCTCTGAGCCGAAGCACTTATTTAACGATCCCAAAATTGATTTGATTGTGATTCCTACCCCGAATGACACCCACTTCCCTCTGGCGAAAGCCGCGCTGGAAGCGGGCAAACATGTCGTAGTCGATAAACCTTTCACCGTAACCCTGTCGCAAGCCAGAGAGCTGGACGCGCTGGCAAAAAATCTGGGCCGTGTGCTGTCCGTCTTCCACAATCGCCGCTGGGACAGCGATTTCTTGACCCTGAAAAGTATTTTTGCCGATGGAGCTTTAGGTGAGATCACCTATTTCGAATCGCATTTTGACCGTTATCGCCCGGAGATCCGTAATCGCTGGCGTGAGCAGGCCGGCCCTGGCAGCGGTATCTGGTACGATTTAGCCCCGCATTTGCTCGATCAGGCGGTCAACCTCTTTGGCTTGCCGGTCTCCCTCACCGTGGATCTCGCACAATTGCGCCCGGGTTCGCAGGCAACTGACTATTTCCATGCGGTGCTCTCTTACCCGCAGCGTCGCGTCGTGCTGCATGGCACGATGTTGGCGGCGGCGGAGTCTGCGCGCTATATCGTTCACGGCACACGAGGCAGCTTCGTGAAATTTGGTCTCGATCCCCAGGAGGAGCGTCTGAAAAGCGGCGCGAGGCTGCCGCAGGAAGACTGGGGCTATGACATGCGTGATGGAGTACTGACCCGCGTTGAAGGCGAAGAGCGGGTAGAGGAAACCTGGCTGACCGTGCCGGGGAACTATCCGGCTTACTATGCCGGTATTCGCGATGCACTGAACGGGGTGGGAGAGAACCCGGTCCCTGCCAGTCAGGCCATTCGAATCATGGAATTGATAGAATTGGGCATCGAATCGGCGAAGCACCGGGCGACGCTCAGCCTGACGTAATAACAAACGCCGCTCATGAGCGGCGTTTCTTTTTCTCGCGGGATTATGCCTTTCCTTGCTGCATTTTCTCTTTTAATGCCTGCTTTTCGCTCGCGCTGAGAAAGGCAATCTCCAGGCCATTGATTTGCGCCTGGCGAATCTGATCAGGGCTCAGTCCTGCTGCTGGGGCAGCAACGTTATATTCATGACCAATATCCACCCCCTGAACGGCTGGATCATCGGTGTTGATCGACGCAAGCACGCCTTGTTCCAGGAAGGATTTCAGCGGATGTCGCGCCAGTGAGGCCACCGTGCTGGTTTGAATATTGGAGGTCAGGCAGGATTCAATCCCAATACGTTGCTCAGCAAGAAAGGCCACCAGCGCCGGATCGTCAATCGCTTTCACCCCATGTCCGATACGCTCTGCACCGAGCTCACGAATGGCCTGCCAGATACTTTCAGGCCCGGCCGCTTCACCCGCATGAACAGTAATATGCCAGCCTGCGTCACGGGCGCGGTTGAAGTGGGACAGGAACAGACTACCGGGGAACCCCAGCTCGTCACCCGCGAGATCTAGCGCTGTGATGCCATCACGGTGAGCCAGAAGCGCATCCAGCTCCTGCTGACAGGCGGCTTCGCCAAAGGTACGGCTCATAATACCGATCAGGCGCGCCTGCACGCCAAAGGCGTTGCTCCCATCGCGCACTCCCGCAATAACGGCTTCGACCACTCCTTCGACGGGTAAATTATGGGTCATTGCCATATAGCCCGGAGAAAAACGCAGTTCAACATAATGCAGGCCGTTACGTGCCGCATCTTCCATGTTTTCATAGGCGACACGGCGGCAGGCTTCCAGCGAGGCCAGCACTTTCACCCCCCAGTCCAGTTTGGAGAGGAAACTCACCAGATCCGGCTCATTGGTGGAGACTTGCACGTGGGGTAACAGGGTGTCGAGCGTGTTGGCAGGAAGAGTGAGGTTAAACTCACGGCCAAGATCGAGAATGGTTTGTGCCCGAATATTGCCGTCCAGGTGGCGATGAATGTCGGTTAGTGGCAGGTTGGTATCAATCATGGTCGCACTCTTGTTTTAGGTAAAGTGCGATCTATTGTAAAAGGAAACCGGCATAAAAAGCCATGTTGCGCAAAAACAATGTTGTTTGCGCAACGCCACGTTTATCGAATAGCCCGAATGCCGGCAATCAGCCGCGCCACGCCTTGCTCCAGTTTTGCACGCGGGCAACCGGCATTCAGACGAATAAAGTGTTGAAAATCCGCACCATACGTTGAACCCGGCATGATCGCCACCTTTTGCCGATGGATTAGTTCATTTTGCAAAGTACCGGCATCAATACCCAATGGCGATAAATCAATCCAGGCAAGGTAGGTGGATTCAGGAATTTGCCAGCTAAGCGAGGGAAATGCGCCGTTCAGTTCATCAGCGATATAGCGCAGATTTGCCTGTAAGTAACCGCGAAGGGCATCCAACCAGGTGGCGCCTTCCTGGTAAGCCGCAATATGGGCGACCAGAGACAGGACCGCAGGCGAGGAGAGGCCGTCACGGTTTTTCAGTGCGGCCAGGTAAAGGTTGCGGTCAGTTTCATCGGCAATAAACCCGTACGCCCCCGTGAGCGCCGGGATGTTAAAGCTCTTGGAGGCTGAGGTAAACAGCGCCCACGGGCCGCGCGCCACCTGATGCCAGGGAGTATGTTGCTGCCTGCTCCACACCATATCCATATGGATTTCATCGCTTATCACCTTGACCTGATGACGTTCGCAAAGCATCGCCATCTCATTGAGCTCTTCCCGCGTCCAGACTTTACCCGTGGGATTATGCGGACTGCAGAGCAGTAAGATTTTGTTTTCCGGGCAGGCAAGGGCGGACTCCAGCTTTGCCATATCGCACTGCCAGCCTGTCTCATCGTGCTCCAGCGCAACCGGAACAAGCTTACGTTGGTTGCCCGCAACGGTTTTATAAAACGCATCATACGCAGGCGTGTGCACCACGATGCCGTCTCCGGGAACTGACCACTGACGAATCATTTCAGCAATCATATAAATAACCGAGGGGCCATACACCAGGCTGCGGCTGTCAATCATCGTATTGAAGCGATCGTCGAACCAACGGCTGATTGCGCCACTGAACGCGTCATTTTGCCAGCGGCTGTAGCCGAGCACGCCATGATTCAGGCGTTGCTGTAGGGCATCGATAATGCAGGGGGCCGTTGCAAAATCCATATCGGAAATGGTGAAAGGGAGCAAATCCGCCTCGCCGAATCGGTCAGCAACATAATCCCACTGCGTGCACCAGGTGCCGTGACGATCGATTATTTTCGAAAAATCAAACATGGCTCTTTCCTTTGAAAAACGCCCTCACGCGGTGAGGGCGATCATGCTATGCGTGTACGGAGTGCATTAATTCCGTCATCTCATCTTTGACTGACTGAACCTGAGGACCAATCACCACCTGCAGGTTATGCTGATTGAGCTGGATAACGCCGATTGCCCGGTTGGCTTTTAGCGCCGCGCTGTCTACCCGTGACATATCTTTGACCGACAGGCGCAGGCGGGTAATGCAGTTGTCCAGCGTGGTGATGTTTTCACTGCCACCCAGTGCGGCAAGGATAGCCGGCACGTTATAGCCGGATTTACCTGTTACGCCACTCGCGGTTTTTTCGGCGCTGCTGGCCGTCTCTGCCTCACGACCTGGCGTTTTGATATTGAAGCGCAGAATAGCGAAACGGAAAATAGCGTAGTAGGTCACAAACCAGACGGCTGCTACCACCGGCACCAGATACCATTTGGTTGCCAGACCGTGAAGTATGCCAAACACCACAAAATCAATGACGTTACCGTCAGTATTGCCGATGGTGACGCCCAGTACCGCCATGACAGTAAAGCCAAGTCCGGTCAACAAAGCATGAATCGCGTACAGAGCCGGAGCAACGAACAGGAACAGGAACTCCAGGGGTTCCGTTGTGCCGCCCACCACGCAAGCAATGACGCCGGAGATCAATAGCCCTTTAATTTTGTGACGGTTTTCCGGTTTTGCGCAGTGGTACATGGCCAACGCCGCACCCGGTAAACCGCCGAGGAAGGCTGGCATTTTACCCTGCGACAGGAAGCGGGTTGCGCTCTCTGAGAACCCCTGTGTTGACGGGCAGCTCAACTGAGCCTGGAAAATGGTGAGCGCGCCGCTCACGCTATGGCCGCATACGTCCATTGTCCCGCCTGCTTCCGTAAAGCGGATAATGGCGACCAGAATATGTTGCAAACCGAAGGGGAGCAGCAAACGTTCGCCGGTACCGAAAATCATCGGACCAAAACTGCCGGCACCATTAATCATCTGTCCAAGCCCGGTGATACCCATGGCGAAGTAGGGCCAGACCAGCGGGATCACTAGCCCAACCAGCCCCATAACCACGCTGGTAATGATGGGCACAAAGCGGGTGCCACCAAAAAACGCCAAGGCATCAGGCAGGCGAATAGTGTTAAAACGCTCGTGCAGGTTCCAGATAATGATCCCGGCGATAACCGCACCCAGGATCCCGGTATCAATGGACTGAATACCGATAACGTTCTGAATATTGTTGGCTTTAAGAATGGCCGCGTCAGTGGTGGGCAGGATGCCTTTGGCGGTGAGCCAAAAGTTAACGGCAAGGTTCATGACGGCATAACCGACAAAACCGGCAAAAGCAGCTACCCCTTTGTTCTCACGCGCCAGCCCCAGCGGGATAGCGATACAAAACATCACCGGCAGGAAACTAAAAGCGAAGGAGCCGACTTTCCCCATCCAGATAAAAATCGCCTGCAGAATGGGGTGGCCCAGCGCCGGAAGTAAGGTAATGACACTTTGACTGCTGAGTGAACTGCCAATCCCCAGCATGATCCCGCAGAAAGAGAGCAGCGCGACCGGCAACATAAACGTCTTTCCTAATTGCTGGAAAAACTCCCACAGCGAAATTTTTTGCCTTTTTCTACCGGACATGCGTGCTCCTGATTGTTATGGTGAAGGTGAATGCAGCAGCAAGATAAAACGTTTTACCTAATTTTAGTGCGAAATAAATCACATAATTTGACCATCATATGGTTTATAACATCCGTCATTGGTAAATCGTTTTATCGGGTGTCAGACACTTTTATGTCTACAGTAAAAAAAATCACCATTAACGACGTCGCGTTGGCTGCCGGGGTTTCGGTGACAACGGTGTCGTTGGTACTGAGCGGCAAAGGACGCATTTCCGCCCAGACCGGGCAGCGCGTACACGATGCGATAGAAGAGTTGGGGTTCGTGCGTAATCGTCAGGCCTCGGCACTGCGCGGTGGGCAGACGGGCGTGATCGGCCTGATTGTCTGCGATCTCGCACAAACCTTTTATGCCGAGGCGACATCTGGCCTGAGCGAGGCGCTGGAAAGCGAGGGCCGGATGGTCTTTTTACTCCATGGCGGACGTGGCGGCGAACATATGCTGACGCGCCTGAACACGTTGCTGACCCAGGGGGTAGATGGCGTGATTATCGCCGGGATGCCGGGCGAGCAGGGCGCTGCATTGCGTGCGCGTGCGCAGGAAGCCGGTGTTCCGCTGATTTTTGCCTCCCGGGCCAACTATCCGGATGACAATGATACCGTCCGGCCCGACAACACCCTGGCGGCACAACGGGTGACCGAACATCTTATTCAGCAGGGGCATCAACGTATCGCCTGGCTGGGTGGCGAAAGCTCGTCCCTGATTCGGGCTGAACGGGTGGGAGGGTATTGCGCCACGCTGTTGAAATACGGTCTGCCGTTTCACAGCGACTGGGTCGTGGAGTGCGACGCCAGTCAGAAACAGGCCGCAGAAGCCGTGCAGTTGCTGCTGAGCCGTAATCCGACTATCGATGCATTGGTGTGTTATAACGGCCCGACGGCGGTAGGGGCCTGGTTTGGGTTACTGCGCGCAGGGCGTCAGGCAGGGTCGGGACTGGATCGTTTCTTTGAGCAGCAGGTCTCGCTCGCCGCTTTTGCGGATGCCTGGGAACAAGGGCAGTATGATATTCCGGTAGCCTGGGCCACGCTGTCGGGCAAAGAGATGGGGTATCTGCTGGCAGAGCGGATTTTGCAACGCATTGACGCGCCGGAACGCACCTTACACCATGCGGTGCTGTCTCCGGGGCTGGTAGTTAACCCATAAAAAACCCCTCCGAAGAGGGGCTTGCGATTACTGCTGCGGCACCACCGGTGCTGTGGGTGCCGCCGGGTCGGCAGGCACTGCCGGCGCTTGCGGCGCGCCCAAACCCGGTTGCCCCAGGGCAGGCAGACCGAACATGCCTACAAATTCATCCAGCGGCATCTTCTCACCATTCAGCGTGACCTGACCGTTGGCATACTGCAGGCTGGTGCCAATGGTGTTGTTTTCCATTGTGGTGATGCGGAACATCTGCCCCATCGCCGCCAGCCCTTTAACCTGCTGATTGGCCAGTTTTTCGGCTTCCGCTTGCTGATACCCTTCAAGCTTCGCCACCTGCGTCATAAACTCAACCGCCATATCCATCGGGATGGTCAGCTTGCTGTCGATGGACTTCACATTGCGATCGACTTCCTGTGCCAGGGTCTGTGCCGGCGCGGTGGTTTTGGCCGGATCTTTCAGGAACAGCGACAGGTTAAAGGCGGTTTCACCTTTGGCGTTTTTCCAGCTCAGTGGGGCAATGGTGATAACCGGTTCGCCTTTGAGCAATAACGGTACCGCATTGAAGAAGGCTTCAGTGGCTTTTTGCTGATACAGCACCGGATCCTTCATCACGTCAGGCTGTGCCATAAGGGCCTGAGTCTGGGCGTTATATTGCTGGCTGAACTGGTGCCAGGCTTCGCCGTCAATCTGACCCACCTTCAGGGTCAGCTTGCCGCTGCCCATATCCTGGCCCTGAACTTTCAGGCTGCTAATGGCGTAATCCACCTGGCTGTCGATGTTTTTCTTGTCGGTGGAGACTTCGGATTTGGCATTCAGGTTCATGCCTTCCAGCACGGCCATCTCTTTGTTTTCCACCGCAATCGCCAGTTTATCCAGGGTCAGTTTCTGATTACCAATTCGCTCATTAAAGCTCGAAAGCTCGGTCGTCCCTTCGGTCTTCAGATTATTGAAGGAGAGTTGTACGCGCTGATTGTACTCGTTCACGGCATCAACCAGTGCGCTCTGCGCCTGACCGCTGAGCGTAACAACATTGCCATCCTTGTCCGCACTGAGGCGGAATTCGCCGCCGCTGAAGGCGACTTTCTCACCTTCCTTTTCAGAATTCAGCGCGCGCAGGGAGATATCGCTACGCGAATCGCCGCCATAGCCAATACGGGTTTCAACCACAACCGGCGACTGACCTTTGGCGATATCAAACAGCGGCCTGGTCACCTCATTGTTCACAAGCGTAGAGTGAACCGACGCCATGGAAGGAATAAGGTTGAAGGTTTTTAGCTGCGCCAGCGGGAAGGGACCATGATCGACATTTTCATGCAGGACAATACTTTGCCCGGGTTTTAGCCACGGATTCTCTTTACCTTCGACGGGCTTAACCACCAGCTCCAGTTGGCTGGAGAAGAGGCCACGGTGATAATTTTGTGAGGAGATGACCACGCTCGCTTCCGGCGCAACGCGGTTTATCTGACTATTTGCTTCGGTAACCATCTGGGCAAGACGGCCCTCAAGTTGTTTTCCCGTGTACCAGGCACCTGCGGTCCAGACCACACCCAGAGCAATGACAACGCCTACAGCAACCAGCGATTTTTTCATTCGATTTGTCCCTAAAAATAAAACCAGGCGGAACAAGCCGCCTGGACAGATGAAAAGGCTGAGTAAATCTTAGCAACGCTTGCTAAAAAGTTCAGTAACTTAGTCCAGCTTATTATAGACCCGCGCCACGCGTCCGACACCGCTGACGCCGATCGGTGATTCATTGGCCGCGATAAATGCCGACTCGCCAGGCTTGAGAACCAGGCGGTTTTCGCCTTTACTGAGCACGGCTTCGCCCTCTACGCAGAAGACAATGGCTGCACTTTGCTGCGCCAGTTCTGCGGTACGGGTACTGAGGTCATGCAGGGAAAAGGCGAAATCATCGACCGGAATCGGGAAGTCCAGCGAGGTGTCATTTTTAACCGGCGTGGTCAGCAGCGCGTCGGCCGGTTTAGGGGTGAATTTAACGTTAGCGACCAGCTCAGGAATATCAATGTATTTCGGGGTCAGGCCCGCGCGCAGCACGTTATCGGAGTTCGCCATCACCTCCAGGGCAACCCCTTTCAGATATGCGTGCGGCGTTTCCGCGAACAGGAACATCGCTTCACCTGGCTTGAGTTTCACCACGTTCAGCAACAGGGGAGAGAAAAGACCGCTGTCGTCCGGGTAAAATTCGCTAATCGCGCGAATGGTCTCCCAGGGCTCGCCCTGCTGGCCGTTCAGCGCCGCTTTGAGCACCGCCAGCGCACGGGATTTTTCGTCGCCCTGCATATTAAGCAGAGCAGCAAACAGTTCGCTCAGTCGTTCTGAACCCGGCTGCTGGAGAAAATGCGCGATAGCGTTATGTGCCCCCGCGACCGGTTGAAGCAGCGACACGATTTCTGCAAAGGGGCGGAACGCATTCATCGCCAGGAAGGGGGTGAGGGCGAAGACCAGTTCAGGTTTATGGTTAGGGTCTTTATAATTGCGCTCAGCGGCATCAAGAGGAATACCCGCCGCATTCTCTTTGGCAAAGCCTGTCTCTGAATTCTGCTTATTCGGATGCACCTGAATGGACAATGGCTGATCGGCGCAGAGGACCTTAAACAGGAAAGGCAGTTCACCGAAACGGTCGGCAACTGCCGTACCCAACAGTGTGGATTTATCCTGTTCAATCACCTGACGCAAGGAGTGCGGTTGACCCGCTGCATCCTGCACTTTTGAGCTGCTCTTCGGGTGCGCGCCCATCCACAATTCGGCCATTGGCAAATTGTCAGGGTTGTCGATGCCGTAGAGTTCCGTTAACGCAGTTTTACTTCCCCAGGCATAGTTTTGCACTGAGTTGATGAGTTTTTGCATTATCCCGCCCTTAATCATGTTTAACGTAAGTGCGGGTATTAAAGCAATAAACCCGCATGAAGTAATCAGCGCATGTAAAAAGTCGTACTAGTCTCAGTTTTTGTTAAATAATTGTGTAGGATATGCGGACTCGCTTTTTTGTGGCAGATGGATGTCCTGCCGAATAATAACCAGATCGTGCAGTAAGTGAGAGAACAATGTCGACTAAAACCTTTACTTATCAAGATCCTTTTCCGCTGAAAAAGGACGAGACCGAATATTATTTACTCAGCAGTGACTATGTGTCCGTGGCCGAATTTGAGGGGCAAGAGATCCTCAAAGTTGACCCTAAAGCACTTACCCTGCTGGCCCAACATGCTTTTCATGACGCCTCCTTTCTTTTACGCCCCGCCCACCAGCAGCAGGTTGCCGATATCCTCAGTGACCCGGATGCCAGCGAAAACGATAAATATGTTGCCTTACAGTTTTTGCGTAACTCCGAAATCGCTGCCAAAGGCATTCTGCCGACCTGCCAGGACACCGGCACGGCGATTATCATGGGCAAAAAAGGGCAGCGGGTCTGGACCGGGGGAGGGGATGAAGCCGCGCTCTCCCAGGGCGTCTATAACACCTATATCGAAGACAATCTGCGTTATTCACAAAACGCGGCATTAGACATGTACAAAGAGGTTAACACCGGCACCAACCTGCCGGCGCAGATTGATCTCTACAGTGTCGATGGGGATGAATACAAATTCCTCTGCATTGCCAAGGGCGGCGGTTCGGCGAATAAAACCTATCTCTATCAGGAGACGAAAGCGCTGCTGAGCCCCGGTAAGCTTAAAAACTATCTGGTCGAGAAGATGCGCACGCTGGGCACGGCGGCCTGCCCGCCCTACCATATCGCCTTCGTGATCGGCGGAACCAGTGCCGAAGCCACACTCAAAACCGTTAAGCTTGCCTCGACCAAATACTATGATGGCTTGCCCACCGAGGGGAACGAACACGGTCAGGCCTTCCGTGATGTGCAACTTGAGAACGAATTGCTGATTGAAGCCCAGCAGTTGGGTCTCGGCGCGCAGTTTGGCGGCAAATACTTTGCCCACGATATTCGCGTCGTGCGTTTACCGCGTCATGGCGCATCCTGCCCGGTTGGCATGGGCGTTTCCTGCTCCGCGGACCGTAACATTAAAGGTAAAATTAATCGCGAAGGCGTCTGGCTGGAAAAACTGGAGCAAAATCCGGGTAAATATATTCCTGAATCCTTGCGCGCAGCGGGCGAGGGGGAAGCCATCAAGGTTAACCTCAACCGTTCGATGGAAGAGATCCTCGGCCAGCTTAAGCAGTATCCGGTATCCACGCGGTTGTCACTGACCGGCACGATTATCGTGGCGCGCGACATTGCCCATGCCAAGCTGAAAGAGCTCATGGACGAAGGTAAACCGCTGCCACAATATGTCAAAGATCACCCCATCTATTACGCCGGCCCGGCTAAAACGCCTGAAGGATATGCTTCAGGTTCGTTGGGGCCAACAACCGCGGGGCGGATGGATTCCTACGTCGATCAGCTTCAGTCTCAGGGCGGCAGTATGGTCATGCTGGCGAAGGGCAACCGAAGTCAACAGGTGACCGATGCCTGCCATAAACATGGCGGCTTCTACCTGGGCAGCATTGGTGGCCCGGCGGCGATTCTGGCGCAAAACAGTATCAAGAGTCTGGAGTGCGTGGCCTACCCGGAACTGGGTATGGAGGCTATCTGGAAAATTGACGTGGAAGATTTCCCGGCCTTTATTCTGGTAGATGATAAAGGCAACGACTTCTTCCAGCAGATCCAGTCGGGCCAGTGCGGCCGCTGTGTAAAATAAGACCCGCCGCCCTTCGGGGCGGTTTTTTTTGCGCCTTCTTAAAGCGCACGAAGCAATAAACGTCGTTATAACAAGCATCAATACTTAAGCTTTGTTAGCAGGTGAGCCATGTCGGTACTCAACATCACTTCGTAACAGGGAGAAAGTCATGACAACGCATCGTAGTGAAAAAGACTCCATGGGCGCAATTGACGTCCCGGCGGATAAGCTGTGGGGCGCACAAACCCAGCGTTCTCTGGAGCATTTCCGTATTTCAACGGAGAAAATGCCGCTTTCGCTTATCTATGCACTGGCGCTGACCAAACGCGCTGCCGCGAAAGTTAATCAGGATTTGGGGCTACTGGCAGCCGAGAAATCCCGCGCGATTATTGATGCTGCGGACGAGGTACTGGCCGGAAAGCATCCCGAGGAGTTCCCCCTCGCTATCTGGCAAACCGGCTCCGGTACCCAGAGCAACATGAACATGAATGAAGTGCTGGCCAACCGTGCCAGTGAACTGTTAGGCGGTGAGCGCGGAATGGCGCGCAAAGTTCATCCTAACGATGATGTGAATAAGAGTCAGAGTTCGAATGATGTCTTCCCAACGGCAATGCATGTTGCCGCGATTATTGCGCTGCGCGAGCATCTGATCCCTGAACTGCATGTGCTGAAAAAGACGCTTCACGAGAAGGCCATCGCCTTTGCTGACATTGTCAAAATCGGGCGCACCCATTTGCAGGATGCGACGCCGTTGACCCTCGGGCAGGAGATTTCCGGCTGGGTGGCGATGCTCGAGCATAATCTCAAACATATTGAACTCAGCTTGCCGCACCTAAGTGAACTGGCGCTGGGTGGGACGGCCGTCGGCACCGGGTTAAACACGCATCCTGAGTATGCGAAACGGGTGGCTGACGAGCTGGCATCCTTTACCCGTCAGCCTTTCGTCACCGCTCCGAATAAGTTCGAGGCGCTGGCCACCTGCGATGCGTTGGTGCACGCGCACGGCGCCCTGAAAGGGCTGGCTGCTTCATTAATGAAAATTGCTAACGATGTGCGCTGGCTGGCCTCGGGGCCCCGTTGCGGCATTGGTGAGATCTCGATTCCGGAAAACGAACCAGGCAGTTCCATCATGCCAGGGAAAGTGAACCCGACACAGTGCGAAGCGATGACCATGCTCTGCTGTCAGGTGCTGGGCAACGATGTCGCCGTCAATATGGGCGGGGCCTCTGGCAACTTTGAGCTCAACGTTTTCCGGCCGATGGTGATTCATAACTTCCTCCAGTCAGTGCGCCTTCTGGCGGACGGCATGGAGAGCTTTAATGAACACTGTGCAACAGGTATTGAGCCTAACCGCGATCGTATTGACCAACTTCTCAATGAATCGTTAATGCTGGTGACGGCGCTGAACACGCATATCGGCTATGACAAAGCGGCAGAGATTGCCAAAAAAGCGCATAAAGAAGGGCTGACGCTGAAAGCATCGGCGCTGGCGCTCGGCTATCTGACGGAAGCCGAGTTCGACAGTTGGGTGCGGCCTGAATCCATGGTTGGCAGCATGAAGCCAGCCTAATCGGCAACGTACAGGTGCAGCCGGGGAATAATGAGCGTTAACGGCTGCGCTTGCGGCTTATAGCGATGCTGGACATTGTCAGCCTGATAGTTAAGCAGCTCACCAATGTCCGGCACTTTACCTCCATTCTCTTCGGATATCAGCGCAATCAGCGGCGTGGGGCAGGCGTATTGCACCTGCTTTTGCGAACCTGAATACCAGACCCGCGCAATGGGCTGCACTTTCACCGGACGCTTGATTTTCAGACGCGTATGCTGCGGCAGTGCCGCAATATCCTGATACTCCTGTTCAAGGCGAGCTTGCCACTGCTCTCGGCTCCAGGGGGCGACGGCACGCGGTGATTTGCGGCTTTTATCGAGCAGCGCGAGTACCTCGTCACGAGTGAAGTTCTTGATGATATGTTTGTTGGCCCAGCCAAAACGCAATGTTGCCGGATCGCGGAGCGTGGTCAGCGTCCGATAGGCATTCAGCGTAATAAGCCCAGGCAGATGGCGATGGACCCATTCGAAACGGGCGGTTGGGGGAAGGCCAGAGTCGACGGTGACAATCCGCTCGAAGGTCATTTTCAGCGCATTGATTGTGCTGACTGCTGCTTCCAACCTGGCGCGGGCTTCAGCATCGACCTGATAACAGATAACGCCGGGCAAACGCACCGCGGCCTTGCTGCTGCGGTTTTCAGACTGCTGCTGAATAAACAGATGTGCGTAATGTTTATGCGCCAGTGCAGCGGCCTCGTTACCAATATGTTGTTTCACCTGGATAGCGGGCAGCGGGTCGTGCTCCGCACCCTTTTCCACATCCGGAAGTGAAAATACCCGGCCCGCCAGCAACCGGCACTGGGCGAGATCGGCATTAAAGGCCGCCAACGTTTGTTCTAGCTGGCGGAAGGTCGTATTAAGGCGTTCGATCAGGTCATAGCTTGCCATGGAACTGTCCATTTAGTTACAACATACTTAATATATACCATAGCGCCGCTCACCTGACCAGTGGAGCTATGCCGCTGCTCAGGGCAGATCAACCAAATGGTAAACTGGCCAGCGAAAACTAAACTGTGCGCCACCCAAAGCGCTTTCACCGCAGGTTACGTCACCGCCCATCGCCTGAGCAATAGAATGCACTATGGCCAGACCCAGGCCGCATCCCCCCGTGGCGCGATCCCGGCTGGGATCAAGGCGCACGAAGGGTTCGAAAACGCGCTGACGATCCTCAGACGCGATTCCCTGGCCATCATCTTCCACGCTAAGGATGGCCGTTGTGCCTTCGCGCGTCAGGTTGACCCTCACGGTGGTTTCGCAATAGCGCAGGGCGTTGTTGACCAGGTTGTCGAGTACGCGTTCCATCAGACGCATGTCCAGTGCGCCATACTCCGCACTGTCATGATTAAGAAGCAGCGTACGGCCAGGGTTAACAATTCGAGCATCATCGATGTAACTCTGGATCCAGGCGGCAAAATCCGGGGTGGTCAGTTTCAGCTCGTTTTGCGGTCGGTCGAGACGGGCATAGGTCAGGAGTTCCTCAATCAGCGCTTCGAGCTGACCAATATCCCGGTTTAAGGCCGCGCGTTCGCTGTCGCTCAGGTTATCACTCATTTCGAGACGATAACGAAGCCTGACCAGCGGGGTACGGAGTTCATGCGCGATGCCGTCAATTAACTGTTTTTTGCTGGCAATCAGGGCATTGATGTTATCCGCCATTTGGTTAAAGGCGATGCCCAGTCGTTCAAAACTGGAGGTGCTGTCAAAATGGATACGCTCTTCCAGGTGCCCGTCACCGAAGCGTTGCGCTGCGGACTCCAGCCGAAGCATCTCCTGCCAGTGAGGTCGCATCCAGATGAACACCGGGAAGGCCAGCGAAATAGCAATAAATACCATCAGCGTGATATCAAGAATGCGCATTTCATGCATATAAAACAGGTAGGGGACCGGTCCTACGGCCAGCACATAATGGCTGCGGGGAATTCGCTGGATAAAGGTATATTCCGAATCCAGCGCGACAATATCCCCTTCACGCATCCGTTGATCGGCGGGGGGATCCAGCCTGTACTTACTCATCGGCTCAATTCGCAGATTGAACGAGAGATTCAAATCCAGATCTTTAAGCGTCTTGTTCCACTGATGAGGCGGGATCTCACGCAGTTCACTGCGCATCAGATAGAGCGAGCTTTTCATCAAATCGTCCAGCGACTGTCTGCCTGCCCGCTCGGCGGTGAACTTGTACACCAGCCCGACCAGCATGGTCATCACCAGGAAGCAGACAAACAGCAGCAAATAAAACTGGACGAAAAGTTTTTTCATAAAGGCACCCGCGAATAAAGCCGGACTCAGTTATCCCAGGCGTGTGGGGCGAAAAGATAGCCTTTATTGCGCACAGTTTTGATGCGATAGGGCTCAGTCGCGTTATCGAGCAATTTTTTACGCAGACGAGAGATAGCCACATCCACGCTGCGATCCATACCGTCATAGGTGACGCCACGCAGATTTTTGAGTAAGGCATCCCGATCCATGATTTGCCCGGCGTGGGTGGCAAGCTCCCACAACAGATCAAAATCAGCCGTTGAGAGTATCACCTGTTCGCCGCTCAGCGTTACCTGACGGTCTACCGGGTCGATAGCTAAGCTGCCGAAACGCAGTGCCTTGTGCTGTTTCAGGGCTGCTGTGGGCTCCTGTTGACTGACCTCTGCACGCTGACGTAAATGCAGACGTAAACGGGCGAGCAGGACGGCGGGAGGGGTGGTTTTAAGAATGTAATCGTTCGCGCCCATTTCAAGCGAGAGGATATGGTTCATGTCACTGTCGAGCGAGGTGAGCAGCACGATAGGACCCGTCCACTGCTGGCGTAAATCCCGGCACAGCGTCATGCCGTCTTTACCTGGCAGCATAATGTCCAACAGGACCAAATCTGGATTTTCGCGCGCAATCACCTCTTCGGCGCGATCGCCGCGCGGTTCAACAATGACATCCATATCGTGTTTGCCCAGATAAGCGGCAATCAACGCGCCCACTTCCGGGTCGTCTTCTACAAAAACGATCTTATTCATATGCCATCGTGATAAGTCGAAAAGGCAAACATACACTGCCTCGCAGCAACCTTCCATTAATCTTTTCTAAACGAGGAGGGTTCCGTTATGCTGTAGGTTATTGTTGTTACTGAATTATAGGGCAAAATATGGGGTTGGTGATTAAAGCGGCTATTGGCGCGCTGGTGGTGGTGCTGATTGGCATTCTGGCCAAAACAAAGAATTATTATATTGCCGGGCTGATTCCTTTATTCCCGACCTTTGCGCTGATTGCCCATTACATTGTCGCCACCGAGCGTGGCATCGAAGCACTGAGAGCGACTATCGTTTTCGGCATGTGGTCAATTATCCCCTATTTTATTTATCTGCTGTCGCTCTGGTATTTCACTGGCGTTATGCGAGTCGGTCCGGCGCTGGGTGGGGCGGTGCTCTGCTGGTGTCTCAGCGCCTGGGTACTGATTTTTTGCTGGAGCCGTTTTCACTAACGTAAGGGACGCCCGCCATCCACGGCAAAACTGCGCCCGGTGACGTAACAGCTTGTGAGCAGATAATCCACCAGCTCGATTATCTCTTTCTCACCCGCTACGATTTTCATCAACGATTTATTCAGCGCCTGCTGGCGATACTGCGCATCGTCGGTCTCGTTAAACAGGATCATTGCGGGGGCAATGGCGTTGACTTTGACCTCGGGTGCCAGTTTTTTTGCAAATGAGCGTGTCATATTATCCAGCGCCGCTTTACTGGCCGCATAGGCAATATGCTTATCGCTGCCCCGCTCAACAACATAGTCGGTGAAATGGATGATATCGCTGGCCGCATGGCCAGCGCCGCGCAATAAACCTTCCAGTGCATGGTTGAGCAGATACGGGGCGTGGACATGGATCTGCAGCATCCGTGTGAGCACATCACTGAGGGCGATATTCCGCGTTTCAGCCTGCCAGTCGCTGGCGTTATGAAGGACTGCCCTGAGGCCTGCGGTCTGAGATTTGACGGTTTCAGCAAATGAGAGAATGCCCTGGTCAGTACTGAAATCCGCCTGAATGCAAATGGCCCCTGCGCTTTCAAGCTGGTCAATTGCCGGATAACGGGTGCGGAAGCTAACGATAACGGCCTGCTGATGATGCAGGAAATGGTGGGCGAGGGCGAGGCCAATACGACGGCCTCCACCGGTAATCAAAATCGGGCGTTCAGGTTTTTTCCCCATCGGATATCTCCAGTGATGATGGGGAAACGTTGTTAACCCATCAACATCCACGTGGCCGGAACGGCGGCAATCAGCAACAAGCCAATCAGAACGCACTCCCGGCGTGAAAGCAGGCTATCAATGTTATGTGTACGGCGGGCATACATAAAGACCAGCAGGCCGGGCGCATACAGCACAACGGATAACAGCAAATGCATAGGACCGGATGCGTACAGTAGCCACAATCCGTAGATACAGGCACCGACAGCGACCGTTTTGTGCAACGTTTTTTGCGCAATTTTGAACAGAAATGCCCCTACCAGGAAATAAGGGACCAGAATCATTTCTGATGCAATAGTCAACAGCGTGTTGTAATCCGAACCTGTGAGCCAGATCAGCACCAGACAGACCTGAACGCTGATATTGGTCAGCCATAGCGACGCTGCCGGTGCGTTATTTTTATTTTGTCTGGCAAAGATGCGCGGAAACGCTTTATGAGTGGCCGCCAGCAACGGCACTTCTGCCGCCATAATCGTCCAGCTCAGGTAGGCCCCGCACACGGAAACGATAAGTCCGGCGGCAATGACCACATCGCCCCAGCTCCCCATGAGCTTGACCATCAGACCTGCCATCGACGGGTTACGCATGGCCGCCAGCTCAGGGCGGGAAATCACCCCGACAGAGAGCAAGGTAACTAGCAAATAGACAGAGAGCGCTGCCAGCACCGCCATGAGGGTGGCGCGACCTACGTCTCGTTTATTGCGCGCACGTGCAGAGACGACAACGGCGCCTTCGACGCCAATAAACACCCACAGCGTTATTAGCATGGTGTTTTTAACCTGTTCCCATACCGGTACGCCCAATGCGAAACCAGAGAAATCGAGGCGGAAGGTGTCGAAGTGGAATGCCACTGCGGCCAGCACAATAAACAGGCCGAGCGGGACTAATTTAGCGAGCGTCGCAGCAAGATTGATACTGGCCGCAGTCTGTACCCCACGCAAGATTAGGGCATGAACAATCCACAGCAAAACAGAGGCCCCGACGATGGACTGCCAGGTGTTACCGTCGCCAAACAGCCGTAATTCAGGCGTATCAGTAAAGAAACTCAGCGCGGAAAAGACAATAACCAGATAAGAGACGTTGGCGATCACTGCACACAGCCAGTATCCCCAGGCGGAACAAAAACCGATGAGTTCGCCAAATCCTTCACGCGCATAGGTGAAAATTCCGCCGTCAAGATCGGGGCGGACGCGGGTTAAGATCAGCATGGCAAAGGCGAGCAGGAGAATCCCGACACCGGTAATGGCCCAGCCAATCAAAAGTGCAGCAGGGCTTGCGACTTCAGCCATATTTTGTGGAAGGCTGAAGACGCCTGCGCCAAGCATTGAGCTAAGAACCAGCGCAGTCAAAGCGCTCAGGCCAAGTTTCTTTTCCATGGGTATCCTGTCAAAAAAGAACTCAATCCAGAATAATTATTTTGCATGAGCGCATAAAAATGGTGGATATCACTAAGGCGCGGGATTTTACGGAGAGTCGGAATAGCATGCAATGCAGGAGTGCATAAATTTGCAGAAAAAGTGAAAAAAGGCGGCATTTGCCGCCTTTCAAAGGAGGAGTTACTTGTAGAGATCGGCACTGATGGTGATGTTACTACCGTTCTCCTGCCACTGGCGGGTAATGTGGTAGTACTTGGCACCTTTCTTCGCTGCGCGTTTGGCAACCTGATAGGAAATCTCAGTCATGTTACCGTAGTTGCCGGTGAACTTGATGCTGTCAAAGGGCACCATTTGCGCAGCGGTAATTTTGTTCACTTCTTCGATTTTGGTGCCGTCAGGCAGGTTAACCGTATAACGGCCTGCTTTAGAGGTTTGGGTTTCGAAGAAACGTCCTACTTCGTAGCTCGGCGTCGCGCTGGTGGCAACGCCAGGAATTTCGACTTTTTTCGCCTCTTCACCGCCTTTCGCCAGTGCGGCACGGCCCGCCTCAGAATCGCGAGGAATCGCGTCCGGGCTCTGCAGTACACGTTTTTTCGCGTCGGCTTTATAGAGGTAAGCCGTAATCAACTGATTACCGCCCTGGTTGGCATCGACCTGACGAACAATATAGAAGGAAGAGGCACCCTTGGCTTTAGCGGCTTTGGTGATCGCATCGTTCACTTCAGGCTGGCTACGGTAAAAACCCTGTACGGTTACGGTATCAAAAGGTTCCAGCTCGATAGCTTTATCTTTAGGTAACTCGGTCAAACCGTTTATCACACGGAATTTAACGGGATCGGCTTTAGGGGCATCTGCTTTATAGAGGTCGGCGCTGACGCGCTGATTGCCGCTATTGCCAAAGTCCGACATCTCTACAACGTAAAATGAAGCCGCGCCTACTTTATCTGCACGGTTCGACACAGCGTTGACGGCATCGCCAATGGAATTATAACGACCATTAACAACAATACGATCGTAGGGTTTTAACGCTGCCGCTTGCTCCGGCGTTAACTCGGTCGCGGCATGAGCTGACAGAGTAGTAACGGTAAGAAATGCTGACGCCAGGAGGGTAAACTTATGCTTCATAAAAATAATCCTTCGCCTTGCGCAAACCAGATGCTGGTGTGGTTGTTATCAAAAAACGTCGCTGATTATTGCATTTAAACAAGGCGGCTGTCTGCGTCATTTTTCACTGTGCGTGCTACCCGTAAGACGTTTTACGATAACGATTAATGATATGTTGAAAAAATACGCGCTTGACCAGCAAAAGTAATAAAGCATACGCATTTTTCAGGTTAATACATTGTTAAAAGCATGTTTCTTGTTGGAGATTAATCGTGTTTTGCCGCTCCGCTTGAGCGGAATATCGGCCTGTACTGACGAAATAAAGGGAAATAACTATGTCTTATAGCGTTCTTGCCCGGTTTTGACCGATAAAAA
The DNA here is from genome assembly GCA_002377245.1 of Enterobacteriaceae bacterium UBA3516. Classification (GTDB taxonomy): domain Bacteria; phylum Pseudomonadota; class Gammaproteobacteria; order Enterobacterales; family Enterobacteriaceae; genus CBFFRJ01. The sequence goes on from DFPL01000113.1 coordinate 27,594, forward strand.
AAGAATTTCTGAATTCTCGCGCTAGATCACAAGCGTGAATTTCAGTAGGTTATAGAAAGTTTGTTACTGTTTTATTTTCCGGGGCGTCGTTGGTCGCTGAATATCGCGTTGTACGATCCCGGACATTACTGACAAACCATCTCTCACATTGATGGAAGGGAAAACTATGCGTATTGGTGTACCAAAAGAACGGTTGGCCAATGAAACCCGCGTTGCAGCGACGCCGAAAACGGTCGAGCAACTGCTTAAATTGGGTTTCACCGTCGCGATTGAAAGCGGCGCCGGTAAACTGGCCAGTTTCGATGACCTCGCATTTACCGAGGCAGGTGCGGCTATTGTAGACGCGAATGATGTCTGGCAGTCAGATATCATTCTCAAGGTTAACGCGCCGGGCGATGACGAAATCACACTGCTCAATCCTGGCACGACCTTAGTCAGTTTTATCTGGCCGGCGCAAAATGCCGAACTGATGGAAAAACTGGCGGCGCGCGACGTCACCGTAATGGCAATGGATTCGGTGCCGCGTATCTCCCGTGCACAATCGCTGGATGCCTTGAGCTCCATGGCGAACATTGCCGGTTATCGTGCAATTGTGGAAGCCGCCCATGAATTTGGTCGCTTCTTTACGGGGCAAATCACCGCCGCCGGAAAAGTCCCCCCTGCAAAAGTCATGGTGATTGGTGCGGGCGTTGCCGGGCTTGCTGCTATTGGTGCGGCTAACAGCCTGGGCGCGATTGTTCGCGCTTTCGATACCCGTCCTGAAGTGAAGGAACAGGTCCAGAGCATGGGCGCTGAATTCCTTGAACTGGATTTCAAAGAAGAAGCCGGTAGCGGCGATGGTTACGCGAAGGTGATGTCAGAAGCCTTCATTAAAGCCGAAATGGCACTCTTTGCCGCACAGGCGAAAGAGGTCGACATCATCGTCACCACGGCGTTGATTCCAGGCAAACCGGCGCCAAAACTGATCACTCGTGAAATGGTTGACTCCATGAAGTCAGGCAGCGTGGTGGTGGATTTGGCGGCTCAAAATGGCGGTAACTGTGAATACACCATCGCTAATGAAGTGGTCACCACAGCGAACGGCGTGAAAATTATCGGTTACACCGATTTACCAGGGCGTCTGGCAGCGCAGTCTTCGCAGCTTTACGGTACTAACCTGGTGAACCTGCTAAAACTCCTCTGCAAAGAGAAAGACGGAAATGTGAGCGTCGATTTCGAGGATGTCGTTGTCCGTGGCGTAACCGTGATTCGTGAGGGTGAAGTGACCTGGCCGGCGCCTGCCATTCAGGTTTCCGCACAGCCTCAGGCGGCAGCCAAAGCAGCACCGGTCGCAAAAGCAGAAACCAAACCGACTTCGCCGTGGGTGAAGTACGGCATCATGGCGTTGGTCATCGTGCTGTTCGGTTGGCTGGCAGATGTGGCGCCTAAAGAGTTTCTGGGGCACTTTACCGTGTTCGCCCTGGCCTGTGTTGTCGGGTATTACGTGGTCTGGAATGTGTCGCATGCGCTACATACGCCGTTGATGTCGGTGACTAACGCCATTTCCGGCATCATTGTGGTCGGTGCGCTTTTACAGATCGGTCACGGTGGGTGGGTCAGCTTCCTGAGTTTTATCGCAGTGCTGATCGCCAGTATTAATATTTTTGGTGGTTTCACCGTCACTCAGCGCATGCTGAAAATGTTCCGGAAGAACTAAGGGGTAGCAAATGTCTGGAGGATTAGTTACTGCTGCATACATTGTTGCTGCGATCCTGTTTATTTTCAGCCTGGCGGGCCTTTCAAAACATGAAACATCCCAGCAGGGTAACCGTTTTGGCGTAGCGGGGATGGCGATTGCGCTGATTGCCACCATCTTCGGCCCTGACACCGGTAATGTGGCCTGGATTTTGGTGGCAATGATTATTGGTGGCGCCATTGGCATTCGTCTGGCACGTAAAGTCGAAATGACGGAAATGCCGGAGTTGGTCGCTATTCTGCACAGCTTTGTCGGGCTGGCCGCGGTACTGGTAGGTTTTAACAGCTATCTGTACCACGAACCGGGCCT
>DFPL01000111.1:0-14666 GCA_002377245.1 Enterobacteriaceae bacterium UBA3516
TATCACTTCGCGCCGACGGAAAATTCACGCAGTAACCTGCTGCGCGAAAACATTACTGAAAAGCATATTTATGTCAAGGGTAATTCGGTGATTGATGCGCTTTTATGGGTACGGGACAGCATTCTGGATGACGCTTCTCTGCAGGAGACGTTGGCCGCGCGCTACCCCTTCCTGGACCCTAATAAGAAGCTGATTCTGGTTACCGGCCACCGTCGTGAAAGCTTCGGGCGTGGGTTTGAAGAAATTTGCCATGCACTGGCTGACATCGCCGCGCAGCATGACGATGTGCAAATCGTCTATCCGGTACACCTTAACCCCAACGTCAGTGAGCCGGTCAATCGCATTCTTGGACACGTTGAAAACATCACGTTGATTGAGCCGCAGGACTATCTGCCATTCCTGTGGTTAATGAATCATGCCTGGCTGATCCTCACCGATTCGGGTGGGATTCAGGAGGAAGCCCCGTCTTTGGGTAAACCGGTGTTGGTAATGCGTGATACCACTGAACGCCCGGAAGCGGTTGATGCCGGTACGGTCAGACTGGTCGGAACAAACTGTCAGCGCATTGTTGAAGAGGTTTCACGACTGCTGAATGACAACGACGCCTGGCAAGCCATGAGCCGTGCCCATAATCCGTATGGAGACGGACAGGCCTGTGGTCGAATTTTGCATGCACTGAAAAATAATCGGGTAACCCTATGAGCTTCACAACCATTTCCGTCATTGGCCTTGGCTATATTGGACTGCCAACCGCAGCGGCTTTTGCTTCCCGGCAAAAACAGGTCGTGGGGATCGACATTAACGCCCACGCTGTAGACACCATCAATCAGGGCAAGATCCATATTGTTGAACCGGATCTGGATAAGGTGGTGAAAACCGCAGTGGAAGGGGGCTGGTTGCGTGCCAGCACTACGCCGGTTGCCGCTGATGCTTATCTGATTGCGGTGCCGACGCCGTTCAAAGGCGAGCATGAACCTGACATGAAGTATGTCGAGGCGGCTGCGAAGTCTATCGCTCCCGTGCTGAAGAAAGGGGCGCTGGTAATCCTCGAATCTACATCCCCCGTCGGTTCTACCGAACAGATGGCCGCATGGTTGGCACAAGCGCGTCCAGATCTCAGCTTCCCGCAGCAGGCAGGCGAACAGGCTGACATCAATATCGCCTACTGCCCGGAGCGCGTACTGCCGGGGCAGGTGATGGTTGAGCTTATCAAAAATGACCGCGTGATTGGCGGAATGACGCCGGTTTGCTCTGCACGTGCGAGCGAGCTGTACAATATTTTCCTTGAAGGCGAATGCGTGGTGACCAACTCCCGCACCGCTGAAATGTGTAAGCTCACCGAAAACAGCTTCCGCGATGTGAACATTGCGTTTGCCAATGAACTGTCGCTGATTTGTGCCGACCAGGGCATCAATGTCTGGGAACTGGTACGTCTGGCGAATCGCCATCCGCGCGTCAATATTCTGCAGCCGGGCCCGGGTGTCGGCGGGCACTGCATTGCTGTCGATCCCTGGTTTATCGTGGCGCAAAATCCGCAGCAGGCGCGTCTCATCCGTACCGCGCGTGAAGTTAACGACAGCAAGCCGCACTGGGTCCTGGGTCAGGTCAAAGCGACGGTGGCCGACTGTCTCGCCGCAACCGACAAACGGGCCAGCGATGTGAGAATCGCCTGTTTTGGCCTGGCGTTTAAGCCCAATATTGACGACCTGCGTGAAAGCCCGGCGATGGAAATCGCCCACAGCATTGCGCAGTGGCATAGCGGTGAAACGCTGGTGGTTGAGCCGAATATTCATCAGTTGCCGGCGCGTCTGGCTGAAAACAGCGTACTGGTGAGCCTTGATGAGGCGCTGGCGCAAGCCGATGTGCTCGTCATGCTGGTCGATCATAACGAATTCAAAGCCATTGCCGGTGAAAAAGTACAGCAGCAGTACATTGTCGACGCCAAAGGCGTCTGGCGTTAAGGCTGCGCAACGTGATTCACGGCACGCTTGAAGAACTGACGTGGGAAAGCGCCTTTTTCGGCATTCGTAGCGCTATTCTGCGTTTGCAGGATGATGCGCCCGCGCTGGATCCAGAATCATTTAACGCCTGGTCTCGCGTGCAGGTCAAAATTCCGGCCGCGCACGCCCATCAGCTTGATCGCCTGCAACAATTGGGGTTTCAACTGGTCGAAGGGGAAGCGGATTTTGCCCTGACGGTGCCTGAGAGTGGAATCGATCCGCTGGCGCAAACCGCCGCAGACGCAGACATCGCGCCATTGCGCGCAATGGCCGCCACGCTGTTCAGCCAGAGTCGTTTCCGTGCGCCCTGGTACCCCGCAGAGGCCAGTGGTCGTTTTTACGCGCAGTGGATTGAAAACGCCGTTAAAGGTGTGTTTGACCACCAGTGCCTGCTGTTTCGAACGACCACCGGCGACATCTCGGCTTTTGTCTCCCTGCGTCAGCTCAACGATCATGAAGCCCGAATTGGCTTGTTGGGCGGCTTTGGTGCCGGGGAAAAACTGATGCTGGCGGCATGCCAATGGGCGCGTCAGCGTCAGCTTACGACGCTTCGCGTGGCGACGCAGATAGGTAATCTCGCCGCCATCAAACGATACACTCGCAGCGGTGCGATAATGGAAAGTACCGCTTACTGGCTATACAGGTGACCCTATGATCCCTTTTAATGCACCTCCGGTAGTAGGAACGGAACTCGACTACATGCAGTCGGCGATGGGCAGCGGCAAGCTTTGCGGTGACGGTGGGTTTACCCGTCGCTGTCAGCAGTGGATGGAACAACGCTTCCGTAGCCCGAAGGTGTTGCTCACGCCATCCTGTACCGCATCGCTGGAGATGGCGGCGCTGCTGCTGGATATCCAGCCGGGTGATGAAGTGATCATGCCAAGCTATACCTTCGTGTCGACCGCCAATGCGTTTGTACTTCGCGGCGCGAAAATCGTCTTTGTTGATATTCGTCCGGATACGCTCAACATTGATGAAACCCGTATTGAAGCGGCTATCACCGAAAACACCCGCGCCATTGTGCCCGTGCACTATGCCGGCGTGGCCTGCGAAATGGACACCATCATGGCGATTGCCAAACACCACAATCTGTTCGTGGTGGAGGATGCCGCGCAGGGCGTCATGTCGACCTACAAAGGGCGTGCGCTGGGGACGATCGGCCATATTGGCTGCTTTAGCTTCCACGAGACCAAGAACTACACCGCCGGTGGTGAAGGTGGCGCAACGCTGATTAACGATCGTGCTCTGGTTGAACGCGCGGAGATCATCCGTGAGAAAGGCACCAACCGCAGCCAGTTTTTCCGGGGCCAGGTTGATAAGTATACCTGGCGCGATATCGGCTCCAGCTACCTGATGGCCGATTTGCAGGCTGCCTATTTATGGGCGCAACTCGAAGCCGCTGACCGCATCAATCAACAGCGTCTCTCCTTATGGCAGACCTATTTGGATGCGCTCACCCCACTGGCACGTAGCGGGCGAATCACGCTACCGTCAATTCCGAAAGAGTGCGGTCATAACGCACACATGTTTTATATCAAGCTGCGGGATCAGGACGACCGCAGTAAATTAATCGACTTCCTTAAAGAAGCTGAAATTCTGTCGGTATTCCATTACATACCGCTTCATGCCTCTCCGGCTGGTGAGAAATTCGGTGAATTCCACGGCGAAGATTTGCATACCACCGAAGAGAGTGAGCGTTTGCTCCGCCTGCCGTTGTTCTACAACCTTGCCCCGGTGAATCAGCGTACGGTGATTAACACCTTGCTGAGTTACTTCAACTGACATGTCGCTGGCAAAAGCATCTGTCTGGACCGCAGCCAGTACCCTCGTCAAAATTGGCGCAGGGTTGCTGGTGGTTAAGCTGTTGGCTCTGGCGTATGGACCGGCAGGCGTCGGGCAGGCGGGGAATTTCCGCCAGCTCGTCACCGTACTGGGCGTGCTCGCTGGCGCGGGTATTTTTAACGGCGTAACGAAATTCGTGGCTCAGTACCACGACTCGCCGCAGCGTCTGCGGGATGTTGTTGGCACCTCTTCGGCGATGGTACTGGGCTTCTCAACGCTGATGGCGTTGGTTTTCCTGCTGGCGGCGGCACCCATAAGTCAGGGCCTGTTTGGTCACAAGGATTTCCAGGGGCTGGTCCGTCTGGTGGCGCTGGTGCAGATGGGGATTGCCTGGGCAAACCTGCTGCTTGCGGTCATGAAGGGCTTTCGCGATGCGGCAGGCAATGCCATTTCGCTGATTATCGGCAGCGTGATTGGCGTGTTAGCCTGGTACGCCTGCTATAAAGTCGGCGATTATCAGGGGGCCTTGCTTGGAATGGCGCTGGTGCCAGCGCTGGTGGTTGTTCCGGCCCTGATTATGCTTATCCGCCGCCGCCATGTGCCGCTCTCAGACTTCAGGCCGCGTTGGGATAACGGCCTCGCCGGCCAGCTCAGTAAGTTTACGCTGATGGCGCTTATCACCTCCGCCACGTTACCCCTGGCCTATGTGTTGATGCGAAACCAACTGGCCGCACACTACAGCTGGGAAGAGGTGGGTATTTGGCAGGGGGTAAGCAGTATTTCCGATGCTTATCTACAATTTATTACCGCCTCGTTTAGCGTTTATCTGCTGCCGACGCTGTCACGGTTAACGGCAAAGCAGGACATTACCCGTGAGATTGTGAAATCACTGAAATTTGTACTGCCGGCGGTAGCCGCGGCGAGCTTCTGCGTCTGGTTGTTGCGGGATTTCGCCATCTGGCTGCTGTTCTCTGACAAATTCACCGCCATGCGCGATCTCTTCGCCTGGCAACTGGTCGGGGATGTATTGAAAGTCGGCGCTTACGTATTTGGCTATCTGGTTATCGCAAAGGCCTCTCTGCGATTTTATATTCTGGCGGAATTGAGTCAGTTTGCGTTGCTGACGGCGTTTTCTCGTTTACTGATCCCGGCCCACGGTGCGGCGGGAGCAGCGCAGGCGTACATGGCAACATATATTATTTATTTCGCCCTCTGTTGTGGCGTGTTTTTACTCTGGCGTAGACGGCAATGACTGCACTCATACACGTACTGGGATCGGATATCCCACACCATAATCACACCGTGTTGCGATTCTTTAATGACAATCTCGCGGCATCGGGCGATCGCGCCCGTGAGTTTATGTTGGCCGGTCAGGATGAAGGGATCAGTTCGACATACCCTGCGTTAACGCTGCATTTTTTTGGCTCCAAACAGGCTCTGGCGCAGGCGGTGATTGCTAAGGCGAAAGCAAGCAGGCAGCAACGCTTCTTCTTTCACGGCCAGTTTAATACCGGCATCTGGCTGGCGCTGTTGCGCGGCGCGATTAAGTCTTACCAATTTTACTGGCATGCCTGGGGAGCCGATCTTTATGAAGTCTCCCGTAGCATCAAGTTCCGACTGTTTTACCCGCTGCGGCGTTTTGCCCAGGGGCGTGTTGGCGCTATCTTTGCCACTCGCGGCGATCTGGCCTGGTTTGCTAACGTTCACCCGGACGTTCGTGGCGAGTTGCTCTATTTCCCGACCCGAATGGATCCGGCGCTGAATACGCTGGCCTATGAAATCAAGCGTGAAGGTAAGCTGACAATACTGGTGGGCAACTCGGGTGATCCGAGCAACGAACATATTGCTGCCCTGAATGCCATTCATCGTCAGTTTGGCGACACGGTGAATGTCATTGTGCCCATGGGGTATCCGGCGAATAACGAAAGCTATATTGAACAGGTGCGTCAGGCCGGGCTGGCGCTTTTTAGCGCGCAAAATGTCCGTGTTTTAGACCAAAAAATGGCATTTGACGACTACCTGGCGTTGCTCAGCCAGTGCGACCTGGGCTATTTCATCTTTGCCCGGCAGCAAGGCATTGGCACGCTGTGCCTGTTGATTCAGGCCGGTGTTCCCTGCGTGCTTAATCGTAAAAACCCCTTCTGGCGGGATATGGTGGAAGAGGGCGTTCCGGTACTGTTTACCGATGATACGCTGAATGAAAGTATTATCCGGGAAGCACAGCGCCAGTTACTGGCGGTGGATAAAGACGCTATTACCTTCTTCAGCCCAAATTATCTTGGTCCGTGGCATCAGGCGTTACGTATTGCCGCAGGGGAGACGCGATGAGCCCACTTGAGTTTTGTGGATTACTGATCCTCTGGTTAGTGTCATCCCTGTTTATCGCAGCCCTTACCTGGTTTGAGTTTCGCCGCGTACGCTTCAATTTCAACGTTTTCTTCTCGTTGCTCTTTTTGCTGACCTTTTTCTTTGGTTTCCCACTGACCAGTATTCTGGTGTTTCGTTTCGACGTTGGTGTCGCGCCTCCTGGCATCATGATGCAATCCCTGCTGGCGGCAACCTGCTTCTATGGCATCTACTACGTGACCTATAAAACCCGGTTGCGCGCCTCATCGCAGGAGATGCCTCGTCGTCCTTTGTTCACGGTGAACAGGGTGGAGGCGCATCTCACCTGCGCGATGCTGCTGGCGATCGCGCTGGTCAGTGTCGGTATTTTCTTTATGCACAACGGCTTTTTGCTGTTTCGCCTGCACTCGTACAGCCAGATCTTCTCCAGTGAAGTATCTGGCGTTGCGCTCAAACGCTTCTTCTATTTCTTCATCCCAGCGATGCTGGTGATCTACTTCCTGCGTCAGGATGCGCGGGCGTGGCTGTTTTTCCTCGTCAGCACGGTCGCCTTTGGTTTGTTGACCTATATGATTGTGGGGGGGACGCGCGCCAATATCATTATCGCGTTTGCTATCTTCTTGTTTATCGGCATTATTCGCGGCTGGATCTCGCTATGGATGCTGGCGACGGCTGGCGTGATGGGGATTGTTGGCATGTTCTGGCTGGCGCTTAAGCGCTATGGCCTGAATGTAAGCGGGGATGAGGCGTTCTACACCTTCCTGTACCTCACCCGCGACACGTTCTCACCATGGGAAAACCTGTCACTGCTGTTGCAAAATTACGACAAGATTGATTTCCAGGGGCTGGCCCCCATCGTGCGTGATTTTTATGTCTTTATTCCCACCTGGCTCTGGCCTTCACGCCCCGGTATTGTGCTCAACTCAGCAAACTACTTTACCTGGGAAGTCCTGAACAACCATTCTGGCCTCGCGATATCCCCTACGCTTATCGGCTCGCTGGTGGTGATGGGCGGGGTGTGGTTTATCCCTCTTGGCGGCGTGGTTGTGGGGCTTATCATCAAGTGGTTCGACTGGATTTATACCCTGGGGAATCGGGAAACAAACCGCTACAAGGCCGCCATTTTGCATAGTTTCTGCTTCGGTGCCATCTTCAATATGATTGTCCTTGCACGTGAGGGGCTGGATGCATTCACGTCGCGGGTCGTCTTTTTCCTCCTCGTTTTCGGTGCCTGCGTGCTGATGGCGAAACTGCTTTACTGGTTATTTGATGTTGCCGGGCTGATTCACAAGCGCGGCGCTCCATTGTCTCAGGTCTGAATAAGGATGCGAATGACTGACAACACTGCTGCTCCGGTGTATGAGCTGCGTGGACTGAAGCTTATCGGTTGGCGCGATATGCAGCATGCACTGGATTATTTATATGCCGATGGGGCGATCAAGGAAGGAACGCTGGTCGCCATTAACGCAGAAAAAATGCTGACGATTGAGGATGAGCCGCAGGTTCGCACCCTGATCGAAAACGCTGAGTTCAAGTACGCGGACGGCATCAGCGTGGTGCGCTCGGTGCGTAAGAAGTACCCCCTCGCCGATGTTCAACGTGTTGCGGGCGCCGATCTTTGGGAAGCGTTGATGAAGAAAGCGGGGCATGAGGGGACGCCGGTGTTTCTTGTCGGCGGTAAACCGGACGTACTGGCGCAAGCAAAAGAAAAGCTGCGCAGTCAGTGGCAGGTTAACATTGTTGACAGCCAGGACGGCTACTTTCGTACCGAAGACCGCCAGGCCCTGTTCGAGCGCATCCGTGACAGCGGGGCAAAGATTGTGACAGTCGCCATGGGCTCGCCGCGTCAGGAGATCCTGATGCGGGACTGCCGTGCCGTATATCCACATGCGTTATATATGGGAGTAGGGGGCACCTATGATGTCTTTACAGGGCATGTAAAACGCGCACCGGGAATATGGCAGCGGTTGGGGCTTGAGTGGTTATATCGTCTCCTTTCCCAGCCGAGTCGTATCTCAAGGCAGCTACGTTTGCTGCGTTATCTCTCCTGGCACTATCGCGGTAACTTGTAATTTTCTGCCATCGCGCCGCTCTGGCGCGATGTATTCGCCGTTTTATTGCGCGAAATAGAGGATTTTTTTACACATCGTTTGCCATTTTCCTCAATTTAATAAACCATTCGCTCACTCAATGCATTGTGGCGACGTATTTCGCACATTCGACGCCGGTATCGGTGCGTTGCTGCACGTTACTCTCATAAAAACAACCCGCCAGGCGGGAAATAAGCAATCACAACAGAGGTTATATGGCCGAAAACAAACCCGAGCTCCAGCGTGGTCTGGAGTCTCGTCACATTGAATTAATTGCCCTTGGCGGCACAATAGGCGTTGGCCTGTTTATGGGGGCCGCGAGCACCCTGAAATGGGCAGGCCCTTCCGTGTTACTGGCCTATATTATCGCCGGGCTTTTTGTGTTCTTTATTATGCGCTCAATGGGCGAGATGTTATTTATGGAACCGGTGGCAGGCTCCTTCGCCGTATATGCGCATCGCTACATGAGCCCCTTCTTTGGTTATCTCACCGCCTGGTCCTATTGGTTTATGTGGATGGCAGTGGGCATTTCGGAAATAACCGCCATCGGGGTGTACGTCCAGTTCTGGTTCCCGGAAATGGCGCAGTGGATACCTGCGCTGATTGCCGTCGGACTGGTGGCGATGGCCAACCTTGCGGCAGTCCGTCTGTACGGCGAGATCGAGTTCTGGTTCGCGATGATCAAAGTCACCACCATCATTGTGATGATTGTGGTGGGACTGGGCGTTATTTTCTTCGGCTTCGGCAATGGCGGTCACTCTATTGGTTTCGGTAACCTCACCGAACATGGCGGTTTCTTTGCCGGCGGCTGGAAAGGCTTCCTGACGGCGCTGTGTATCGTTGTTGCGTCTTACCAGGGCGTGGAACTGATCGGCATTACTGCGGGTGAAGCGAAAAATCCGCAGGTTACGCTGCGCAGTGCGGTCAGTAAGGTGTTGTGGCGCATCCTGATTTTCTATGTGGGTGCCATCTTCGTTATCGTGACGATTTTCCCGTGGAATGAAATTGGTACCAACGGAAGCCCCTTTGTACTGACCTTCGCTAAGATTGGCATTACAGCGGCGGCAGGGATCATTAACTTCGTGGTACTGACCGCAGCGCTTTCTGGCTGTAACAGCGGTATGTACAGCTGCGGGCGCATGCTCTACGCGCTGGCAAAAAACCGTCAGTTACCGGCATCCGTTGCGAAAGTATCTAAAAGCGGTGTACCGGTAGCGGGCGTCAGCATCTCTATTGTGATTCTGCTGATCGGTTCATGCCTTAACTACATCATCCCTAATCCACAGCGCGTGTTTGTTTACGTCTACAGCGCCAGCGTATTACCGGGTATGGTGCCGTGGTTTGTGATTCTGATAAGCCAGCTACGTTTCCGCATTGCTCACAAGCAGGCCATTGCCAGCCATCCGTTCCGCTCTATTCTCTTTCCGTGGGCTAACTATGCCACGATGGCCTTCCTGGTTTGCGTGCTGATCGGCATGGCATTCAATGAAGATACCCGTATGTCGCTGTTTGTCGGCATCCTCTTTATGGCCATTGTGAGCGTCGCCTACAAGCTTTTAGGCTTCGGTCGCCGTGTTGAAAGCCATAAAGTGGGGGAATAATCACCAAAATGCACAAAGCATGACCAAACGAACATTTTATTTAAAAAGGCACTAGACAGAGGGTAGGGAAGTCCGTAATATCCAGCCCCGCAACGGCGCTAAGCGCCCGTAGCTCAGCTGGATAGAGCGCTGCCCTCCGGAGGCAGAGGTCTCAGGTTCGAATCCTGTCGGGCGCACCATTTAACCCGGTGCTTGATGAGCTGCGGTGGCCTGTAAAATACAGGGCCGCGTGAAAAAATTTGTAGTGGTGGCTATAGCTCAGTTGGTAGAGCCCTGGATTGTGATTCCAGTTGTCGTGGGTTCGAATCCCATTAGCCACCCCATTAATTAGTAGTAAAAGTTTAGTTGTAAAAAGTTTAGTGGAATGCGAAGGTGGCGGAATTGGTAGACGCGCTAGCTTCAGGTGTTAGTGTCCTTTGGATGTGGGGGTTCGAGTCCCCCCCCTCGCACCACAACTTTGATTAAACAAAAAGTCAAAAAGCAGTACATCGGCGAGTAGCGCAGCTTGGTAGCGCAACTGGTTTGGGACCAGTGGGTCGGAGGTTCGAATCCTCTCTCGCCGACCAATTTTGAACCCCGCTTCGGCGGGGTTTTTTGTTTTCTACGCCCTGCAAATTATGCCTTTCTCTTTTGTTGCGAATCAGCGACAACCTGAACCCTGAATGTCGCCGTTGAGAGACGTTTAACTTATTGATTTAATTTACCTTAATCGTAAGAGATACGACTTGTCGCTCGCAGGCGACACTTCTGTGTATTAATGCCAACTCGCTCAAGATGTTCCGCTTCTTTCGCCCCCTGAATTTCCTGCATTCCTAAAAGCTTGCTGACGATCGGTTTTGCTAATGCGAACCTGGCACACTATGTGCAATAATATACCTGTAGATGCTCATTCCATCTCTTATGTTCGCCTCAGGGCCTCATAAACTCAGGAATGATGCAGAGCCGTTTACGGTGCTTATCGTCCACTGACAGATGTCGCTTCGGCCTCATCAGACACCATGGGCATAACGTTGAGTGAAGCACCCAATTATGTTGTCATAAAGACCTGTTTTAACGCCTGCTTTTTAGCAGGCGTTTTTTTATGCTTTTTTTAGATTATTGTCGGTAATGGTGCATGAGCAGGGCCGACAATAGCAGCGTGCAGAGTGATACCGCGTAGAGTGCCTGCATGGCTCCCCATTCGCTGGCAAGCGCTGCGGCAAGGGATGTCACCACGGTGGCGGTGACTGTTTGCCAGCGCCAGGCTCGGGCACTGGCTGACGAGACCTGTTCGGCAGAAAACCCGGCGAGCAGGCTAAAGGTTCCTATTGCAAACAATATGTTAGAAGCCAGATGCGCGACAAAAATCAGTCCCGATGCCGCTAACAACTCACCTGACACCTGCGGCACCATGCCGTAGCTCACCAGATAGATTCCCAGACACATCAACAAAACCCAATTACGACTGGCATAGTGCGAGAGCTTATTACCATCGAGCAGTAACGGGCCACAAAGCTGCCCCAGGCTACGAGCAAAAAGCAAAGGTAGCGTCAGGCTTGTCGCATTATCCGGTTGTATCTGCTGGATCAGTGCGGGCAGTAATGCCATGGCGGGTGAGCCAACCGCAGCGAGCACAGGAAGTATCAGTATGCTTCGCTTTTGTGCCTTGTTCAGTTGACGCCAACTGACCGCTGACGCCTGTTCTGACTTCCCATGTTGTTCCCCATGATGCGCATGGCTGGAGAGAAATGTGAGGATCAATAATGTTATCGCGGCCAGGAAGCTCACCGCATCAACGCTCAGTAGCACCCGTGGATCGACGCGACCATACAAAAGCACGCCAATGCCGGTACCCAACAACACCTGGGAAGCAAAAATCACGTTTTCCATAGCCGTCGCCGCCGGTAACTCCCGCTCTGACAAGCCGCGCTTAAAGATAAGCGTCAGCGCCGGCCACGACATCCCGCCCAATAGAGCTTCAACCGACTGAACCAGAAGTAACGCCGTGATGCTGTGATGCAAGATCCCAAGCAATGGCAGGGTCAGCGCGACCAGGCCCAGGGTTTCGGTGAGGATCAAAAGGTAATAGGGGGAGAGGCGTTGGCAAAGCCTCTCGCCAATGAGACTCCCTACAAAACCGGGCAATGTCGCCAGCACCCAGGCAAGTGTCAGTGTTGACGGTGAGGCCTGCCAGTCAAGTAACAGGCCAAAGACCAGCACCTGCGTTAAGCCATTGCCAAGCGAAGATAAGATGAATGCGCAAAGCAACAGCCGCAGCCAATGATGCACGCGCAATGCGCGCGTAAGCGCAAAAAACAGAGTGTTCATGATGATTTCCCAAAACGAGTGATGCCCTGCAGCAAGGTGCTGCACAGTTGAAAACGGGGAACTCGAGGGAAATCGTTACATTGGCGGGCATATTCCGTTAACTGAGACTCGAAAACTGTAGCACAGCACGGTCACATTAACAGGCAAAAAAACGGGGCCGACCGGCCCCGTGATATCAGGAAGGAGGATTGTTTTGTAATGTCAGTAACAATCCGTCGCGGCGCATTGTCGCCGCCTCTTCCGGCTGATGGAGGCGATCAAGACAGTCCGCCAGCCATGCATAGTCGAACGCATCAGGCCGCTGCTTAAGGGCTGCACGAAACGCCAGGCACGCTTCTTTCCATTCGCCGTGCTTCATCAATGACTGTCCCAGCGTGCTCCACAGGAGTGGGCGGTCGCCCTGGGTTTTGATCTGCTGACGAAGGATCTTTTCGACCTGCTCAGGGTTATTTGTTTTCAGCCGTGGAATAACCAGTACCAGGCGATCGTCATAATGGCGTTTGAGGCCATCAAGAATGATTTCCTGCGCCGTATCATGGTCGTCACATTCAATCAAATGCTCAGCCATCGCCACCTGTAGCACTGCCTGATGACGGGTTTTACGGCTCTGGTTTTTCCACCACGCTTTCAGCCCCTCGCTGCCCTGGTCTGCCCTGGCTTGATCCATCAAACCAATCCAGGCCTGTTGCTGAAGGGCATCACGATGCGCTTCGTCACCGACATTGGCTTTGGTCATGGAAGGAATAATGTCCAGCAGCGAACTCCATGCGCCGGTACGAATATAAGCCTGCTCTGCAAGACGCAACACTTCAGGGTGCCTTGGCGTGATTTCAAGCAGTTTATCGACGCCGTGACGCGCAGCATGATTTTCATTACGGGCAAGCTGTAACCGGACGCGGGTGATTTCGACCGGAATCAGATCGTTGCCTGCCAGCTCAGCGGCACGTTCCAGATGCTGATTGGCCCGGATCTCATCGCCACGCTGCTGGGCCGCTTCGGAGGCCAGCAGATAGTTCACCACCGGCTGTTCAGCGTGATCGGCGTTTTTCGCCATCAGCTTCTCAACCTGCTGGTAATCCCCTTCGGCCAGTTTGAGCAGCGCCTGCTCTGTTTGCTTACGAGCACGACGACGCTTACGGCCAACGAACCAACCGCGCGTATGGGCACCAGTACGGAAAATACGGCGCAGCAGCCATTCAACGGCAAACAGAACCACGAGCGCCAACACGAGGATGATCACCAGACCGGTAACGCTGGTTTCAATGTTGTAATTATCCGTCTGGATAAGTACGTAACCCTGATGACCCGCAATCATCGGCCCTACGACGATACCCGCCAATAACAGTGCAAAGAGTAATAATACTTTCAGCATGATTATTCTCCCTGCGGCGCGTTAGCGGGGGCGGGCTGTTCAGCCTCGGCACCGGGTTGCGTCAGTAAATTGCGCACGCGGGTTTGCATCAGTTTTTCCACAATCGGCTGGCTTTGCAGGGATTCCGGAATCTCCATGCCGATGCTTTGTTGATCGAGCTTGTCGACTTCCTCAAGGAAAGCTTTGGTTGTGGCATCGTCGGTATCGTAGTAAGCACGAACCCAGGTCGACACGTTATCCAGCGCCTGCTTGTAAGTCTCTTCCTGATGACGAGGTACGGCCTGCGCCGCTACTAACAGACGTGAACGAATATTTTCACGCAGGTACACGTCCTGATTAGGGGCCAGCAGCGGCACCGCTGTTTCATCACGACGGCGAATCGTAATAAAGCTATCCATAAAGTTCTGCCAGCTTTTCTGCAGGTTAACGCGCCATTCGCTGATAGAGCTGGAGAGTTCGCCACTGTCGGCATCCATCGGAGAATCATCGTCGTTATTGTCTGCCAGACGCAAATTATCAATTTGGTTGGCAAGCTGATTCACCTTCAGGATGATGCCGTCATAGTCCACCTGGGTAATCGCCGACAAACGGGTGATATCTTCGGTGATGGCGCGGCGGGCAGCGATCAGGCTGGGGTCGTTCATTTCCGCAAGGCTAATATCCGCACTTTTCAACAGTGCGGCGGCGGTGGTGGCATCCTGATCGCTCCAGAGCTTACGCCCCGCCAGTTTGACCAGAAAATCAGCCTGCGCCAGAAGCCAGGTTTTAGCGTCTGAGCCCGAAATGGTCGCCACTTTTTGCTGCAGCTCATCCAGTTGCTTCGTGAGCGCTGCCTGCTGGTTTTTCGCATCGTCCAGCTGAGTCGCCTGCTGTTTAATGATCTCTTCCAGCCCGGCTTTTTGTTTATCCTGCGCTTGCTGCAAGTTGATGACCTGGTTTGCCAGTTCATCATTCGTTGCACGAATAACGGTGGTCTGATGCTTGACCCAGCCATAAAGACCGACGCCTGCGGCCAGTGCGATAGCAATCGCAATCACACTCAGCGCAAGACTTGTCTTGCCAGCGCGGTTGTTCTTCTCGGCTTTTTCGGGCGGCGGCGTGTTGCCATCAACCTGTTTGGTCTCTTCGACCACGGCAGAGGAGTGTTGTTGTTCCGTCATTATGGCTT
>DFPL01000111.1:14683-14997 GCA_002377245.1 Enterobacteriaceae bacterium UBA3516
GCGGGGTGAGCGAGAAAAGTTGCTGTAACATTTCGCCACTGGTGACCACCAGAGTTTTCACCCCACGCGTGTGCCAGCGCATCGCCTCTTCCGCACCATCGTAATGTTTCATATTACGTTGATAGCATTCGCAAAATTCTACTTTGGCACCGCGAGCTTCGAGAGTTTGACCCAATAATTCACGGCCGCCGTTACCTCGTAAGATTAGCGCACGTTTGCCCTGAATGTTTTGTAATTCAGGCAATTGTAGTAAGACTTCGCTAATTTCCCGATCCAGCGGATAGCGTACATCAAGACCGCTGACCTTATGTAAT
>DFPL01000085.1 GCA_002377245.1 Enterobacteriaceae bacterium UBA3516
TGCAGTCTGATGCCCTCACCCCAACCCTCTCCCACGGGGAGAGGGAGAAAACACTAAAAACGACAACAAGCGTTGCCGTTTTGCTTTTACCTTGCCTAGAACCAGGCTTCCCACATCGCGCCGACGTTGAAGTCGTCCAGCGTTTCATCCCGGGTGTTGTTCACGCGGGCGGTGCGCTCGTTATCCACCTTGCCGCCGGTGACGTAGAAGCGCAGCATCGGACGGAACTCCGGCCCCATGGCGATGGACATGTTCTGCGACAGGGTCAGCTTCCAGCCCTTGTTATCCCCGCCGTTGTCGTAATCCACATGCTGCCAGCCCGCCTCCAGCCAGGTGGAGTGAACGTCGTTCCACCAGTGCATCGGACGCACGATGGCGTTGTAGTTTTTACGGTTGTCGGTATTGTCCCGGCTGTTGTCATAGTCGTGGAAGGCCAGCAGGTACTCCACCTGGGTCGCCTGAGTGAACTTGTACAGCCCTTCGAAGCTGGCGTAGACCGTGGTCAGGTCCTCGGTTTTGTTGTACACGCTGTTGTCAGCGTTATCAGAGTAACGGGCAATCACCTTGTTCACGCCGCTGTCATTAGTGTGGCTCAGGACCACGCCACCCTGCCAGGCGTTGGTCCGCTCTTCGGTGTCGATGGCTTTCGAGTCAAAGCCGTAGTTGGCGTACAGCTCCAGGTCGATCGGGCCGAGCTTCATGCCGTGAATTTTGGAGGTGGCCGCGTAGTTGCCTTTGTCCCCGGTGCCGGAGCCGCCGGTACAGCTGATGCGCGACGGGTTAGCTTCGTCGTCCATCACTTCAGGGCTGCAGGATTCCACCGCCGCCACGGTGGCGACGTCAAACTGCACCCCGCCGATGTCGAAGTTCTTCACCCCGGCCCCCTGGCCGTCGTGGTTCATCCAGAAATAGTCGTTGATGCCCTGCTGCGGACGCTGGTGGAAGTCACGCCCGGCCCAGATATAGGCGTTCGGGTTGGATGCCAGAATGTTGGTCACCCCGGCGTAGGCTTTTTTCAGGTTCACCTCGTCGCCCCAGTGGTCAATCATCACGTTGACGTCCCAGATGGCGCCGTTTTCACCCTTGAAGGCTTTCGAGAGCTGGAACTCGCCGCCGTTGCCTTCGTTGCCCAGACGACCAATGGCCGAGGCGCCGTTGTAGGAGCCGTCCACCGCGACGTATTTCTGGTCGGCCGCCTGGAAGTGCGCGCCGTAGCGGGCATAGCCGGTAAATTTAATGCCGAACGGGATGGCCATATCCGGGGACTGGGCGGCGCTCTGCGGCTCGGTCACCACGTCGGCCTTTTTCGCCACCGCAGCATCCATTTTGGCCTGGCGCTCGGCCAGGGCTTTGTCCACCGCTTTGGCCACAATGGCGTCGATTTGCTCCTGCGTGAATTCCTGGGCGAGGACAGAAACCGGGCAAAGCGCGGCGATAACCGCCATTGTTAATGGAAGTTTTTTAATCATATTCATGGTTATCTCAATATATTTAAATTTTATTCAGACAATAACCACCCCGTTCCGCATTGACAGAATATGTCGCTGTCATCAGAACAGGTTGATTTTTATTTTTTATAGGGCCAGAGGTACACACTATTATCGTAAGGCTATCTCCTTCTCAGCATTATTGATGTTAAATTCAATAGCGCAGGCGCGCTCAGGAAGCGGCCAATAATCGGCTGAGACATACCCTCTATTTTCCTCGCCGGTAGCTCAATTACGTTATTTCACTATTGGAGTAAGATAATCCTCAAACGTGAACCGTGTCGCAAAAATACCCTTATATTTCCACCACATTGATAACCCTGCACCTGAACTATTTAAGGGTTTTAAATAAACCTGTGCTCAACGATCACAGAAGTAAAAAAACATAATTACTTAATTTAAAAACGTAATGGATT
Organism: Enterobacteriaceae bacterium UBA3516; assembly: GCA_002377245.1. Lineage (GTDB taxonomy): Bacteria > Pseudomonadota > Gammaproteobacteria > Enterobacterales > Enterobacteriaceae > CBFFRJ01. Next base: position 1,904 of record DFPL01000085.1, read on the forward strand.
CTCCCGGGCTACCTGTGTCAGAAAGAGCCTAACATTCATAAAACAAATCGGAGATCGGATTAGAATGAGTAAAACGATAATGCAAAGCCGGCATGATGAATATCATAAATTATCTCGCGGGGAGCGCATTGGCTACGGGATGGGGGATTTTGCGCAAAACCTGGTGTTTGGCACGATTGGTGGTTTTCTGGCGCTTCACATGTTGACGGTAAATACCATCGGTACCGCCACGGCAGGTTTCATATTTCTTTTTGTCCGCATCATCAATGTGTTTTGGGATCCAATGGTCGGCACCTATGTTGATAAAAGAAGTTCAGCGGCGGGCAAGTACCGCCCCTGGATTTTAAGGGCAGGCGTTCCGCTCGTTATTCTTTCCGCTTTACTTTTTGCGCCTATTCCTGGCGTCAGAGGTTCCGTTCCCTTCGCCTTTATCGTTTATCTGGCACTGGATCTCGTTTATTCCGTGGTGAACATTCCTTATGGTTCACTGAATGCGTCTTTGACCCGTGATCCTGAGTCTATTGATAAACTGACCAGTACGCGCATGATGCTGGCAAACAGCGCCAACCTTCTGGTCTATACCCTCTTCCCCATGTTTGTCCAGATGGCCTCCCCCAAGGACCGCAGCCTTAAGGATACGGGTTTCTTTGGGCTTGAGCTGAATATGGGGAATTATACCGATCCTTCAGCGAATTACGCCTGGTTTGGGGTTTACGCGGTCTATATGG
>DFPL01000109.1 GCA_002377245.1 Enterobacteriaceae bacterium UBA3516
TGGCGCTGGGCGTGGTGATCGGTTTTCCCCTGCTCACCGCGCTGGCGTTACAGCATGTGACCTCCGCGCACTCGATCGTCTTTTTGGGGCTGCTGCCGCTGGCAACGGCTCTTTTTGGCGTCATTCGTGGTGGCGAAAGACCGCGACCGGCCTTCTGGGTTTGCTCATGTCTCGGCAGTCTTCTGGTCATCGGTTATGCGCTCAGTCAGGGGATCGCGGCCTCACTCAAAGGTGACCTGTTAATGCTGGCTTCCATTGTGGTTTGCGGCCTCGGCTATGCCGAAGGGGCGCGTCTCACGCGCGTGCTCGGCGGCTGGCAGGTCATCAGTTGGGCACTGATTCTTTCCCTGCCCTTTATGCTACTGCTGGCGCAGTTAACACGTCCCGTTAGCTTCAGCGGCGTCAGTAGCGCGGCGTGGTTCTCATTGGGCTATGTTTCGCTCTTCAGCATGCTGATTGGCTTTATTTTCTGGTACAAAGGTTTAGCGCAAGGAGGCATTGCCGCCGTGGGTCAGTTACAGTTGTTGCAGCCCTTTTTTGCTCTCGCCCTTGCCGCCACCCTGCTACACGAATCGGTCAGTCTGATGATGGTGTTCGTGACCCTGGGTGTTATTTTGTGCGTGGCGGGCTCACGCAAATTCAGTCGTTAACCTATTGCCGGAGAAAAATGATGATGACAGGTCTTTGCGCCTTCCCTTTGACGCCCATTGCCCATGGCAAAGTGGACGAGGACGCCTTTATTCAGTTAATCCATCACCTCGCTGCGGCCGGTGTCGATGCGATTGGCGCGTTGGGCTCAACGGGAAGCTATGCTTATTTAACCCGCCAGGAGCGCCAGCATTTAGCGAAAGTCGCGGTCGATCAGGCGGGCGGAATTCCGGTGATGGTCAGCATTGGAGCGATTCGCCTGGATGAGGTTCTGGCACTGGCCGAAGCGGCGCAGCAGGCAGGCGTGAGCGCGGTGATGATGGCCCCCGTTTCATACCAACGGCTGAAACCCGATGAAGTGTTGGCTTTGTATGAGGCCGTCACTCGCCAGCTGTCGGTTCCGCTGTGCATCTACGACAACCCCGGCACCACTGGCTTTAGCTTCACCGACGATCTGCTGGCGGAGATCGCAGCGATGCCGTCCGTCGGTTCCGTTAAACTCTCCACGGTCGCAGGGACACCGCTCAGCGGTAAAGCGCGAGTGGCGGCGTTACGCGCTCGGATACCACACTCCGTTTCCATCGGTATTAGCGGGGACTGGCAAGCGGCTGAGGGGTTTGCCGCAGGCTGTGATACCTGGTACTCCGTGGCAGGCGGGTTGTTCCCGGCCGTCTGTCTGGCGCTAACCCGTGCAGCGCAGGCCGGTGACCATCAAAGCGCCGCACGGGTTTCTGAAGGTCTTGAACCGCTCTGGCAACTGTTCCGCCAACACGGTAGCCTGCGCGTGGTGGCAGCGGCGGCGGACATACTCGGCTACACGCAGCCGCCCTGCCTGCCCTTCCCGCTGCGCGAGCTGGGCGGTGCGGAAAAAGCACAGCTCAACGCTGTGCTCACCTCTCTGGCGCTGAAGTAAGTCATTATGGGGCAGACGGTAAATCCAGCGTCTGCCCTATCATCATTCGGTGACCATCCGGCGTGGCAACCATAAATTCGCGCATCCCATGGGGCTGATCGGTCAACGGCGACACGATGGTGGCTCCCCGACGGGTCCATTCGTCATGTAAGGCGGCGGCATTAGTGACATGCAAGTAAGCAAAATAATTGTGATCGCCCAAATCCGCCGCTTTCTGCGCCTCCGGGCATTCCCCGAGCATGACCCGCACGCTGCCGCGCTTCGCCAGCTGCCAGCCCCCGCCTTCCGGCCACATCAGTTCAAATCCCAGAACATCACGAAACCAGACGGTGGTGCGGCGCAGGTTGCGTACGGCAAGAACGTAAGAGAAGGGAATCATTTCCGGAATGGTTTCAGTCATTTTTTCACTCTTAATATCTGACAGAATATCAGCAAAGTTTAGCCCAGTTCACACCCATACAAAGCCTGGGTGTAAGTCATCGTCATCGTGACGGTAATACGTAAAAAGCATGCTAAAAAGCCGCTCAAAGCAAGCGCAGTGCCCGGCTACAGCCTCTGTTATACCCTGACCAGCGCCTGCGCCTGGTCTAACAAGAACGGTCGCAAGTAACCCACCGTGTTGGAGAGCAGTATCACCTCCTCCGGCAGAGCAATGTTCAGGGTTTCGGTCACATATTTTCGCCGTGCCTGCATGCGCGCCCAGGTTTGCGGATAGTCCCGCGCCAGTTCGTCACGCAAGGATTTATCGGCAAGGCCGACCGTATCTTCAATACTGCTTCCCCCATAGCCCGGCACCGAAGGAATGATATCAATCTGCAACAGCATCCCACTTTTCAACGTCACCGTTGAGTCAGCATAAATGGGAGAGCTTAACCACTCTTCATCGGCCACAAAATGACCGGGATTGAGATGCCAGTGAAACGCTTTTTTAGGCAAGACTGACTCTACCAGGCGATAAACTTCGCCACCGGTAACGCCGGGTCGGATGAACTCCAGCCAGCTGACTACCGCGTGGTAATAAGGAATGGCCACACGTTCAAGGTAGTCCGCGACGCAAGCAGGCAGTTCAGCGGCATTGGCAACCACATATGCCGAACGGCTGGTTAAGCCGCCTTTGTATCCGACGGTTAACGAGAACTTATCACCACGGGTAACGGTTTTATCGCTTGGGTAGAGTCCGGCATGGGCAAAGCGCTCTCCGGTAGCGGCAATCATGACCACGTTGTTAGGCTGCCCCTCAGCCGCGAGGTGCTGACCAATCGCTTTTTCACTTTTCCCCGGTGCGATGGTGTTGAGGGCAGCTAACACCCGCGTTGAGGCCAGGTTTGCGCCGTACTCATAAAAGGCAATTTCACTGGCATTGTTAAGCGTGCGTACACCCTGTTCAGGGGAGATAAACAGTCCGGTCGCGTTGACCACTTTCTCCTGCCCGCCTGCGGCCTCTCGCACCGCATCCAGAATAAACGCAGGAACATCGAACAGCGTCGGATGATGGGGGAAGAGTTTCCACCCCACCACGCCAACGTTTCCCCTGCTGCAAATGCCACAGGCGCTTAAAAGAGACGCCAGCGGGACGTCATTCTCCGCAGGCTGATTGGGCAGCGAAAACAGCGGCATATGCAGGCACTTACCCGGATTACGGGCATGAGGCACCAGTTTCAGGTTTTCATTACCCATGATGTAGTTCAGGTCGCCATCGGCACTGACCACCAACAATGCCTCTTCAAAACGCGGGATGAACCCGGCGAGGTATTCGAAGTTTGCGCCGTGTTCTTTATCGGCATAAATCACCAGATGAGACAATCCGGCCTGACGTATGGCGAGCAGAACCTGTTGCAGGCGCGCGGCCAGCGTGTCATCGGGGAGAACGACAGAAGGAACATCACTAAAGGTTTGAGGCGCGGGTATGGGCTGGAGACGGTAACGCTGTTCGGTTGGCATGATTTCATTCCTTATGAAGACCACGAAGCCGGCATCGCCGCCTTCCTGCAACTCGCATGATGGAGGTATGAGTCATGATGATGCAGGTGTTTCAGGAATCAATAAAGGGTGAAAACAAAAAAGGCCGTGAAGTCACGACCTTGATGGGGAGTCTCAGACTTTCAGCATTTTTACCGTGGCTTCCACATCGATTTCATCTTCCGAGAAGATTAACGTGGTGCCCTGGAAGGTGGTGATCGCCAGTTTCTTCAGGCTGCGCATTTCACCGGCCTTAGCGGCTGCTTTCGGTCTGATATTATTCAGCAGTACGCCGACGGAGAGAACGGCGTTCTCTTTATCAATACCGCTTTCGACAGGCACGTCTTCACTAAAGACCACATACGATTTGATCGACGTCAGTTTGATGCGTTCGCCCGCGATATAGATGTACTTGCTCTCCGGGAGAACTTTTACCGCAAACGCCGACAGGCCTTTGTTATTGGTACCAGGCTCAAACGTCACCGCCGCATCTTTTTTGATCAGGTCCGGATTGGCGACTTTAATCACGTGAAAATAGCGGTTCTCGCCGTTCTCATCTTTGATAAATCCAAAACCTTTATCTTTAAACCACGTTGTGATCGTTCCGTTCATCGCCTGTACCGCCTGATTAATCGATTATCTGCTCAAAATTTTGCAGCGCGCAGTGTAAATCACAATGCCTGCACAGACCATTCCTTTGCTTTAAGTGTGGATGATAAATTGCCTGGCGGCGAGCGGCTTGCGGTTAAGCCAGTGAATGTGTTCAGGCGGCCAGCAGCGTTTCATGCAGATGCCGCCAACGCATGCTCCCCTCTTCGGTACATTCGAATACCACCGTTGAAAAACGGCAGGTAATGTTCTGTCCGGGGATATGCTGTCTCTCTTGATAGGTCACAGTCGCCCCATATTTATGCTCAGCGATGAGTTGCATCTCTTCGATCTCAATCTTCAATCCCTGGCGCGCGCCATGCTGGGAACGGAAGAAACGCGCAAGCGACGTAAAATCAAGCGCTGTTCCTGCGGGCGTCACCATTGTAAAGGCAGGACTGAAACGCGATAACAAATCGTCGCAGAGGCTCGCCGGAGTAGCGGCATTGCCCAGCCAGTCGCCAATCAGGACGTGTGCGTCCAGTACTTCTTGCAAATAACGATTCATTTTTGCTCCTGATGAAGAGTGAAGATAATTTTCGGGTTGTTAATGCGTAAACAACAGGCTAAGGGAATGATGGCGCTGAACGCGGCAAGCAAGAAGCATAGTGTCCAGACCTGGCCTGATGGCAACCCGGTCCCCGCGATGAGCGTGAACATCAGGCTGATGAGTGTCACGCCGGCACAAAAGCTGAGCTGTCGATTGATATTCCACAGGGCGCTGGCATCTGCCAGATCCTGTTCTGCTATCTGGAGAAAAGCCGCACTCTGCGCCGTACTGCTGCACAAGCTGCCGCCAAATCCCATCAATGTGAATGCCGTTACGGCCGTCAGTACCTCGGCGGCATCAGCCGTCATTGCCAGTAGACCGATGCCGAGCCCCTGTACCAGACAACCGGTGATAAACAGGGGCCGTGGCCCCGACCGGTTAAACCTTTTTCCCGTCAGCGAGATCGCCACAGCGGATGCCATGGCCCAGGGCAACATCAATGCGCCCACCGATGATGCAGGCATACCCAATTGATCCTGAAGGTAAAACATGGCGATAAGATTCACGCCGGTAAAGACGCCGGGGATCAGTTGATACACCAGCATTGCGGTCTGCAGAAGAGGATCTTTTAGCAAACGCAGGTTTAACAGCGGATGGGCTTTCTTGAGCGCATTCCTAACATAGATTGTCATGACGAGTATGCCCGACAACAGCAGCAGTCCCCCTGCCAGCAGGTGGTTCTTCTCGCCCAGAAAGGTCAGCCCCAGCATGAGTTGAATCAGGGCACAACAGGCCGTGAGTAATCCGAACAGATCGAAGGGCGGCGTGATTTGCGCTTTACGATCGGGTTTGAGCCAGCAGCCGGCCAGTATTAGTGCCAGGCCCGCGAGCGGCAAACTCACCAGAAAAACGCCGCGCCAGCTTACGCTGTCTACCAGCACGCCACCCAAGGCAGGCGACAGTGCCGGCGCCAGCAAAGCGATAAACATAACCGCCGATGAGAGTTTTGCGCGTTGATGACGAGGATACAACGCATAGGCCAGCGTCTGGCCTATCGGTATCAGCATTCCACCGCCAGCTCCCTGAAGACACCGCCAGGCAATAAGCTGTGAAACCGCTGAAGAGGCCGCCACGCCGGCTGTCCCGACCATGAACACCAGTAACGAGAGCATAAATACACGCTTTGCGCCGATGCGTTTTGCCAGCCAGCTACTGCCTGGAATCACCAGCGTCAGCCCGAGAATATAGCCATTGCTTATCCATGCCAGTTCGCTTACAGGGGCAGCAAAATGGCGGCCTATCTCGGGATAAGCAACATTGGCGATAAACATGTTGACCAAATCGATAAAAAATCCCAGCAGATACACACTGGCCACGCGCACGCGATAATTCATAACTTACTCATCGAAAACAGCAGGAAGCGCGCAGTATAAGAAGTTTAATTGTCGTGATAAATTCACGCTGTTTTGTTTTACTGTCAAAAAAATTTTGACACTAAAAGTAAAAAGGAACCCCGTGATGGTGAATATGCAGCGACTCGAAATGTTTGTTGCGGTGGTTGAAGCCGGAACCTTCACCCGTGCTGCCCAAACGCTGGGGCTGACAAAAGCCGTGGTGAGTTTCAATATTAAACAACTGGAGCAGGAACTGGGTGTCGCTTTACTCACCAGAAGCACCCGACAGATCTCAGTGACGCAGACCGGCGAACGTTTTTATCACCACTGTCTGTGGCTTCTTCAGGAAGCGGAGCGTGTACTGGAGGATGTTCGCGGCGATCATGCCGGACTGACCGGTACGCTGCGTATCACAACGACCCCGGAGTATGGGGCGCGCGTCGTGGCCCCCGCACTGGCGGAGTTCGTTTCACAGCACCCTGAACTGCGCATTCAGTTTGTTTCATCCTCGCAAAATGACGACCTCATTGCCGGGCGATTTGATGTGGCGATCCGGCTCGGGCAGCTTACGGATTCGAATCATCATGCAAGGCTCATCGACAACTTCGCTATTTTTCCCGTCGCTTCACCGGCATATTTAGCGCGTTTCAACGAAGAAACGATCCACACTCTGCAGCTACTCGCCGAGGCCAACTGGATTGCGCACAGTCGTCTTTCAACACCCTTGAACTGGCAGGTGCTCACGCCTGAAGGGGAGCATGTGATCTTTGAAGCCAGCCAGCCTGTAAAAATGATGGCCGACAGCGCGTCGGCGCTGCTGGCCTTTGCACTCAACGGTGCGGGCGTGGCGCTTTTGCCGTCATGGCTGGTTAAAGAAGCACTGGAACACCATCGCCTGGTCAGGGTGTTGCCGGACCATCAGTTCCCGCAACAAGGCATCTACGCCCTCTACCCTGGTACGCGTCATGTCCCTGAAAAAGTGAGACGCTTTATCGATTTTTTGCACGCGCGTATCAACGGTTAACCCCTTACTCAACGGCAGCTATCGTGACCAGAAAGCAGGATGGGGGTGAGCTGAAGTGATTAACTGCCTGTTCCGGGCGGAGATGAAAAAAACTTTTCCAGCGTCGTGACATTGATGCCTTTGCTGGCCGCCACATTGAAGGTATCGACATACAGCAAAATCAACATCAGTCCCCTGCCGCTTTCCGATAACAGTCCGTCGTCAGAGAAGGCCGCCCTGCGCGCCGACGCATGGCGTTCGCTGGATAAGGCGTCTCCGGAATCAGTAAAACGCAACATGACGCTCTGGCCAGTGACAAGACATTCCACGCTGAATGTGCGGCGTTCATCTTCGTGCAACGCATGGCGAATGATATTTGTGGCTGTCTCACAGGCGGCAAGATCAAAGGCGTAACGCCATTCGTCGCTCAGGGGCAACGAGGCCAGTGTTTCCGCCAGCCACGCCGCCAGCGTCGAAAGCGTATTTAACGCAGCGGGAAACGTCATCTGACTGGACATTGGCGCTTCACAGATTCAACAGGTCGAGGGCAGACGCGCGATCCGGGCAGAGACGAAAAATGCGATCCATGCGCGTGAGGGTAAACATATTGTGGATCCCTGGATTTAGCGCGCACAATATCATCTCTCCTCGGCCATTCATCATTTTCAATAATGAAACCAAGGTGCCCAGACCGCTACTGTCGATAAAATCAATTTTCGAGAAATCAACGATCAGCGCTTTTTTATCGTCCCCTATCTCGCGCGTGACGGCCTCTTTGAAGGTGGCAGCCACCGAGGCATCCAGCCTGCGCACCGCCGGGGTAAGGATATTCACAGTGGACTGACGCTCAGTTTCGATTTTCATCCATTTTCTCCTGTACGTTCTATGACTAAGAGTGAAACATCATCGGCCATCGTGGTCTGTTCTGCCTCATCAGCACCGCGCCAGCCGATAAGATGCTCACCAAATCGCGGCAGAAGCGCGTCCAGCGTGAGGTCGGCGCTCTCTTTTAGCCAGCGCTGCAGACGGTCCTGCCCGAACTGCTCGCCATGCGGATTCTCACATTCAGTAATTCCGTCGCTGAACAGGCATAGCCGTTCACCTGGCGCCAACGCAAAACGGGTATCCGTCCAGTGAAGATCGGGCATCAGCCCCACTGGCGCGCCGCCGGTACCAACCGGCCTGATTTCTCCGGTTGTGGTGACGATAAAGGGGGTCGGGTGCCCTGCCTGACATAGCCTCCCCACCCCCGTATCCAGATCAATCACGCCGTAGATCATGGTGAAATAGCTCACAATGTCCGCTTCGTCACTGCAAAAACGCCCGTTGAGAATCCGAACGACTTCCGCCGGGGAGGCGACCTCGTCGTCTGCGGAAAAAAGAAAACGCTCAACCGCCCTGCCGTGGAGAAACTGGCGTGCCACCGCAAGGGACATCATGGCCGCGCCGACACCATGGCCTGAAACGTCAACGCAGTAAAATCCCAGGTGATTGTCCAGCGGGAAGACATTAAAAATGTCTCCCGACACCCAAGCCGACGGCAGAAAAAGCCAGTCAGAGAAATAATCCCGATAGCGCAGCTGGTGAGAAGGCAGAATGGAGTGTTGAACCCGCGCCGCCATCTCAAGATCCTGCTCAATCTGTTGCAGCGCCTCGCTAAGCCGTGCATTGCGTGCGGCCAGGGTGGCTTCAAGGGTCAGAATGCGCGCGCCAGCGTGCAGACGTGCCCGTAACTCTCCCTGTTCGACGGGCTTTTTCAGGAAATCATCCGCGCCGGCATCAAATCCCCGCATCAGATCGCCTGAATCCTCGCGCGCCGTGAGGAGAATTAAATAGATATAGCGTCCAAATTGACGGCTGCGGATCTCACGACACAGCGTCAGCCCATCCATCTCCGGCATCTCCCAGTCACTGATCATCAGACTGACCGGTTGAGTTGCCAGGATCTCCAGCGCGGCGATACCGTTCTCCGCTTCGCTGACAATGTAGCCCCATTGAACCAGCATCCGGCTTAACAGGCGGCGGTATATCACGGAGTCTTCAACAATCAGTACGTGTAATGCAGACATGTCGCCCCCCTTAAAGCGGTAAAAACCAGATAAGGCTGACCGTGCCCTCACGAAATTTTCCATTTCCGCTCTGGTGGCCTGGATAGCGGGTGCCGGAAAAATTCGCATATTGCACTGAGAAAGAACCCGGCGTGTAACCTGCGTAACCAAAGCTGTAGCTGTAATCACCGTTCCAGGGCTGTTGCTGGCTGCTGTCAGGGAACCAGAACGCCGTCGCGCGGACAAAGAAATGTTGTTTAAAGGTGTAGCCACACCCACCCAGCATCACATTTTTATTCTTGCGAATATCATTGCTGCTGAGATCGTAGTAGCGCGGTACCCAGCTGTAACCGACCTGACAAATAATACTGTCGCCTTTGTTGATGAGCAGCGACTGTTCAACGGGCTTCGGCAATGAGAACTTATAAGCCAGCGTCACCGCCCCCTGTTCAAAATAGGTATTGCGGCGACTCCCTGAGGTCCAGAAATGGTTATCACCGTAGTTGCTATAGACAAGGCTAAGGGTGTTGGCATGCCAGTCGTCATAGCCAAAACTGTAGCGATAGTCTGCCGTGTAGCGACTGGTATCGGTGACTGGCAAACGCGAGGTCACGTTGGCAAACCAGAAGCTATAAGGAGAGTACTGCAGGCTTAAATTGAGCGTCTGATTGATCTTTTTCTTCTGCTCTGCGCTGTTGGAACTGTTGGGGATGGTCATCCATTGTTCTTTCAGGCCAGAGCTGAAGCTCAGTGCACCTGAAAAGACTTTGTCATTGCCTGAGAATAGCCGTCCCCAGCGACTGGTAAACACCCCCGCTTGCACCGGCTCACCATTTTTGTCCCTGAGCAGCTCTTTTTCATCGGTCGGTGTTGCGCCCACCGCCGATGTTGCATAAAGGAGCGCACATACCAGTAAATATTTCACACGCATCAGCCCATCCTTAGTTAGGTATCCAGCGCGCGGCGACGTTATATTTCGCCATTAGCCACAGTGCGACCAGCGCAGCGGCATGAACCAGTGTGTTTTCAATCCACGCCTGACGCCACAAATCGAAGGTGACGATCTGGCTAACCAGCAGGACAACGTAGACATGTAAAATAAAGGTATAAAGAGAATGCTGACCCAACGGGATGAGAAACCACCCTGTCAGGCGGAAGATGGGTTTCCAGCAAAACGTCAATAGCAGATAGACCGCGACCATAAGACTTATGTCGTTTAACACCCTCATCGGTCCCAGCCCATTTTTTGCCGCCCACGTGTGGTAAAAGGCATTAAAATTTTCCGGCGAAATGGTATGCATCAGCAAAGCGGGCGGCATGAAGGGATTGGTGTGATTTTGCGCGATAAACCCCATTACCAGTGCAATGAGTACTAACAGCGCGACCGTCATTTTTCCGGGTGGGGTACGGGCAAAAGAGAGTAACTCTTCTTTGTACCAGCCACTGCTCATCCCCAGCACAAAAATAAATTGCCAGGCTAACAGAGGAAATGCGAACTCAAATTCGGCTGCGGTCAGACGCATCGGCCAGCGCTGCCAGCAACCATAAACCAACAGTGAAAGGCTCAACAGCCAGTATACTTTTCCTTTTTGTAGCATGCCTAAAAACAGCGGACTGAGCAGCAGCAGAAAGATATAAAGCCCCAGGATTTGTGTTTGATGGGGGCCAATTTGTAGATAGAGAATAATGTTAAACCAGGTTTCCTTAATTTGTGGCGTGACTGGATAAAGCGCCCAACTGGTCCCTGAATAACGATCTGTAAAGTGCGTGACCTCAAACAAGTTCAAAAAAGGAATGTACCCTAACAGCAGTAATGAAATTATGATGATGATATTAACGCGATATATTTTCCACGCTCTAAGATAAAGCCCCCATGAAACCGTCAGTAAGACAGACTTGCGTAATCTGGCACGATTAAGCATTCCTAACATGAAGCCAGAGAGAATGACAAAACCTTCTGCCCCAGTGGTAAGCCCAAATCGCTCCCATGTGAATATATTAAATATTGACATGATTTCCATATGCGCAACCACCATCATCACTAATGCAATACCGCGCATTAAATCAATTCGCAAATCACGCGCCCCCGCAACATCATATCTCCATGACATTGATTTACTTATCTCTTTTTGCGGCAGGACGGGTGCGACGTGGCTCATGGCAGGACCTTTCATCCGTTACAAAAAACATCTGGTAAATTATTTAGATAGCTCAAAGATACGTTTCTGGCAATTGTTAACCGATGCCAGAATATATTAATTGCAGTGACCATTAAGTTAAGCGCCACTTAATAATAGATACTTTAGTTTTCTGGACACTTTTTTTATGCCATCTACACTCAATTTAAGCACTGTTTAGCAAGGTGTTATTTTCTTATTAACGGCCAGTGGCTGGCAAAACGTGTTTAATCCAGAACCATTGCGGAATCAGGATATCCTTTACTATGGATTTTTATTTTTCCCGTTTTGAAAATCGCCAACCCCCTGAGCCGCTCAACACGCCGCGCTGGGTAATGTTGACCTGGCAGGTATTAGCAGTCGCGGCGCTGATCCTCGGCGGTAATTATATTTACTGGCGCTGGACCGCTTCATTAAATACCGACGCATTATGGTATGCCATTCCGCTGGTATTGGCGGAAACGCTGGCCTGGATCGGGACGATTTTGTTCACCATTAATTTATGGAAGGAAGAAGACCCGCCGCAAACGTCACCGCCTGAGACAATCAACGATTGTCTGCTCACTGACGAGCAGGTTGAGGTGCGGCCCATTAAAGTCGACCTGTTCATTGCCACCTATTCGGAAGACGTGGAGCTCGTCAGGCTTTCTATCCGTGATGCCATGAAAATGACCTATCCCGTTCCCCTGGATTACCGTGTGCATGTGCTTGATGACGGTCGGCGACCGGAAATGAGAGCCGTATGTGAACAGGAAGGGGTCAATTATATTTCCCGTCAGACCAACATCGGCTACAAGGCTGGTAATCTTCGTAACGGGCTGGAGCAGACCGACGGAGACTTCCTGATCATTTGCGACGCCGATACCCGGGTCTTCCCCACGCTGCTTAGCCACACGCTGGGGTATTTTCGCGATCCGGATGTCGCCTGGGTTCAGACGCCGCAATGGTTCTTCGACCTGCCGGAAGGTGAAAACCTGGCGCGCTGGCTGGAGCGCAAAGCAGGCAAAGCGGGTTACGGACTTGGCTGGATAGCGCAAAAAATCGTCGGGCCGATTACCGTCGGGCGAGACCCTTTCTTCAACGATCCCCGCATGTTTTACGATGTAATCTTACGCCGCCGGAACTGGGCTAACGCCGCGTTCTGCTGCGGCGCCGCATCAATACATCGCCGTGAAGCCGTTATGCAGGCGGCATTGCGGAGCTACGTCTGGACCGTGGAAGAGGAAATAGACAGACATACCCGTGATATTCACGATCCCGTTATGCGTAAAACGTTGCAGGACGCCATGCGCCCTCATGTCGCATTCGATACAGAATTAACCCCTTATAAGTTCCATGTGTCCGAAGATATCTATACCTCAATTCTGCTGCACGGCGACGCCGCGCGCAGATGGCGTTCGGTCATGCATCCGCGCGTGGAATCCAAAATGCTATCGCCGCAGGATATGTTGACATGGATGATTCAGCGTTTTAAATACGCCGCAGGATCGCTGGATATTCTCTTTCACGACAATATCTTTAGCCGCCGCCGGTTTAAGCTCTCATTACCGCAAACGCTGATGTACGCGACAACCTTCTGGTCTTATATGGCCTGCGTATGGAACACCGTCTTTCTGATTTCGCCCATTATTTACCTTTTTACCGGCATCCCTCCGGTCTCGGCCTGGTCAGAACCCTTTTATCTTCACTTTTTGCCCTTTTTTATCCTGTCAGAGTTGGCCTTTATGTTCGGGACATGGGGCATTTCGGCCTGGGACGGGAGAGCCTCTTACCTCTCCTTTTTCTCGATGAATTTGCGGGCGCTCAATACGGTCCTGCGGGGCGAGCAAATTAAATTTCACGTCACCCCCAAAGAGCGACAAAAAGGCCGTTTCCTCTATCTTGTAAAACCCCAAATTGCCATCGTCCTTCTGACCTTGCTGGGGCTTATCTGGGGGGGCGTCCAGGTTGCGCGTGGACAAGTTGATGATCCTTCCGGCTACGTCATCAATATCTTCTGGGGAGCGGTGAACATTGCGGCCATGCTGCCGCTTATCCTCGCCGCCATGTGGACACCGCCCGAAGAAGAGGAGACGCGCGCATGAGTAAAGGCAACGCATTACTGACCGCGCGGAGCTACCTCACTATCCTCATCGGTTTTTTGTTGGGATTCGCCATTGTCGTCTGGGTAGAAAAACAGATGCCGACGCGGGTAGAAAGCAGTACGGGAATGACGCTGAGTAAAGACTTCCCACCGTTACCTGGCGCGCGAGCGCTGACCTTTGACGAGGCGATCTGGGCGCGAGTGGCATGGCAGTACTATGTCAACAATACCCAGCCGAACGGGCTTGCCAATGCGCACGATGGCGAGCCGTGGTTCAGTCTGTGGAGTGTTGGCAGTTATCTTTTTGCCGTGGCCTCAGCCAAAGAGCTCAACATTCTGACAACCGATGAGTTCGATGAGCGGATTACGGCGGCCCTGTTCACGCTCGGACAAATTCCGCTTAACGCTCAGGGGCTGCCTGCGGCGTATTATCACGCGGACACATTGAAGATATTGGGTAAACCCGACTCTTCGGCCATCGGAATGGGGCGTTTGCTGAATGCGCTGCAAACACTGCTATGGCGTTACCCCCAGCATGCTGCCGCCATACGCGATATTTTTAATCAGTGGAATGTCGGCGCGTTAATTGAAAATAACACGGCCAGTGCTGCCGCGGCCCCACTGCACCATTGGGCTCTTGCGACGGACGAACCCCGTAACAGCTTCGGCTATCGGCTGTATGCCAGCCATATGCTTCGACTGATAAATAGCGCCGCGGGACTGGCAGTCACCAACCCGCCATCAGGGCAGCAGATGATCGACATCGACGGCATCATGGTGCCTGACGAGGGGCTACGCACCCCGTGGGGCCGCCAACCGTCGCTCATCAGCCTGCCTTATCTGTTAACCGGGCTGGAGCTGGGCTTTGACGCCCAGAGCGCGGAAATCACCTGGCGCATCATGCAAATTCAACAACGTCGCCACAGCCTGCGGGTGCGTAAACCGCCTATCAGTACCGATTACGCAGAGCCTGCGCCAGATTACGTTAACGATCTGCCTAATCGCCAGCCGCTACAAAACAGCGCCCTGCGCGATGCCACCCCGGAGCAGACGGCGATCACCTCAACGCGCACGGCCTTTGCCTGGTACGCCCTGTTTCGTAACAGTTGGAGCGAAGCACTGCGCCAACAGGTGAAATCACTGCAGATACCCGGCAAAGGATGGCAGAGAGGGCTGAATCTGAATAACAGCGTGAACGATATCGTTGACGCCGACACCAATGCCATTGTGCTTGAAAGCCTGGCTTACATTACCCGCGGGCAGATGCTGTGTCTCGCCTGTCTCACCCCCTCTTCTCCCTCAACGTCTTCAGCAGGAGCGACGCCATGAAGCTGAAATTTTTGTTATTTCCCATCCTGGCCGGCTTCATGGCGTTCTGGCTCACTCTCTCAGGGGTGCAGGCGGCATCCGGGCTTCCGGCATCAGATTATGAGCCACGTAGCGGTGAGCTCAGTCCGCGAGAGATGGCCATCGCGAAAAACGCGTGGCAGTATTTTGTCACCAACTACCAGCCCACCACTGGGCTAGTGAATGCCGTAAACAAATATCCGTCCACCACGATGTGGGACAGCGCCTCTTATCTGGCCGCGATGACGGCAGCGCGCGAACTGGGCATTATTGATAAAGCCGAGTTCGACCGCAGGATGCTGAAATTTCTCGCCACCCTGAATACGCTGGTGCTCTTTCGTAACGAATTACCCAACAAAGCCTATAACACCATCAGTGGGCAGAAAGTGGATTACCAGAATAAACCCGGTGAAATCGGTTTTTCCGCGCTCGACATCGGCAGGATGCTGGTCTGGTTAAAAGTCATTAAAGAGCGTTACCCGGAATACGGCAACAGTGTGGATAACGTCGTGCTTGGCTGGGACTTCAGTCATGCTATCGATCCCTGTGGCACCCTGTACGGCGCTTACCTTGAAAACGGTCAGCCAAAATATGTGCAGGAAGGCCGACTGGGCTATGAGGAGTATGGCGCAGCGGGCTTTCAGCTTTGGGGATTTCGCACCTGCCAGGCCAGTCGTCCTCAGCCCTATGAGCTGGCAGAAATTTACTGTGTGCTGGTGCCTTATGATTCGCGCGACCCGCGTATGACGTCGCAACATAACTATGTCGTTACCGAATCTTACCTGCTGTATGGTCTGGAATTTGGCTTTGATAATCCAACAGATCGTAACAACAGTCCGCGCAATTATTCTCATCCGTGGATGAAGAACTTTGCCGACCGCGTTTATCAGGCGCAGGAAAACCGCTATGCCATCACGGGGATACTCACTGCGCGTTCAGAGCATCAGCTTGATAAATCCCCTTATTTTGTCTACGACACCGTTTTCAGCGACGGTTTCAACTGGAATACCATCACCGATAAAGGCCAGTTCGTTCCCAACACTGCTGCCGTATCACTGAAAGCCGCGCTTGGCATGTGGGTGCTCTGGGATTCTCCGTATACCGACCGGCTGCTCACGACTATCGAAAACGCCAACGAAGAGGGCAAAGGCTATTACGAAGGGCTTTACGAAAATGGTGATGGCCCGATTAAAGAGTTCACGGCAAATAATAACGGCATCATGCTGGAAGCACTGCTCTTCAAAAAAGAGGGCAAACTGCTGCAATTTAATAGCGATAACCCTAAAAATCACGATTTCGCCCCTTCTCTCTGGGACAAAAAGCTCGTCGATCTGTTTGATCCCAATAACAAACCGCGCAACCGCCCTTTCCTGGAGAGCACGCCCGCCGTGAAGAGCTGGTGTGAACAAACCGGGACGACGATGCGAACACAATCTGCCTGCCAGGCCTGTCAGTGCCCATCCTGCAATGCGGACGAACCCATTAAACTGCCGCCGGTGACTGCGCAATGCTTAAAACAGTAGCGCGGTGGCTGACCGTTATCATCCTCGTTACGCTCATCGCCTTTGCGCTGTTTGGTCAACACGGTGCGGGCTGGCGCTGGCTAAGTAACGGAGGCTGGCACACCTCTGCACGCATTAGCAGCCTGACGCCGCAGGAGCACGAGTGGGCGCGTATCGCATGGCGCTATTTCGCCAATAATACGCAAGCGCAGACTGGCCTGGTTAACGGCAGCGACAAGCAACCACGTGTCACGCTTTGGCAAATGGGCGACACCCTCGTGGCGCTGGTCTCAGCCAGAGAGCTTGGGCTAATAAACGAAGCCGAGTTTGATGCCCGCTTGACGCGACTGCTCGGGACACTGAATCGTTTGACGCTGACCGATGCCCGGGTGCCGGGCAGGCTTTACTCCAGTCAGACGGCGAAGCCCATTGATTTCAGCGGTAAGCCGGTTAAGAGCGGCTGGTCAGCAAAGGATATGGCAAGGCTGATGCTGGCGCTAAGGCTGACCGCCGAATACGCGCCGCAATATCGGGAATACCTGGATAAAATCGTCCTGCGTTGGAATTTCTGCCCGGTGCTGGATAACGAAGGCGAATTGTGGTCCGCTTCGTTAGAAAACGGGCAGACGGTGACCCGCGAGGAGCTTCGTCTGGGCGAGAGCGAATATGCCGCCAGCGCGTTTCGACTGTGGGGATTCCCGGTCGGGAAAGCCCTCACTCCGCCGTCCCGCAACGTAATCCTCTACCAACGTAGCCTCGCCGTTGACACACGAGACCCGCGCACCACCTGGCAGCCTTCGCTGTTGACCACCCTGCCCGCTATGCTGCCTGGCCTCGAGTTCGGCTGGCAACCGCCGGGCTTACCTGCCGAGGTGACAGATGCCTTCCGCGCCAGGGCTGAAGGGGTGTGGCTCAGTCAAAAATCGCGTTGGGAGCGCGATAACGTTCTCACCGCGCGCGCAGATTTCGCCTTATCGCAAGCGCCGTGGCACGTTGAAGATACCGTGTGGGGTAACGGTTATGCCTGGAACACCCTCGGCGACGACGGTCGTTACTATCCGCGCCTGGCGCAGGTGACAACCAAGGCCGTTTTCGTGTTGTGGACGCTCTGGGAAAACGACTATACCGACGCCCTCATGGCGGTGACGCAGCACCTGAACAACCCGCAGCAGGGTTGGTTTGAGGGACGTGTCGAGGCAACCGGCGACACGAATGCGATGATAACCCTTTCCACTAACGCCATCGTTCTGGAATCACTTCTTTATAAGCATAAGGCCGGGCCACTCATTAAAAACGGCCTCATTGATGAGAAAAGCTATTTTTCCCGGCGCGTGTCAGATGAATTTAACCCACCGGGTCTGTGCCTGCCGGGGGAACGGTCTGTGAGGGCTAAGCCATGAAATTTTATCGCGATCTTTTTGAGGCAAGCCTGAACCGCGTCTTGCCGGAGAATGACAAGAAGCGCTTCTTTCACTCTTTTTACAGCGCTTTTTTGCATATGTCGCCTGAAACCGAGCAGCACTTTGCCCAACGACCCGGTGAGGAAGGACAGCAGATGATCTTCAAGTGCTTCTTCGCCATGCTGGCGGTAGACGGGGCGCTCTTCGTGCCGGATTTTCTTGAGCGACTGGCTCGCGAACAGAGCCAGGCTGGCCTGCGGTTACCGCCCCGTTTTTTTGCCTACTGGCGCGAAGCGATGCTCAGAACCGTACGTGCGCACGATCCCCTTTGCGATGAAGAGATCCTGACCGCCTGGGCGATGGCCATTGCGCCCGGCCTGGAATACCTGCGTCGCCAGGCCGAGTTGCACTATCGAGCCGGGAGCGAGTAACGATGCCAACCCCATCCCGTTTCGATGTCAACATGCTGCCCTCGGCGGTGATGATCTACGACAGCACCGAACGCCTGGTGGTGTGGAATGACCAGGTCACGGTTTTTTACCCGGTGATGGCCCCGTGGTTAAAGACCGGTGCGACTCTCGAATATCTGGTCGGTAAATTTATTGATGTAGGTTATAGCATCGATCCCAGCCGTCAACAGACGTTGCGGGAAGCGATCGTTCGCAACTGCCGACAGGCACGCCACTGCGAAGTCAGGCAGTCAGGACAAAGACGAATCTATGTTCAACATCAGCGGCTTAAGGATGGCGGTATTGTGAGTCTGCATACTGACATCACTGAACTTGACGAGGCGCAGCAATCTCGCCACCAGTTGCATGATGACTTTTTACTCACTGCCGAATCAATCCAGATCGGTATCTGGGACTGGCAGGTGTCGCAGGATAACCTGCAGGTGAACGATACGCTGCTGGCAATGTTGGGCCAGTCACGATCGCAGTGGCGCTATCCGTTGCATTTTCTGCTGAACCTGGTCCATGAGGAGGACCGTGCCGCCCTGCGTAACGCGATGACCGCAGCGAAAAAAGAGCATCGGCCCGTGTTTGAATGTGAAATTCGCGTTGAGCATCCGACGCAGGGCTGGCGCTGGATGTTGGTTTCCGGGCAGGTCGTCACCCTCGACATGCACCAGGCGGCTGAAAGGGTCATTGGCACCCTGCAGGATATTACCCGCCGCAAGGAGGCCGAATTGCTCGCCATTGAGGCCGCTAAGGTCGCCCATGAGGCCAACGAGGCGAAGAGCGCTTTTTTGGCCAACATGAGCCATGAAATTCGTACCCCGATGAACGGCATCTTAGGCATGACGCAACTCTGTCTGGATACCCCTCTCAATCAGGATCAGCGAGAGTACCTTTCACTGGTCATGAGTTCAGCCCAATCCTTACTGCATATCATCAATGACATTCTCGATTTTTCCCGCATTGAGTCCGGCAAAATTGAGATGGATCTCGAACCGGTCGACATCCGTCCTTTTATCCAGTCATTGATTCGTCCGCATATGCCCGCTGCCAGTGAAAAAGGGATTGAGCTACTGGTCGACATCTCCCCCGCCGTGCCGGACAGGTTACTGGCCGATGGGCCACGGCTGCGCCAGATCCTTACCAATCTGTTGGGTAACGCGCTGAAGTTTACTCATCAGGGCGAGGTTCTGCTGATTGTTGAACCCGATGAGGGGGAAAACCGCTGGCGTTTTCGCATCCGCGACAGCGGTATCGGCATCCCGGTAGAAAAACAGAAGGCCATTTTCGAGGCGTTCAGTCAGGCGGACAGTTCAACAACCCGACGCTATGGCGGAACGGGTCTGGGGCTAACCATCTCCGCCCGGCTGGTCACGTTGATGGGCGGTAACCTGACGGTGGAGAGCGAGCCCGGCGTCGGCAGTGAGTTTGCCTTCAGCCTGCCGTTGGCTGAACCCCAGACCTCGCTGACGGAACGGAAATCGGCAGTTCGCTTCAACGGTGAGCGGGTCCTGGTCGTTGACGACAACAGCACGAACCTGCGTCTGCTCGATACCATGCTAAACCAGATGGGATTGGCACCGACCTGTGTCAATAATGCCAGCGAGGCGCTGCGACTGGCGGGGGGAGACGCGTTCTGGCCGTTGATCCTGCTTGATGCGCAAATGCCGGAAATGGACGGTGTTTCTCTGGCGCTTGAACTCTCTGTACTTCCACAGGTAGAGCAAAGCCATATCATTATGCTCAGTTCCATGAGTCGCCATTTTGACCCGAACATGCTCAAACGCATTGGTATCGCGCACTATCTGCATAAACCCGTCACGCAGGCCGAGCTTTATCAGGTTATCGCCAGCGTATTCGAGGTCACGGCTAACACCGTCCCCACCCCCCCGGCCGTCGATACGCCTGAACCGGCCCAGGGCGGGCTGCGAATTCTGCTGGCCGAAGACAATGTGGTAAATCAGAAAGTCGCCAGACGCTTACTGGAGCGGCTCGGCCATCAGTGCGAGGTGGTCAATAATGGACGTGATGCCCTGACGCGCTGGCAGGCGGAGCGCTGGGACATCCTGCTGATTGACCTGCAAATGCCGGAAATGGACGGCGAAACCGCGATTCGTCTCCTTCGTGAAGAGGAGCGTGTCCGGGGGGCAGGACATCAGCCCGCTATCGCCATGACCGCCCATGCTATGCAGGGCGATGAAGCGCGCTGTCTGATGATGGGCTTTGACGGTTATATCGCTAAACCCGTAAGCCAGGACGCCATGCGCAGTGAAATTATGCGTCTGGTGTCTCCGGACAATAAAGGGATGCCGGACGAGGCGCTGCTTTTGCAGCAGTGCGCGGATGATCCCGACCTGGTGAATGAGCTGCTTGCCCTCTTCAGTGCAGGTCTTAGCGCGGCGACCGCTGCCGTGGAAAACGCCATCGATCAGGACGATCGTAAGGGCTTACAACGGGCTGCACATAAATTTCGCGGCGAAGCCGTGACCCTCGGTTTTTCTCACCTCACCGATGTGCTGCAACATCTTGAGCACCAGGCCACCTCCGGGGACCGGGCCGGACTCGGGGCATTGCGCCAGCAACTTGGAGAGGAGTCCAGGCGTGTCGCCGCCTGGTTACAGCACCGAATGCAGGAGATAAAGCATGATCCGTAAAGGGGTTTGGTTGCTATTAATGTGTCTGCCACCGGCGTTGGCGACGCCCCTCCCCATGACCTGGTCGCTGGCCGGGACGTGGCAAATTCATGACGCTAACGATAGCGCTTTCAACGGTAAGACCGGCCCTGTCGATGGCTGGCATGCGCTTAAGGTTCCCGCCAACTGGTACAGTGCCGGTTACGATCATCAGGGCGCCCTGTGGTATCGCCATGAATTTAGCGTACCCGCTCTGCCCCCCGACCAGATGGCAACGCTGGTGTTTGATGGTGTCGATTATTTCACCGATGTCACGCTTAATGGGAATAAACTTGCGCGCCATGAGGGCTATTTTCAGCGTTTCCCGGTCGACGTCAGCGCTGCGCTGAAGCGCCATAATCAACTCGCCGTTCGTGTGGATAGTCCGTATGAAGATCCGAAAACCATCTGGCCGCTGCATAAAACCCTGGTGAAGGGGGTGCTGAATCAGCATGACACGCGCCCCGGCGGCGCCTGGTCCGAAAAGGGTCAGGATGCCAACTCCGGCGGCATCTGGGCCCCGGTGAGGTTGCATCTGAGCCGCGGCGTCACGATAGATAATGTGATCCTTCGTCCCGACTGGCAGGATGGACTGGAAAATCCCGTACTGCGAGCCGATATTCGTTACCGTGCGCAAGCCACGGGAACAGCCACCCTGCGACTGATAGCCTCCCCAGACAACTTCTTTGGTCAACGCTTTCAGCAGGACTATCCCGTTACGCTGAACAAAACCGATGGCGCAACACAAAGCCTGAGTATTCGCCTTCCGATGAAACAGGCCAGGCTCTGGTGGCCGGTAGGTTTTGGCAAACCCAACCTGTACCGGGTTCGCGCCTCATTGATTGACGACAAGGGAATAATGGACACCGCCGTCACGCGGACAGGGCTGCGAAAGCTGGAAGAACAGCCTGAGAATAAAGGCTGGCGCATCAACGAAAAACGCTTATTTATCAAAGGCAGTAACTATATCGGCTCCCCGTGGCTCAGCACCATGACGCGCGCAAAATACCGCCAGGACTTTGAGTTGGTTCAGGGGATGAACGCCAATGCGATCCGGGTGCACGGGCACGTG
The DNA here is from genome assembly GCA_002377245.1 of Enterobacteriaceae bacterium UBA3516. Taxonomy (GTDB): domain Bacteria; phylum Pseudomonadota; class Gammaproteobacteria; order Enterobacterales; family Enterobacteriaceae; genus CBFFRJ01. The sequence continues at coordinate 21,812 of DFPL01000109.1, forward strand.
GCAGGTCGTGAACTCTATGCCGTGGCCGATGAGATGGGGTTGATGATTTGGCAGGATGTCCCTCTCCAGTGGGGCTATGATAATAGCGTTGAATTTGCCGACAATGCTGTCCGACAGACCCGCGAGATGGTCGAACAATTCGGTAATTCCCCCGCCATTATCGTATGGGGCGGTCATAATGAACCGCCGTGGAATTCACCGTGGATGGAAAAACGTTTTCCTGACTGGAATAAGGATTTAAACCGCGCGCTGACCCAAAGAGTGGGCGACACGCTGGCAGAAGATACATCCCGCCTCGTGCATCGTTTCTCAGCGGTCGAAGAACATTACTGGGCCGGATGGTATTTCGGCACCCTACGCGATCTGCTGGCGCCGGCTAAAACCGCCGTCATTACCGAGTTCGGTGCTCAGGCGCTGCCACGTCTTTCGACGCTTAAAACCATTGTGCCCCCCGCCTTGCTCTGGCCGAAGAGCACCGCCGCTGATGATCCAGGATGGGCGATGTGGAAGTATCATAACTTCCAGCCTTTTCAGACCTTTAAGTTTGCCGGCATTCCGCGCGGGAAAAATATTCACGAGATGATTGATAACACCCAGCACTATCAGGCACAGCTGGTCTCTACGGCGGCGGAAAGCTATCGCCGGCAGCGTTATCAACCCGTGACCGCCCTTTTCCACTTCATGTTTGTGGAGACCTGGCCCTCAGTGAATTGGGGCGTCGTGGATTATCTACGCAAACCGAAAGCGGGATACTACGCGCTGCAGAATGCTTATCAGCCGCTCCTGCCCTCCATTGAACCGGTGACGGCCACATGGCGTAAGGGAAGTACAGCGACCGTTCGCTTGTGGGCCATAAACGACACCTGGTCGGCATGCGAAGACTGTCGTCTTATTTGGCAGGTAAAACAAAACGGGCAAATCCTCTCCAGAGGGCGTTCTACACACACACTGCCCCCGGATTCAGGTGAAATGATAAACGAAGTCACCGTTACGCCGCCGAGCGGTCATAAGGTGGTCATTGACTATCGTATTGAGAATAAAGCAGGGAAAACTGTGGGGAAAAACCAGCGTGAGGAGGCTGTTGAAAGCGCCCCGCCAGCTGGCAAGGTTGAATGAACAGACGTCTGCTGGCCCATCACGCCCGACCGGCCCGTTGTCAAAAACAGCGGTCCGAACAGATACGGGGGACGTTAACTCCCGCTACGCCCGTTGTACTGAACCAAAACCACGCCGACAACGATCAACATTCCCCCTGCCAACCTGGCAAGCGTGACGGGGCGCGGTGTAAGCCCCATTAACCCCCAGTGATCGACGCCGATCGCCGCAATGGTCTGACCGGCGACCACCAGAACAATAAAACTGGCGGCACCCAGTACAGGCGTCAACGCGGTGGCGCTGAGCACGTATATGGCCCCGACGATACCGCCAATCCACAGCCACCAGGGTCCAGCTAAGGCCACCGCCAAACGCGGTGATGGGACTTTGATAACCCACAGCAGCGGGACAAGAACAAGCATACTGACCGTCAGCGAGACCAGCGCGCCCCACAACGGATGCCCCAGCGCTTTACCTACCGCAGCATTGCCAGACACCTGAATGGGGAGCAGTGCGCCAGCGAGAAAAGCAATCCCGGTGGGGATAAAGGCAATGATTAACGTTTTGATGAACATGTACGACCTCAGCGGGAGATGTTTCGATGCCGTTATCTTTCACTATCCGTTATATTTATTGAAATCAGTAATTCGCATAGAGGATATGCATGAAATGGATGAGCTGAGAAAGATAGATCTGAACCTGCTCCTGACGCTGCATGCTCTTCTCACTGAGAAACATGTCACCCGCGCCGCACTCAGGCTTCATCGCAGCCAGCCTGCGGTGAGCCACTCTTTGGCCCTGCTGCGAACCCATTTTGACGATCCGCTGCTTATTGCAGGCAAAGGGAAAATGACGCTCTCAGCCAGAGCGCAAACGCTGCTTGCGCCGCTTGAAACCGCGCTGTACGAGCTGAATAACCTGCTGAGTCCCGCCGCCTTTACCCCCGCCACGGCACAGGGACGCTTTCGGATCGCCATGTCGGATTACGCCGCTCGCATCGTGTTACCGCCTCTGGTTGCTTATTTACGGGAGCAGGCGCCGGGCCTGGATTTGGTCATCACTCAGGCGAGTCGGGAACGCATGCTGGCACAAGTGAACGACGGCGAAGTGGACCTGGCGCTCGGCGTTTTCCCCGATGCCCCGGACACGCTACAGAGAGAGGTGCTTTTTTCTGAGGCGTTTATCTGCCTTGCTGATAAACGATTTCTGCCCGCGAAAGGTGAACTGACCCTTAAAGAGTGGCTGGCAAGACCCCATATTAAGCTCGCTGCTGAACCCGATGCGGTCGATGAAATAGAGAGAGCATTACTTGCCAAGGGACTCAAACGCCGCATCTGCGTGTCGCTTGTGCACTGGGGCGCAGCCATCAATCTGCTTCCGGGCACCGATCTGGTATTAACCGTGGCGAGCCATACCGTTTCGCCCGATAGCGGTGATGAAACCCTGGCCAGATTTACACCGCCGCTCTCCCTTCCCGGCTTTGACTTCGAACAGGCCTGGCATGCGCGAAAAAATCACGATCCCGCACACCTTTGGCTACGAGATGTGATTAAGACAAGCTGCGCGCCATTGCGATAATGCTTTGCCGTCCCTTATTCCTGTTCTAAATCCTGCAGCGTTGAAAGTAAGTGCCGGGTGGAAAGATCGTGCGCGCTTTCGCGATAGGCTAATCCTAAACCTCGCCATAAAGGCGGTGTTAAGGCGTGCCAGACGATACGGTTATCGCTGGATAATGACGTTCCCGCCTCCAGCGGTAACAGCGTTGCGCCATAGCCGGCCGCCACCAGGCTTTTAATAGCATCGTTGTAATCGAGCGTGATTTTAGCCACCGGGTGATGGCCTGCTCCTGCAAACCAGTGGTCGGTCAGTTGGGATAAATGTGTGCCTGACCCATTCAGTATCAGGGGTTTCTTCATCAGCCAATCCGCTGTCACCGTCTCAGGCGCCTGCCAGCTTGCGGGCAGAAAAGCCACGACCGGATCCCGCCGCCAGGCGTCAATTTTCAGCCCTGCGATCCGCGGTTGAGGGAGCGCGACAATACCGATATCCAGTGCGCCGGATTTCAGGTGTTCAAGCGTATGTTGGGAGGTGAGCACGGAAATTTGGACATCGATACCGGGGTGAGACAGCGCAAGTCCTTCAATTGCCCTGGGCAACAGATTAGCGATGGCCCCTGTCGACGCGCCTATTCTGACCTGCCCGGTTAATCCCCTGGCCTGGCGGGATATGTCCTCAAGCACCCATGCCGCATCGGCCAGCAGACGACGTGCATGCGTCACGAGGTTTTCGCCAATCGCCGTCGGCCTGATGTTGCCACGGGTGCGTGAAAGCAGTGTTGCGCCCAGCCGGTTTTCAAGTTCGGAAATATGCAGGCTGACCGTGGGCGGCGATAAATGAAGACGTTGCGCCGCTTCGTTAAAGGAACCTGTATTGGCAATGGTGACCAGGGTACGTAGCTGGTCAAGGTTTATTTCCCGCATAGCATGCCTCAGAAAAACTGAATCTGACGTTAAGATAATTCAACTTTACCCACACTTAAAGCGGGCTCAACATCCTGATATCCCCCTTCCCCAATCAGGAAATAATGAAGATGCAGGTTTTTATCGATGGCGAACAAGGCACGACAGGTTTACAAATCCACGATCGCTTGCGTGACCGCAAGGACATTACGCTGCTGACGCTCCCGCCCGCAGAGCGCAAAGACACACACCGGCGGGCGGAAATGCTTAACAGCTGTGACATCGCGATGCTTTGTCTGCCCGATGAGGCGGCCAGGGAAGCCGTCGCGATGGTGAAGAATCCTCATGTTCGGGTGATTGATGCCAGTTCAGCGCATCGGGTCTCACCAGGCTGGACCTACGGTTTTCCTGAGATGAACGCGGATCAACCTGAGCACATTCGCACCTCGAAACGCGTCACCAACCCAGGCTGCTACCCCACCGGTGCCATTGGCCTGTTGCTGCCGTTAGTGAATGCAGGGCTGCTGCCAGCGGATTACCCTGTCTCGATTCATGCGGTGTCCGGCTATTCGGGAGGCGGACGGTCGGCAATCGCGCTTTATGAGGGTGAAAACGCTGCATCCGTGCCCACTTTCCAGGCCTACGGTTTGGCCCTGAAACATAAACATGTGCCTGAAATCGCGCAGTACGCGAAGCTCACGGTGGCACCCTTTTTTATGCCCGCCTACGGTGCCTATCGCCAGGGAATTGTCCTGAGCGTGCCACTCCAGCAACGCTTGCTTCCTCACTCTGCCACGCCTGCCGCCATCCAGGCTTGTCTTTCACACCATTACCGTCACTGCGGCCACGTCAAGGTGCTGACGCAGACCACGGCCGGGGAGGCAGAACGCCTTGATCCTGAAGCACTTAACGGTACCAATAACATGGCGCTTCGCGTCTTTTCGAACCCGGAAACCGGGCAGATTCTGCTCACCGCCGTTTTCGATAATCTTGGTAAAGGCGCATCGGGCGCGGCGGTGCAAAACCTTGACCTGATGCTGAGCGCAGACTGAACGCCTGCGCTTTTCAGCGGTTCCGGGTGCGATGCTGCCTAAAACACCAGACTGCTCTACGCTTGAATGGGCCAGAGGCAAAACGCCGGGCCCTCATCAACAGGATAACGCCATGATCATTGCGCAGGTTTCAGACATTCACGCTGCACCGGATAATGACAATCTCCAGCGGTTGGATCGCGTATTGCGTTGGCTTGATCATCTGCAACCCGACCTGGTGGTACTCAGCGGCGACCTGGCGGAGGATAAATGGCGGAACGGATACCAACAGATAGCGGACCGTCTGAGAAAGTCAGGCTGCCCCTCGTTCGTTCTGCCGGGAAATTCAGACGATCGTCATTTGATGCGTTCAGTATGGAACAAACCGTGCCGGGCGAAAGAAGCCACTAACAACGCCTTGCACTTTGTTTATCACTCCCCTGAGCTGAAAATTATCGGTCTGGATACCACGGTCGATGCGCATGTGCATGGCAGCGTAACGGAGCATCTGGATTGGCTGGAAACAGAGCTTAATGAAGCTGGCGATACGCCGATACTCCTCTTCTTGCACCATCACCTGTTCGCGTCCGGTATCCCGACGCTCGATGAAAGCATGTGCCAGGGGGTGCAGGCGCTCGAAGCCTTATTTCAGCGCACACCGGCGCGGCTGCTTGCGCTCTCTTCAGGCCACGTGCACCGAGCGGTTGCAGCCAGCTTTGCCGGCATTCCTGCCTACATCTGCGGCTCAGTTTGCCCGGCCAACCCTCTTTGGTTTGGCACGGTGAATGTCCCTCCCGTCAGCGACCCGCCCGCGTTGATGATTCATCGCTACGCGAATCAAGCGCTTACCAGTCATCACGTCACCGTTTAGCGCGAAGCCACGCGTGGGTGCTGTATCGTTGGATCCGCACGCCCGATACGTATTGTAACGAGAAGGGTTTTGTTTAATCTTTTCAGGATGGATAAAATCCTACCCCTTTCGGGTAAAGAATATTGTTGAATTGAATCATGGATACAGACACTTCAGAGGTTAAGGTCCCGCAATCAGAACGCGCCAGAAAAGGGATGTTCAGGGCCCTGCTTTACCGCGACAAAACGCCCGTTGCCGTTTTGGTCTGCGCCGCACTGGTGGGCACCGTGGTGGGTTTGGTTGGCGTCGCATTTTTTCGTGCTGTGAATGCCGTAGAGCATTTTCGAACCACACTGCTCTCACAGTCTGGTTTCAGCGGATGGACGTTATGCCTTATGGCCTTTGCCCTCTCCGGGCTGTTAGCCATGGTCGGGTATGCGCTGGTCAGGTTTTTTGCCCCCGAGGCATCGGGTTCAGGAATTCCTGAGATTGAAGGCGCGCTGGAGGATTTGCGCCCGGTACGGTGGTGGCGTGTTATCCCCGTGAAGTTTTTTGGCGGTATGGGCACACTGGGCGCAGGCATGGTGCTTGGCAGAGAAGGCCCGACGGTTCAGCTTGGCGGCAATATTGGCCGCATGGTGACGGACCTGCTGGGAGTAAAACAGGCTGAAGCGCGTCACTCTTTGTTAGCAACGGGTGCTGCTGCGGGGCTGGCCGCGGCCTTTAACGCGCCGCTGGCGGGCATCCTTTTTATTCTTGAAGAGATGCGCCCGCAATTTCGCTACAACCTCATCTCCATCAAGGCCGTATTCATTGGCGTGATTATGGCCAGCATCGTCTTTCGGATTTTCAATGGTGAAAACCCGGTCATTGCCGTCGGCCAGTTATCCAACGCCCCGGTAAATACGTTATGGCTCTACCTGATTCTCGGCATGCTGTTCGGGGTTGTCGGCGTGGTATTCAACCGCCTCGTCTTCATTTTTCAGGATGGTTTTCAGCGTCTGTACGGCGGACGTAATGGGCGCGCAGTGGTGATCGGCGGTTGCATTGGCGGCGCGTGTGGGATCCTTGCACTGTTTTACGCACCCGGCGCAGGCGGTGGATTTGCATTGATTCCTGAGGCAGCAAAAGGGGGATTCACCTTTTACGCCCTGATTGCCCTGTTTCTGGTCCGCCTGCTGACCACGTTGCTCTGCTTCAGTTCAGGTGCGCCGGGCGGAATTTTTGCGCCTATGCTGGCGTTAGGGACCGTGCTGGGCACGGCTTATGGCGTCGGCGTAGCCGATCTGTTCCCGGCTTACGGACTGGAAGCCGGTACATTTGCCATCGCCGGCATGGGCGCGCTGTTTGCCGCCTCCGTCAGGGCTCCGCTTACTGGCATAGTGCTGGTGCTGGAGATGTCGGATAACTACCAGCTTATTTTACCGATGATCATCACCTGCCTCGGGGCTACGCTACTGGCGCAATTCCTCGGCGGTAAACCGCTCTATTCTTCCATTCTTGCCCGAACCTTAGCCAAACAAGCTGAAACCCGTGAGACGTAAGCCTCACGGGCAACATGTCGTGTTCTGCCCGATCATGAAGATAACTCATGTTGCAGTGAAATTAAGTCGCTTTCTCTCCCCTCCTGCCTCTGGCATAACATTACCCTATTAACTTATTGATAACACGAAGAGAGATAACGCCGCCGTTGGCGGACGTGCAGAAATACATTCTGTCTCTATATCAGCACCTGAGGTAACGATCGCGATGAATAAAAATTTTACTTTCACCATCAAAAGCAGTGCTTTTGATGAAAATTATAATCCTTCAGAAAATACGCGGATCACCACCAACTTTGCTAATTTGGCCAGAGGTGACAATCGTCAGCAGAATCTGCGCAATACGTTAGTGATGATCAACAATCGTTTTAATACCCTGGCAAGCTGGGACAACCCTAAAGGCGATCGTTATGCCGTTGAGCTGGAAATCATCTCTGCCGAGATGAATATCGAAGCAGAAAACAGTACTGCCACTTTCCCGGCTATCGAGATACTCAAAACCTATATTATTGATAAAAAGACCAACGAGCGTATTGAAGGCATTGTGGGCAATAACTTCTCTTCTTACGTTCGCGATTACGATTTCAGCGTCTTATTGCCCGCACATAATGACGGCCAGGCACAATTCAGCCTCCCGAAGGACTTCGGCTGTCTGCATGGCAACATCTTTAAACATTTCGTGAATTCAACGGCGTTTAAAGAGAATTTCAGTAAAACCCCGGTGATTTGCCTGAGCGTGTCGAATAAAAACACTTACCAGCAGAATGGGAATCGGCATCCGGTGCTGGGCATTGAATATCAGCAAAATGGCACATCGCTGACGGAAGAGTATTTCAAAAAAATGGGATTACAGGTCCGCTATTTCATGCCTGAAAATAGCGTTGCCCCCCTGGCGTTCTATTTTATTGGCGATTTACTGCGCGATTATACCGACCTGGAATTGATCGGCACGATCAGCACGATGGAGACGTTCCAGAAAATTTATCGTCCTGAGATTTACAATGCTAACTCCGCGGCAGGACACGACTATCAGCCCAACCTGAATCATCAGGATCACTCATTAACAAAAATTGTTTATGACCGTGATGAACGCAGTCAGTTAGCTATCGAGCAGGGAAAATTTACCGAAGAACACTTCATTAAAAAATACAAAAATATTCTGGAGCAATGGTCTGCTCAGTACGCGCTTTGATTAATTAAAACGATAAGGTCACCTGTTATGAAAACATTGCTCCCCACCTCAACCGCCGGCAGCTTGCCTAAACCGTCCTGGCTCGCCGAACCAGAAAAACTGTGGTCTCCCTGGAAATTACACAACGACGAGTTAGTTGAAGGGAAAAAAGATGCCCTGAGCCTCGCGTTGTTTGATCAGTTGCGCGCAGGGATCGACATCGTTAGCGATGGAGAGCAAACACGCCAACACTTTGTGACCACATTTATTGAACATCTCAGTGGCGTTGATTTCGAAAAACGCGAGACGGTGAAAATCCGTAATCGTTACGATGCGAGCGTGCCGACCGTCACGGGAGCCGTCTCTCGCCAGAAGCCGGTGTTTGTGGACGATGCCAAATTTTTACGCAAGCTGACCAGGCAACCCATAAAGTGGGCGTTGCCGGGGCCAATGACGATGATTGATACGCTTTACGATGCGCATTACAAAAGCCGCGAAAAACTGGCCTGGGAATTTGCTAAAATTCTCAATCAAGAAGCCCGCGAGTTAGAAGCCGCCGGCGTCGACATTATTCAGTTCGACGAGCCCGCTTTTAATGTCTTTTTTGACGAAGTGAATGACTGGGGTATCGCGGCGTTAGAAAGAGCCATCGAAGGGCTCAAATGCGAGACCGCGGTGCACATTTGCTATGGTTACGGCATCAAAGCCAACACCGACTGGAAAAAGACGCTGGGGACAGAGTGGCGACAATACGAAGAAGCGTTTCCTAAACTGCAAACGTCCAGTATTGATATCGTCTCACTGGAGTGCCATAACTCGCATGTCCCTATGGATCTGCTTGAACTGATTCGTGGCAAAAAAGTGATGGTCGGCGCCATTGATGTGGCCAGCCATCACATCGAGACCCCAGAGGACGTTGCCAGCACCTTGCGCAAAGCGCTGCAATTTGTCGACGCCGATAAGCTCTATCCTTCCACCAACTGTGGCATGGCGCCGTTGTCTCGCCAGGTAGCCAATGGCAAGTTGAACGCACTGAGCGCGGGTGCAGAGATTGTCCGCCGGGAGCTCACCTCTCAGTGACATCCTGAGGTTAAAATCCCTCTGTTTACCCTCCCCGGCAGCAAAAAGAGTCCGCAAGCGGACTCTTTTTTATGCCACACCCGCTATTGTCAGCCTTACCGCATTTAAAACGTCGTCCAGTTAGTGTCGGCCAATGTTCCCGCGTTTTGCTTCACCCGGGCCTTAGGTTCGCTTTTTGGTTCGCGTTCTTTTATAGCAGAGACCAACCCGGCGTCATGACAGGTAAACACTTTTACGCTATCCACCAGGCTGATAGCTTGCTCTTGTAAAGCGGCGCTGGCTGCAGAAGATTCCTCAACTAACGACGCATTTTGCTGCGTAGTGGTGTCGATTTGCCCCATCGCTAAGTTGATCTGATGAACGCCATCGCTTTGCTCCAGGCTGGCTTTAGTGATTTCATCGACCAGTTTCTGAACGCTGGCAACATTGGACACGATCTCTTTCATCCCATGGTCTGCTTCGTCGACTAACATACGGCAACTGTCAATTTTTCCCAGGGAAGACCCAATAATTTCCTTAATTTCTTTCGCTGAAGAAGAGCTCCGCTGCGCCAGTGTTCTGACCTCGCCAGCCACCACCGCAAATCCCCTGCCTTGCTCCCCCGCGCGTGCAGCTTCTACCGCAGCATTCAGCGCCAGAATGTTCGTCTGGAAGGCAATCCCTTCAATCGCGGTAACAATCGCGTTCATCTGCCCGGATGCCGCATAAATATCCTGCATGCTTGAAGAGACGTCATGCATACGTTGACTGTTCTTATTGATGACGCTCCCCGCCTCAGTGAAAAGATGATTAACGCTGCGGGAGTTTTCTGCGGTGCTTTTGATGGTCGCGGTTAACTGCTCCAGCGTCGCGGCTGTTTCCTCAACGCTTGCCGCCTGCGACTCTGTTCTTGACGCTAGATCCTGATTCCCTGCATTGATTTCGTTAGCGGCAGAAGAAATATTCTCCGCGCCATTTCTCACCCGCAGCACGGTGGTATTCAGACCCGTTATCATCTCTTTGAGAGATAACAGCAGCGTACCTAACTGATCTTTTGAATGCACCTGAACATCTACGGTTAACTCGCCAGCAGATACCCGTTTAGCAATAGAGACCGCTTCTGCCAGCGGACGAGTAATACTGCGGGTGATATACCACGCAATAACAACCCCGGAAACAATACTCAGCAGAATAAAAGCAAGAATAATGGTTTTGGATGATGATGACTCTTGATGAACCGCAAGATAAGAGTGATCGATCAGGGATTTTTGGAACGCCCTCAGCGCCATAAGGGCATTAACATACTCTTCAGTAGCCGGATAAAATTGTGCTGAAATGTAGGCGTTAGTAAGATCCGCATTGCCTTGCCTGGCCAATTTAAACCCATCCTGACGAAGTGCGACGTACTTTTCTCTGGCGGTTATAACCTCTTCCAGAAGGCGTTTTCCTGTTGCCAGTCGCAGCAATGGGGTGAGATCTTTTTGCAGAGTATTTATTTGCTCGGAATTTTTTTTCATTGTTTTCAAAATTTCATTCTGAAATTTTTCATCCTGCGAACTCATTGCAGCAAGTGCCAGGCCATTATTACTGCTAACTAATCGTAACCAGTCACTTATTAATCTTTCCTTCACTAAATGCCAGGTAATAATCTCATCGACTTTCTTTTCACTGTTGACGGTTAGCCAGTACGAACTTGCCCCCATGATTACAAGCATCAGTAATAGCAGTGAGAAACCCGTCCCCATACGTGTTCCTACTTGCATGTTTTTTATAATCATAAGTCCCTCGATGTCGGTATTGAACGTTAAGCTGCTGTAAAGTCAGCCTTACTCATAATAAATTGTTGCTTAAGGCCACTCTTGCTTTATCGGATCATAACCCGTTTAACTTTAGGGATAATTGTGGCGTACAAGCGTGCTTTCACAGACATGAAGAATGAGGGGGAAGATCCCCCTCATTCTAACATAATGATTTGATATGCTTATTTTTTAAAACTGAAATCAACAGACTGTCGCTCAGCCGGTTTACCAATGTAATAGCCCTGAAGAACGTCACATTTATTCTCTTTCAAAAAATCAAATTGCGTTACCGTTTCTACTCCTTCTGCGGTAACCTCCATTGAGTAGGCTTTACCGAGCGCGATCATTTTTTCAACCACATTCTGGCTTTCCACTGAATCGTCAATGGCATTAATAAAGCTTCTGTCGAGCTTAATGCCATCGAAATGGAATTTACGCAGATAACTGACGGAGGCATAGCCTGTTCCAAAGTCATCGATAAGGAAACGAACCCCTAACTCTTTCAATTTCTTCATTGTATTAAACGTATTATCAGGATCGGCGAGGACCACATTTTCGGTCACTTCAATTTCCAGTCGGTGCGGATCAAACCCTGTCTCGTCGATAATTCTAACAATTCGCGTATACAGATCGCTGGTACCAAATTCTAACGCTGAAATATTGACTGAAATAGATTTATCTTTGAAGTAAATAAGTGCATCGGTGCAGGCCCGGGTTAACACCCAGTCACTTAAATCAATGATCAACCCTGCGTCTTCAGCGACGCTGATAAAGGTATCAGGCATAATCATGCCTTCTACTGGATGATACCAGCGAACAAGGGCCTCTACGGCATCAATGCTATTATTATTAATGTTATATCGAGGTTGATAAACAAGGAAAAGTTCATTGGCTTGTATCGCATGCCTTAACGCCAATTCAAGCTTTCTGCGTTCTGATATTTCCTGGAACATGTCAGGATGATACAACACCCATTTGTTTTTCCCCGTTTGCTTTGCCCGGTACAAAGCGATGTCCGCATACCGTAAGAGATCGTGGCTGTTTGTGCCGTGTTCAGGGGCAAGTGAAATCCCCATACTGACACCAATTAATATCTCATTCCCTTCTACAATAAATGGCGTATTCAATTCCTCAAGGATTCGGGAACACACCTCACTAAGATTGTTAATTTCATCTACCGCTGACACCACGATGAGGAACTCATCTCCGCCCTGCCTGGCAACCAGATCGCATTTTCTGAGGCAACGCTGAAGGCGTACTGAAACATCCCGCAGGAGGGCATCGCCTGCTGAATGGCCAAATAAATCGTTAACAGGTTTAAATTTATCCAGATCAATACTGATCAGGGCGAAAGGACTGGTGTGTAAAGCATGAATATGAGCGCTAAGAGATTGTTGAATATGATGACGGTTAGGTAAACCCGTAAGCTCATCATGAAATGAAAGGTAGTGAATACGTTTTATTGCTTCAACTTCATCAGTAATATCCGTGACGGCACCCCGGTAACCTGATGCGCCGTTTTCGAGGGTAAATCGCCTGGCGACAAGGGAACAAACACGCATCCCATTTTCGCTTGTTTGATAACGACAGTTTTCGGCAACAAACTGATGAACATTGTGCTCTTCCTGGCGCCATGCTTGCAGCGCGGGATACTGTTCGGGGAACAATACTGACAGGTTTTTACCCAGCCAGTCGTCCTTCTCAAGACCCGTTACGTCCGAAAATCTGTCTGATATCCAGGTGATATTTAAAGATGAATCGGCCTCCCATAACCAGTCGCTTGTCATGTCGCTGGCATCCCGGAATCTTTCCTCACTTTTTTGCAGCGCCTGCCGTGTTTGCCAGACCAGGACTGTTTTTTGATCCTGAATTTTCGCTTTATTTAATAAATAGCGAAGCAAGACCAGCAAAAGCGTCACGGTCGCGAGCATCATAATAAAGAGCAAAGGTATTTGTACGAGCAACAGGCTTTTGCCGGGATTTTCACTGTCCCAACCTATACTCACATTGCCGGCATGGGTTTTAACAGAGAGAATTCTTCGATTAGAAATGAAATCCTGCGGCGAATCATTAATGATATGAACGTTATTAACGCCGATTTCATTGCCTATTTTTTGCAGCTTGGACGGTGTCAACTGATCAATAAACACCATCATCGAGTGTTCAGTTGGCTCATACGCCACATTATTATCATCACCCGGTAAAATCCATGCGGCTGAGACCACACTTAATACCGATTGGGTTACTGCAAGTAATGATACGGTTTTTCCTTTATTTTGCCTGACACGCTCAACGAGCTCATCCAAAAACTGTTGGCTTCCAAGCCAGATTTTGACATCTTGCTGTTTATTTTTTCCGTTAACAACGCTGTAGCGAGTGATGCCATCCTCAGAAACCACAAATACGCCTTCGTAGCCAAAGTTTTCAAAAATAGACTTACCAAGATTCTGGCTGCCCCAGGCCCATTGAGTATCTACTTTATTATGCAAATGAATATATGCCTCACCCCACTCAGCGTTATCCTGTAAATGATTTTTTATATCAACCTGCCTTTTGTCAAAGGCCTGGGTGATTAAAAAACTGTCATGCTTGTCCGTAATGCCATTAACCTGCTTTGAAATAGAAAACAGAGAACTCAAGGCAAAAATAAATACACACACAACAACCGTAACCAGAATGATAAAAGTTCTCATTATCAACCATCTGGATTTGCCAGGCTCTTCGTAGGTTAGATCTCTGTTATTGCCGCTCATATCACACTTCTCAACGTTATTATTCCAGGGATCGGCCCGGTTCATCTGTTCAATGCTTATCGGCATTTTCTGCTCGGAATGTAATAAAATTTTGCATTACTGAGACGCAGTCGAGATTGAACTGGAAAAGTCATTTTTGCGGGTGACATCAGGCTCTGAGCCAGCACTTATGCCGTAAAAACAGTGCCGTCATGGTAGCAGCACAGAGATGTGCCGCCCCCCACTTCCACCGCGCTTACCGCGGAGATCAATGCTATTATTCGGGGCTGAGCTGATAGCCTGACTGATACTGGTGTTGAACTGGGAGTAAAAGATGAACGAAGAAATACCGCTGAAATATTATGACATTGCTGATGAGTACGCGACGGAGACCGATGAGCCGGTGAATGATGCCGAACGCGATGCTTTAGCGCGCTATTTCGAGCTTTTGCTTACCCGTTTAATGAATAATGAAGAAATCAGCGAAGAAGCACAGGGGGAGATGGCTGTTGAAGCGGGTATCAATGCCACGCGCATAGATGAGATCGCGAACTTCCTGAACCAATGGGGCAATGAATAATTATTGCTCCCCTGCCCCCTGAAAACGGTCTGGTCCGCTAAGTCGGGCCAGTTCCATGGTGGCACGCAGAAAAATATGCCTCTTCAACTTATGCCTTTCACTCTCTTTTTCCCGTGCGACAAGATGTTTGAACTGTGATGTAAACCCGCTCTCCTTTTTGCTGAAGCGCGGCCTGCTGCAAATAACAGGTCAGCTGTGAGATGCATTAATAAACAAAGTGTGCACATTTCCAGGAATGTGTGACCTTTATCAGTCATTCGTCTGGTTTTAACATTTATTTCGCAAATATTTTGCAGCATTAACAGTTTCATTTCGCTACCCTGTTAAGGTAACTTGTATCACGTAGAGTTATGAGTGCGAGTGGATTAACGAGGTAGAAAATGTACGCTTTTGTAGCCAGACAGGCGATATTCGATAATCAAATGAACACCGTCGGCTATGAGCTGCTTTTCAGGGACAGTATGACCAACCGCTTCCCTGATGTCTCATCGGAACAGGCGACGACCCAACTGATCGAAGAGCAGTTTTTTGGTGCGCCCGTAGGGCGTAAAAATGAGACGAATTCTGTATACGTCAACTTTCCGCATCAATTAATCGTTGACGGTCTCGCGGAAACTTTGCCAAAAAACCGTGTGGTGATCGAAATTCTGGAAACGTCGACGCCCGATCACAAGCTATTAATCGCCGTAAAACGTTTGCATACCCTGGGTTTTCGCCTTGCGCTTGATGATTTCACCATGAGCCCCGAGTGGGACGCCTTTATTCCGTACATCAACGTGATTAAATTCGATGTACAAAAAAACACTGCTCAGGAAATTGATCAATATATTAGCAATAACCATCAGCGGTTAAGAACCACCGTGCTGTTAGCAGAAAAAGTTGAAACCAACGAGGAGTATGAAACCTTTAAAAAAATGGGTTTCAAACTCTTTCAGGGCTACTTTTTCAGCAAACCCGTTGTCTATAAAAGAAACAAACTGATGCATAATCGGGCATTTGCGCTCAAGCTAATGCAGGAAATTAACGTAGAATTCCCGAATCTCAACCGTATTGAAGACCTGCTAAAGCGGGATGTTTCGCTCTCGTTTAAGATCATGCGTTATGCGCAAAATATCCTTTATAACACCCGAGGTCTTACCGGTTTTCGTAATCAGTCATTGAAAGATATCGTGCTCTATCTGGGGATCAATGAACTACGCCGTTTCGTGCTGGTGGCCTGCTTAACGTCATTTGAAACCGTCAGAACCGCTGAGATCTATTATCTTAGCCTTATCCGCGCGAAATTTTGCGAATTACTGGCCAGCCGAACGGCCTCACATGAAGTCGCGAGCGAAGCGTTTATGGTGGGTCTGTTTTCCTTGCTGGATGTCATTCTTGAAACCCCGCTGGATGAATTGATGGGGCAAATCGCAGTGTCGCCAGATGTCGTTAAAGCACTGAAACATCAGGACGGTGAGCTTTATCGTTATGTCACCCTGGCGCAGCTTTATGAGCAGCGTTTGTGGACGGAAGCCAGTGACATGGCAGGCGAGCTGGGTATTTCTGAGCACACCATAATGAAAATGATGAACAGAGCCACTAAATGGGCAGATGAAATACCGGTAGGGTTTGGGAAATAACCCTAACCCCTTTCGTCCCGTATTATTAGTGGTTGCAACTGTTTCAATTGAAACGTTATTTCACATTAACAAGATACAAATTGATTTCAAATAATTTACATTTTTAACATTTATAAAATACCTTAAGCCAAATTAACACCTTGGACATTTTCACATCTTTATGACGATATAATTGTGTGATTAAGATCAATTAAATAAAATCAATCTTCCCGCCTTCGTGCCGTTATTACTATTACCATTCATAACAAAAATGACGACCATGAAAAAATTGTCTCAGGCATCAGTATTAACAAAATTACTTACGGGGTTTTCGATTCTCATTGCAATGATGCTCATTTTAGGCGCTGTTGCAATTTATCAACTCAACGCCAGTAATCAGCACATCGACAAATTCCGGGAAAACCGTATGCCCGGCATTCGCTATACGCTCGAAATGCGTGGCGTATTATCTGAAATGCGTTTACAACAAACGCAGTATATTGCCTCAGTCACTCCTGAGGAGCGGGAAAAACATCGCGTAGAGTTGCTGCAAAATCAAGCCATCTTCCTCAATGCCCAGCAGCAGTATGCCAGGCTCAGTCAGGAAGCCCCGGAAGAGATGCGCGCCCTCTTTACAACAGTTGCCGATAACTTCCGAAACTTTGTAGATGTAAACGGCAAAGTGATCGAAGCCGTCAGCGCCGGCAGATTGGATGAAGCGTCCAAAATCAGCGGTGCGGTCTCGTCAAAATATCGCACAACGCTCATGGCTGACCTCGCAAAACTGGTCGATCAGGAGGTGGCAATGGGTGACGCCGCCGGGCGCGCCTCCCTGGCAGGTTATACCTGCGCGCTGTACACCTTCTCGGGCCTGCTGTTATTGGCCCTGATTGCCACCGGCTTTATCGCCCTGTTTATCTCCCGCAGTTTATCCCGCCAGCTGGGGGGAGAACCCGCCTATGCCGTTTCCATCATGCATGAAATCGCCGCAGGCAATCTCAAAGCTGACGTGAAACTACGTGATAACGATAGCAATAGTTTGTTGGCCACCATCAAGCTGATGAACAGTAAGCTGGCCGAAATCATTGATGGCATCATTAACGGTAGCGAATCTATTTCGCTGGCCGCCAATGAGATTGCTCAGGGTAACAGCGATCTGTCTCAGCGCACCGAAGAGCAAGCGGCTTCACTGGTGCAAACCTCCTCCAATATGCAGCAAATCACTGAAAACGTGAAAAGCAATGCCGATAACGCGCGTAAAGCGAGCGAACTGGCGCGGGAGACCTCTCAGACCGCCGTTAAAGGCGGTAAAGAAGTGGATGACATGCTTAAACGTATGCATGAAATCGCCCATAGCTCGCAGAAAATTGTCGACATTATTTCGGTGATTGAGGGCATTGCCTTCCAGACCAACATTCTGGCGTTAAACGCCGCGGTCGAAGCGGCGCGTGCCGGTGAGCAAGGCAAAGGCTTTGCCGTCGTTGCCGGTGAAGTCCGTAACCTGGCTCAGAAGAGCTCTTCTGCTGCCAAAGAGATCAAGCTGTTGATTGAAGGGACGGTGGACAAAATTACCGACGGCTCACGTTATGCCGATACGGCCAGCCGTGCGATGGAGCAAATTGTGTCTTCAGTAAATAAAGTGACCGATATCGTGGCAGAGATTTCAGCCGCCTCAACCGAGCAGCATCAGGGTATTAAAGAGATCAGTATGGCCATTGATCAGATGGATACCGTCACCCAACAGAACGCCTCGTTGGTTGAGCAAGCCGCTGTCGCAGCCCAGTCAATGACCGAGCAGAGCGAAATGCTGCGTGATTCCGTACGCTTTTTCCAGTTGCGGATGCAAAACGCGTAGTCATTGATTGCTGAGAATCAGGACGCCGAATGATCGGCGTCTTTTGTCTGAGCCCCCCTCCCCAGCCCTGCACAGGTTTTACCCCGCAAGCGCCTTTCTGAGCGGAATGACACACTACCGAATCTGCAAGACCCGAAAGGGGGTGAGCCCCCTCTCAGGCAACTACTCAGGGCAAGGCACTGACGAATGAGATATCCCATGCCGTGGCAACAAGCGAGATACCGAATACCAGCCCCATAACGAGCGGTAACGCTTTTTCCAGCTTTTCCATTGCTTGTTCCTCTCTTCGTTCGGGTTGCGCCAGCATCGGCGACAACGTTTTTCCCTGGTCGACAGAGTCGACGCTGATGTTGCAGTGTAAAGTATAGAAAGGAACCACCATCCTGATGAGCAATTTGTGTTTTTGGCGCTGATGTTGAGGCACCCGCTTTAAAAAAACGCGATTGGTATGTTGTAACTAATGATGCTGCAAATTAAAAGGGAGTGCTGATGAACAGGACTCCCTTTTCGCGACTTATTTAGCGCACCTTAGCAAAGAGGTTTTACCGCTTCACGCATCCCACGTAAAAGAATGGCGTCGAGATCTAACGAAACTTGTTCTACCAATCCTGGAATCTGCGTCAGATCCTGCTCCCAGTGTTCGCTGACCGCAAGAATCGATCTGACCAGTTCAGTTGTGCTTATCTGACGGTCGCCATGCTGGCTCCACAACTGCTGATAGCGCTCAATCCAGTGCGCATCATCCTGCACGGGATAAGCTTCGCCGTTGCGCTCGGCACGATAGAATGCAATCAACGCCGCCAGGGCGAAGGTCAGACGGGTTGGCAATTTTCCGTTTTGTTCCTTCCCTTTCAGCAACTGCGGCAGAATACGGGTGCGGAATTTGGTCATCCCATTTAGCGCGATCGACAGCAACTGATGTTTAATGTACGGGTTGCGGAAACGGCCTGTCACCGCACTGGCAAAGGACTCCAGCTCATCACGCGGCAGGTCCAGTACCGGAATAATTTCTTCGTAAATCGCTTTTTCAACAAACGCACAAATTTGCGTGTCATTCATCGCTTCGCCGACGGTATCCAGCCCCGCCTGGAAAGCGACCGGTACCAGCGCAGTATGGGCGCCGTTGAGAATGGCAACTTTACGTTCTTTGTAAGGTTTAATGTCGTCAACAATCAGTACGTTAAGCGGGAACTGGTCCAGACGTAATTCCTGCGCCAGCGACGTCGGCCCCTGAATCACAAACAGGTAAAAGTGTTCTGCTGTATCAAGGAAACTATCGTGGTAACCCAGCTCCGCTTCAATTTTTGCCACTTCATCACGAGGGTAACCAGTGACGATACGGTCAACCAGCGTTGAGCAGAAGGTGTTGGCATCATTAAGCCACTGAGTAAATGCGGCCGGCAGCGCCCACTCCTGCGCATAGCGCAGCACCAGCTCACGCAGTGCATCGCCATTATAATCAATCAGTTCGCAAGGAATGATCACCCAGCCTTTATCGGCCGCGCCGGAGAAATGGGTGAAGCGCTCAAACAGTAAACGGGTCAGTTTTGCCGGATAGCTCACGGCAGGCGCATCATCGAATTTGTCACCAGCATGGTAACTGATACCCGCTTCAGTGGTATTGGAGAAGACAAAGCGCATCTCCGGGTTATGGGCCAGCTTCAGGAACTCATCGTACTGGCTGTAAACACTGATTTCCCGATTAACAGAACGGATCAGGCGTGAATCGCTGACCGCTTCACCCTGCTCATTCAGCCCGCGAATAATGGTGGTATACAGGCCATCCTGGGTGCTCAGTGATGGCGGGAAGGTGCTATCGATTGGACGAACCAACACGATACCAGCATTGAGATCCGTATGCTCATTGAGCAAATCGATCTGCCAGTCAACGAAAGCGCGCAGGAAGTTGCCTTCACCAAACTGAATCACGCGCTCAGGGTAAGACGCACCGGGGAAATCGCGACGGTTAACAGTGTTCACAATGGGTTCCTTTTTTGATTAGTCATACAACCTCGGAAGATTGGTGTAATAACTTATCAGACTTTTAAACCATGAACCCATGTTTTGATCAAAGTGAGCAGACAAATTTAAGGGCTATCACAAAAACTTATAAAAAACGCTGGTACTTGTCATTTCCCCGTCCGGCATCAATGCATAACGCGGAATTTCGCCCACCTTTTCCCAGCCCGCGTTGACATAAAATGTTTCTGCCCCGCTGCCGGTGCTGGTGTCGAGAACCAGCACCGACTTGCCGTTATCTCGCGCGGCGGTTTCCAGCGCATTCATTAAACGACCAGCAACGCCTTTACGCCGTGCGCGATCGTGTACCAGCAATTTAGCCACATCCGCACGATGCGGCTGATTTTCGGGTTGGTCGAGAATAAGTTGTACCGTACCGACGATCCCTTCGCCCTCCAGCTCATCGACCAGCAGCAGCCGCTCGCCACGATTGACGCTTTGCGCGACGTTTAGCCAGAAGGCCTGGGATTTTTCCCGTCCAAAAGGCAGCATAAAACTGACGGAGGCCCCGCCTTGCACGCAGTTTTCAAGGACGTCGCAAAGTTCATCAATGCGCGAAAGGATGTCGTCAGCCGACAGGGAATAAAGCGAAGAAGTGGTCATTTTTGCTCCTTAAAAATAACCACTATGCATTTAACATTTTTATAACACAATCAACCTTGTCATCGTTTTTTATGATGACGCTAGCGCGTCTGCTGGTTATCCGATTTCATGGCATACATTTTACTGTCGGCATCCTTAAGCCACGGCTTAACATCGCCGTCACCATTATGATCAAACTCGCTCACGCCCCATGAGAAAGCCAGCTTCCAGGGCTTACCGGAGGTCAAATTCCAGGCTTTGGTCTGTTCGGCCAGATGATCTACGGCTATCCATGCCCCTTTCTCATGTGTGTCAGAGAAAAGCACAGCGAATTCATCACCGCCATACCGCACCAGCAGGTCGGCGTCACGGAAACTGGCGCGCATAATGTCTGCCATCGCTTTACGCGCTTCATCCCCTTCGCTGTGGCCCCAGGTATCATTGATTTTTTTGACACCATCGATGCCCAGCCAGGCCAGCGCCAGCGGCTCCGCACGGCGACGTGCAATTGAAATGGCAAATTTCACCAGACTGTCGAACGCCCGACGATTGAACAACCCCGTCAGCTCATCGGTGGTGGCAGCGCTCATTACCGCGAACTCATTTTCCACAATCAGCGCAAAATCTTTCAGGATATCCAGTTCAGCAGATGAGAAATCGCGTGGGGACTGGTCAATCAAACAAAATGACCCCACCACGGCCCCGTCCGGGAGATGCAACGGGTAACCCGCGTAAAACAATAAACCTGAATCACCGATGACCAACGGGTTATCGGCGAAGCGCGAATCCTCGCGAGTATCGTTAATAATCAGCGGCGATTCACTGAGAATGGTGTGGGCGCAGAACGAGATATCGCGCGGCAAATGTTCATGAGGCAGCCCGTCACTGGACTTGAAATGGAGCGTATGTTCACCCACCAGCGTGACCAGGGCTACCGGCACATTGAACAACCGCTTTGCGAGGCGGGTAAGGCGGTCAAAACGCTCATTGGTACCGGTGTCGAGCAGGCCGGAGTCGCGTAACGACGTCAGCCTTTGTTCCTCATTAGCAGGCAGTGCAGGTGTTTTCATAGGGTGCGTTCTCGCTATTCTTTACCTGATGTTTTCCGCGATGAGAGAACCAGGCGTTAACGTCGCGGTGTCATGCATAAAGCGTAGCGTATTCAGCAAGTTTAGTGGGCGTAGATCTGGTTTTTTCCCAAACGTTTTGCGCGGTATAGCGCATCGTCGGCGGCTTTCAGCCAGTGGGGCACAAGGAACATCCCCGGTGCCGCGCTGGCGATACCGATACTGAGGGTGCAGCGAAACCGGTGTTCAGGCTTCACGGTCAGCAGCGCCGAGGCCTCAAGAATGCGGGTGGCGACCACCATCGCCTCTTCCGGCGTCGTGTCGGGCAAGAGAATCACGAACTCATCCCCGCCAAGGCGGGCAGGCGTGTCGCTCTTGCGCGTGGCGGCATGAAGGATTTTTGACACCGACACCAGTAACGCATCACCCACTTCATGGCCAAAGCGATCGTTGACCTCTTTGAAATTATCAATATCGATAAAAATCAGCGCCGAGTGTCGGGGTGCCCGATTGTAAAGATCCAGTTCATCCTGGATGCGCTGTTCGAGCAGACGTCTGTTGGCAATATCCAACAGCGGATCCATCATTGCGATGCGCTCCAGCTCACGGCTTTTAATGCGCAATTTCACCGCTATCGTATCGGTCAGTACGCTGAGTGCGACCATATACAGGGCGATTAAAGGCAGAGTGGCGTACATGGTACGTTGGGTCACAAACCCTTCAACCTGCATCCCCTGCGCAACCCAGGCCGCAGCAAAAGCACCTGCCATCGCCATCCCGGCCTTACGCATCAGGTCGAAGCCACCGGCCGAGAGCCGATCGGAAAGTAAAATGGTAGCAATCACCACCGATGGCAGCGGATTTACAGCCATCATCGCGATCCAGAATCCACCGGCAGCGGCATCGAAAACCAGATTATAGTGTTCAACGGTGAGCGGGGTCGGCGAGTGGCGTGCACGCAAAAAAGCCACGGTAGGCCAGACAAATGCGTTAGTACTGAGCAGTGCAATCAACCAGTAAGGTCGGTTAAGTTCCAGAAGGACAGAGAGAATGGGGAAGAAACATAAAAACGTTCCCAGGATTCGCATCAGGTACATTCTTCTGACAAAAGGTCTACCCGTTACCCGTGAACTTATATTCAAATTGTCAGACCCGTTCATGAAGCGATGTAATTCCGAAACATTTACTTAGTTATACTATTAACGATAAAAATAAGTAGCAAGCAATATAATAAGTTACCCCTATCGTTTCGCCTTATAGATTGCGGGCTACGCCCGTTCAGCTCTCTGGCCTTTGTTCATGCATAGCCACGTTTTTTTCCGATCGTTGTATACCCGACATACTGGTGCAATTACGCCCTGCTCTCTTAGATTGATACAGGTATTCGTCCGCCTGAGCCAACAGTTTGTTGAAGACGTCGGTAAGACCTGTAGCCCCTGTTTGCCCATTACTTAAACCAATACTGACGGTCAGGCGTAAGCTGTTTTGCTGCCACATAAAGGTATGTTTTTCGATGGCGATGCGAATTCTTTCTGCCAATTGGTACCCCTGAAACGGATCGGTGGTCGCTGCAACGACCGCAAATTCTTCTCCGCCCATCCGGGCCACCAGGCCCTGCTCGCCAATCTCGTGTTTTACTTTTTTAGCGAAAGACTTCAACACCCTGTCACCACATTCGTGACCATAGTTATCGTTGACGCTTTTAAAATAATCGATGTCCAGTAGCATCACCGTGAGGTGCTTTTTTGCAAAGCCATTGTTGTCATGACGCAGCGCTTCATAAAGGCCCGAACGTGAATACACGAGGGTCAGGAAATCAAAATCTGCTCTCAGTGACACCTGGCGAATCAGGCGATTAATCGTCGCCACACTCAACGAGACGATGACGGGGCAAATCGCCATGGTGG
>DFPL01000039.1 GCA_002377245.1 Enterobacteriaceae bacterium UBA3516
GTGATCGTAACCGAAGTCGTTGCTCACACAGGAGAGATGACTGACGTCGGAAATGGCAATGCCAGGGTAGCCTGGGCGGTTTTCACGGTAGCGTCCGGTGAGTTCTTCCGCGAAGTGCATCGCATCGCAATGGGAGCCGCCGTTACCGCAGGAGAGCACTTTGCCACCGGCTTTAAAACTGTCAGCCAGCAAAACCGCAGCACGCTGGATAGCATGAATATTGGCGTCGTCTTTAAGGAAGTTAGCCAAGGTTTCGGCGGCTTCGTTTAATTCGTTACGAATCAAATCCTGGTACATGAGGATATCCTTCAGTAAACAGTATGAATGTAAATTCTCGAGCGCAGTTTACCGGATAGGATCATCAGCGAGAAGCCAAAGCCATACATATCACCCGGTGTTTTCGTTTTTCGTGCCACAATTCACCCCAACAATGTGAACCAGGTTGTAATTATTTTGTAAACACATTGCTAAAAGAAATAACATCCACTAAAACCTTATCATCACAAGTGGTCAGACCTCCTACAAGCCAGGGAGCTTTTCTCTATGATGATTTTGAGTCTTATCGCAACAGTCGTTCTTATCGGGGTGCTGTTTTACCACCGGGTGAGTTTACTGCTCAGCAGCGCAATCCTGCTGGCATGGACAGCCCTTCTCGGCGCTTCCGGCCTGTGGTCTATCTGGGTATTGGTGCCGCTGGCCATTATCCTTGTGCCGTTCAACGTAGTACCGATGCGCAAATCGCTGATTTCCGCCCCGGTGTTCCGCGGCTTTCGTAAAGTCATGCCGCCCATGTCCCGCACCGAGAAAGAAGCGATCGACGCGGGTACCACCTGGTGGGAAGGCGATCTGTTCCGCGGTAACCCGGACTGGAAAAAACTGCACAACTACCCGCAACCGCGTCTGACCGCGGAAGAGCAAGCCTTTATTGACGGGCCGGTGGAAGAAGCGTGCCGGATGGCAAACGACTTCCAGATCACCCATGAGATGGCGGATCTGCCGCCGGAACTGTGGGCCTTCCTGAAAGAGCATCGCTTCTTCGCGATGATCATCAAGAAAGAGTACGGTGGGCTGGAATTCTCTGCCTATGCGCAGTCTCGCGTACTGCAAAAACTCTCCGGCGTCTCTGGCATTCTGGCCATCACCGTTGGCGTGCCGAACTCTTTAGGGCCGGGCGAACTGCTGCAACACTACGGTACTGAAGAGCAAAAAGATCATTACCTGCCACGCCTGGCGCGTGGGCTGGAAATCCCCTGCTTTGCATTGACCAGCCCGGAAGCCGGTTCTGATGCCGGTGCGATCCCCGATACCGGTGTCGTCTGTATGGGCGACTGGCAGGGCGAGCAGGTGCTGGGTATGCGCCTGACCTGGAACAAGCGTTACATTACGCTGGCGCCTATCGCGACGGTGCTGGGACTGGCCTTTAAACTTTCCGACCCGAACAAACTGCTGGGCGGTGAAGAAGAGCTCGGCATTACCTGTGCGCTTATTCCCACCAGCACGCCGGGCGTAGAGATTGGCCGCCGCCACTTCCCGCTTAACGTACCGTTCCAGAACGGCCCGACGCGCGGTGAGGATATCTTTGTGCCGATTGATTACATCATCGGTGGCCCGAAAATGGCCGGACAGGGCTGGCGTATGCTGGTGGAGTGCCTCTCCGTTGGCCGTGGCATTACGCTGCCGTCTAACTCCACAGGCGGACTGAAATCGGTCGCACTGGGAATTGGTGCTTACGCCCATATTCGCCGCCAGTTCAAAGTGGCTATCGGCAAGATGGAAGGGATCGAAGAGCCGCTGGCACGTATCGGGGGTAACGCCTACGTGATGGACGCCGCGGCGTCGCTTATTACCTACGGCATTATGCTCGGTGAAAAACCGGCGGTGCTCTCCGCTATCGTGAAGTATCACTGCACCCACCGTGGTCAGCAGTCCATTATCGATGCAATGGATATCGCGGGCGGTAAAGGCATTATGCTGGGTGAAGGTAACTTCCTTGCGCGTGCTTACCAGGGGTCACCGATCGCCATCACCGTGGAAGGCGCGAACATCCTGACCCGTAGCATGATGATCTTTGGTCAGGGGGCCATTCGTTGCCATCCGTATGTGCTGGAAGAGATGGCGGCTGCGCAAAACAACGATGTTGATGCCTTCGATAAACTGCTGTTCAAACATATCGGTCACGTTGGTAGCAATGAAATGCGCAGCTTCTGGCTCGGTCTGACTCGTGGGCTGACCAGCGCGACGCCAACCCATGACGCCACCAAACGCTACTATCAGCACCTCAACCGCCTGAGCGCCAACCTTGCGCTGCTGTCGGACGTGTCGATGGCGGTGCTCGGCGGCAGCCTGAAACGCCGCGAACGCATCTCGGCGCGCCTGGGCGACATTCTGAGTCAGACCTTCCTCGCCTCTGCGACGCTGAAACGCTATGACGATGAAGGCCGCAATGAGATGGACTTACCGCTGGTGCACTGGGGCGTGCAGGATGCGCTCTACAAAGCGGAACAGGCGATGGATGACCTGCTGGCCAACTTCCCGAACCGCATCGTGGCCGGCCTGCTGAGGGTGGTGATTTTCCCGACCGGGCGTCATTACTTTGCCCCGTCCGATCATCTTGATCATCAGGTGGCGAAAATTCTGCAAACGCCTTGCGCGACCCGCTCACGTATTGGCCGTGGTCAGTACCTGGCGCCGAGCGAACATAACCCGGTGGGCCTGTTGGAAGAAGCGTTGCTGGATGTGATGGCCGCCGACCCGATTCATCAGCGTATTTGCAAAGAGCTGGGTAAAAACCTGCCGTTTACTCGCCTGGATGCCCTGGCGAAGCAGGCGCTGGCCGGTGGGCTTATTAACCAGGACGAAGCCGACATTCTGCATAAGGCCGAAATCAGCCGCCTGCGTAGCATCAACGTGGATGACTTCGAGCCGGAGGAACTGGCGACCCAGCCGGTAAAGCCGGAAGAAAAAGTGCGTAAACCACAAGCCGCTTAATCTGCGCCTTACGAGACTCTGACCCCGCTTCGTGCGGGGTTTTTTATTCCCCCAGCGTCTCATTTTCTCGTGCTACAGTGTAAAAATGCTGTTTCAGGAGAGCTTAATCATGCCGGGTTTAAAATTAACGTTGCTACAACAACCGCTGGTCTGGATGGATGGCCCAGCGAACTTGCGCCACTTCGATCGCCAACTGGAAGAGATTACCGGGCGTGATGTCATCATACTGCCGGAGATGTTCACTACGGGCTTTGCCATGGAAGCAGCAAAACAGTAGCTGCCCGAGGCCGATGTCATTCTCTGGATGC
>DFPL01000042.1 GCA_002377245.1 Enterobacteriaceae bacterium UBA3516
TTTGTGGTGTTAATAATATCCTGTGTTCTCATTCTGATTGCTCTCGATATTTTTTGATAAGTTTGTCATACGCAGAATGCGCCACGATATGCTTTATAAAGAGGCGTCCTGCGTCGAAATCTGCGTAAAACACAATTCGCAAGTTGTTGCCGCCAACATCAATGACCCACCATCGTTCCCGGTATTTCATGCGGTCCAGGGTCGCATAGACCTTTTTCATCTCCTCTGGTGTAGCAAATCGCAGGCGCTTAAGTGTTTTATAGACATCCGTAAGTGCCTGGGCGTCATTTGGAAAACGCTTTGCGGCTTCATCAAACGGTGCTCTTGAAATGATGTGCACGTTGATTTCTCTCTCCCTGAGAAGGTGAACAATAAATCCAATGTTGACATATTGTCAACATTGGTGGTGCTCATTTCTGATTTGAAATTTTATTCTTTGCCTGAACGAGGGCGAGTGTGCAAATTAACTGTTTGATAGAAATGTTATTATGGAAGAAAGGCCGCAAAAAAGTGTCGGAGTTGATTGATGTGCAGATGTGATAGATCTGATGGCGTTGTGCATATCTGTAGCCCCGGCAAGCTGGCGCCGCCGGGGAGCCGTATCAGGCACTTTGCGCCAGTTCACCTTGCTGTGGAATTTCGCGACTAAACGCCTGATGCACAAAGCGGCGCAGCAGTTCGGCGGTATCGGGTGACGGCAGCACGCCTGCTAACAAGGCAAGCGGATCAAAGCCTTCAGTGGTCAGCACCTCTTCACGCTGGCGAATCATGTCGGCGGCAATATCCGGGGTAAATTCCGGGTGGAACTGAGTAGACATGGCGTTCGGCCCATAACGCACAATTTGATGCGGGTCATGAGAAGAGGATGCTAGTGCCAGTGCGCCTTCCGGCAGACGAGAAACAGTTTGCATATGCGTCAGATGCGCCGGGAACTGGCGCGGCAACGTGCTAAGCAGCATGTCGTTGCTGGCATGCGGATGAAGCTCAATCGCCTGGCTGCCCACTTCGCGCCCCTGCGGGTGCCATGCCACTTCGCCACCCAACGCATGCGCCATCAACTGGTGGCCATAGCAAACGCCAAACAGCGACATGCCAATAGACATGGCTTCACGGATCCACTCGGCAGCCGTTTCGCTCCAGGGCAGGCGGTCAGTCACCATCGCCCAGGAGCCGGTAATCACGGCAACGCGATTGGCATCCGGTGGAGGAAGGGCTTCGCCTTCAAAGACTCTGACAACTTCCGTTTGTTCAAGAGGGTGCTGAATAGCACGGCAAAACCAGGACGGGATATCGCCATGCGTTTCACGAATAGATTCTGAGGGTAAACCTACTTGCAGGATAATTAACGGACGGTCTGTCATTACAACCACTCTCTTCCTCTGCTGAACATTTGTTCAACTATGCGCCGAAAACGACGTGCTGTGAAGAGGTTAGGAGCAGGAGCTTTGTAAAAGCGAAGCGGCTAACGAAAGGGCTTACAGACCCGTCATGCCGCTAGCTGGTTGTTTTCCTGATGAAATTTTAATCAAACTCTGGCTTATGCTTTTTTCAGATATTTTTAGCTTTTTCTCGCGCGCGACGGCACCGCCCTTTATGCGCTATTGACAGAGGTTTGTTCAGATGGTTGTATTGTACAACTATTTAAATGAACGGTAATGAGTATGCAAAACGCCCGCCTGGTCAATGAAATCCGCGTTGCCTCCCGCCTTATGGTTCGTGAGTTAGGTTTTATGAACGCAACGCTTGCCGCCACGGATTACTCCCCTTCAGCGGTACACACCTTATTAGAAATTGATAATCAGGGGGCGATGACAGCGGCTCAACTGGTCCACCTCCTGGGGCTTGAGAAATCCAGCGTCAGCCGGATGCTCGGCAAGCTCATTACCGCAGGTGAAATAGAGGAAGTGGCTTCGAAGGAGGATGCGCGATTTAAGACGCTGCAATTGACCCCGCAGGGGCAGGAGAGCGTTTCGCGAATTAATCAGTATGGCAGCCAGCGCGTGGTCGAGGCGCTGCATCATTTAACACCGTCTCAGCAGCACACGGTTGCTGCGGGTCTGACAAACTGGGCGCAGGCTCTCGAAGCCTGCCGGAAGGGCACGTCAACCTCGCAAAGCGACAGCATCGACATTGTTTCCGGTTATCAGCCTGGGATGATTGGTCGCATCAGCGAGATGCATGCCAGCTACTATTCATCGCATTATAACTTCGGTTGTTTTTTTGAAAGCAAAGTCGCTGCCGGTCTGGCAGAGTTCACCGGGCGACTTGAGAATCCTGCTAACCGCATTTGGCTGGCTGTTCAGCAGGGCCGCATCGTCGGTTCGGTTGCCATTGATGGTGAAGACCTGGGGAATAATGAGGCGCACCTGCGCTGGTTTATTCTTGATGATGCGTGCCGAGGGTCAGGCATCGGTCGCCGCTTAATGAGCGAGGCGATGGCTTTTTGCGACAGTCAGGCATTTGCCGCCGTCCAGCTGTGGACCTTTAGCGGACTTAATGCTGCACGCCGTCTGTATGAATCCTTCGGCTTTCGTCTGACAAAAGAGTGGCAGGGTGAACAGTGGGGCAGTGAAATGCTGGAACAACAGTTCACGCGCCCGCAAAGGCATCCCGAATCAGAAAAAGCGCGGTAACCGGTTGATGTGACGGAAAGCATAAAAATAAGATGCGGTATCGGGTTCTGCTTCATTTCATGAGAATGTTCGCATCTTGCGACTCAACATATTGATAATGTTAAGTTACGCAAATCAGCGTGGGCGCATTCCATCACCTTTATTTTCTCTTTCAGAGATAAAAATAAATAAGCCAGTGCGCTTGTTTTTTTAAAATCGAATTTTGCCTGATGGAACGTGTTTTTTTATGAAATCAAAGCACAATTTAGATTAAAGAAATTCTAATAATTGTCGTTATACCGGTGATCCTTCAAGTTGCCTGTGCGTTGGCTGCGTTTGTTCGCCCTGTACTTACTCCCGTAAGCTTCAGGGGACTGATGCACCTGGCGCCTGCCTGCGAATCGGATTATTTAGGGTAAATAACCTTTAAATTCAACCAGACCGAGTATCTGCCATTATGTCATGGAAAACCACGCAGGGCCGAATTGGCCTGTTATTAATTAGTTTTTTCGTCGTTTTACTCATAGTGACATGGATAGTTATTAAACAATTTGTTTCTCCCCAGATTATTGAAACGGAAACTAAAAATATTCAGGCAACGGTTGAATTGCAAAGTGATGCAATTAAAGAACAAATGAACCGTGTAAAAGCACAGCAACGTGCAATTACTGAACTGGTCGTTGGCTTGCAGAGCGAACAGATTGACGAATTATTACCGCAACTCGTTAATCAATATGGAGATTTAAACGTTTTTGGTGGCGGAATTTGGCCTTTGCCGGGCCAGCGCGCGCCTGAGCGTGACAAATTCAGCACCTTTTACGCACGTAATTCCAGCGGCACCCTTCAGGTCAATACCGTCTGGAACCAGCCGGAATCGGCAAAATACTGGGAGCAACCCTGGTATAAAGATGGCCTGAACGCGCCGAAAGGAGAGTGTGCCTGGGCGAAAGCCTATCAGGATGCCGCCAGTCCGCAGCCACGCACTAACTGTGCCATGGCGATCACCAAAGATGGCAAAGCCTGGGGCGTGGCAACCATCGATGTCACGCTGGGCTTCTTTAACCAACTGGCCGTGGACATGGGCAAAGCCGTGGGTGGCAGCGTTCTGATCGTCGAGGCTGATGGCAAAATCGTGGGTAACGGCTCATCCGCACAGGATAAACCTGCGCTGTCCAACGTGCGCGACCTTAACCTCCCCTCCTCTTCAGCCTTAAGCACGCTACTGGCAAAAGGCGGGCAGGCGGAAACCACCAGCACCTATGATGGCGATGATGGGGAGCATACGCTGCTGGTTCTGCCCATCAGCGGCAGCCCGTGGTTTATGGCGGTTGATATTCCGAGCAGTCATCTGGTGAGCATGTCTAATGCCATCATGACCAAGCTCACTATCGTGCAGACCGTGATTGGCCTGTTGATTGTGTTAATCATGATGTTCATCGTGCGTAATATTTTCCGCAATGTGACGCTGCTGAATCAGAATATTGAAGCGCTCTCCAGCGGTGGGGCCGATTTAACCCAGCGTCTGGTGGCAAGTAAGAGCCCGGAATTTAACTCTATTATCAATAACTTCAATAAGTTCATCTCGTTCCTGAATGAGCTGATGCAGCAGGTAGGCAGCAGTTCCATGGCTATCTCCTCGGCCTCGCGCCAGATTGCCAGTGGCAACCTGAATCTGTCGTCACGCACGGAGGAGCAGTCGTCATCAATTGTCGAAACGGCGGCATCCATGGAAGAGCTGACCAGCACCGTTCGCCAGAATGCTGAAAATGCGCTGCAGGCGAATAAGCTGGCGGTGGAAGCGACCCAGGCGGCGAAGAAAGGGGCCAGCGTGGTTAACCAGGTGGTGTCGACCATGAACAACATCAATGACTCCTCCTCGAAAGTGGTGGAAATCATCAGTGTGATCGACGGCATCGCCTTCCAGACCAATATCCTTGCCCTTAACGCGGCGGTGGAAGCGGCGCGTGCGGGTGAGCATGGTCGTGGCTTTGCGGTGGTGGCAGGGGAAGTGCGTTCCCTGGCACAGCGCAGCGCCCGTTCCGCGCAGGAGATCAAAAAGCTGATTGAAGAGTCCGTCAGCAGCATTGAGCAGGGAAGTGGGTTGGTGCGTCAGGCTGGAACCAACATGGATGGCCTGATGGAAAAAGTGGAAAGCGTGAACGTGCTGATTTCGGAAATCAGTTCTTCCAGCGATGAGCAGAGCCGTGGGATCGCGCAAATCAACATTGCGATTAACCAGCTCGACAGCGCCACGCAGCAGAACGCCGCGTTGGTAGAGCAGGTCGCCGCCGCCGCGCAGTCAAT
The DNA here is from genome assembly GCA_002377245.1 of Enterobacteriaceae bacterium UBA3516. Classification (GTDB taxonomy): domain Bacteria; phylum Pseudomonadota; class Gammaproteobacteria; order Enterobacterales; family Enterobacteriaceae; genus CBFFRJ01. The sequence goes on from DFPL01000042.1 coordinate 4,917, forward strand.
GGAAGAGCAAACCGTACAGCTCGAAAACGTGGTCGGTAGCTTCAAGCTCTGAGGAAGGGGGGGGGCATTTTGCCTTCGGGCTGAGTGATCCTCAGATCTGCACTTTCCCCCTCACCCTAACCCTCTCCCTCAGGGCTGAGAGATCCCCA
>DFPL01000357.1 GCA_002377245.1 Enterobacteriaceae bacterium UBA3516
CTGGTGGAAGGGGACTCGGCAGGGGGATCCGCCAAACAGGCGCGCGATCGTGAGTATCAGGCGATCATGCCGCTCAAGGGTAAGATCCTCAATACCTGGGAAGTCTCTTCTGATGAAGTGCTGGCCTCGCAGGAAGTACACGACATCTCCGTGGCGATCGGCATCGATCCGGACAGCGACGATCTGAGCCAGCTGCGTTACGGCAAAATCTGTATCCTGGCGGATGCGGACTCCGATGGCCTGCACATTGCCACGCTGTTATGTGCCCTCTTTGTGAAGCATTTCCGTGCGCTGGTGAAAAACGGCCATGTGTACGTAGCCTTGCCGCCGCTCTACCGTATCGATCTTGGTAAAGAGGTCTATTACGCTCTCACGGAAGAAGAAAAAACCGGTGTGCTGGAACAGCTCAAGCGCAAAAAGGGTAAGCCAAACGTTCAGCGCTTCAAAGGGCTTGGGGAAATGAACCCGTTGCAGCTGCGTGAAACGACGCTCGATCCTAACACCCGCCGCCTGGTGCAGCTGATCATCAGTGATGAAGATGAACAGCAGACTAACGCGATGATGGACATGCTGTTAGCCAAGAAACGCTCTGAAGACCGCCGTAACTGGTTGCAGGAGAAGGGCGACATGGCGGACATCGAAGCCTGATGTTGCGAAACGCTTCAGGCCGCAAAGCCTGAAGCGTGTGTCTTACGGTTTACTCTGCTAATGGATGCGTTGCGCGCGAACTATTCGCATTTTGCCCGTCCATATCCGGCCATAGTTTCTCATAACGTACGCCCGTCAGGTCTTCCACAATTCTGCGTGTTTCCGGGGTAACTGCTGCACGGGAACCGTTGTTTTTCAGTCTCTCGACTTCATCAACAAAGATTTTGTGCGTCTGTTTATTCAGGTGGAAGGTCAGTGCCTGCCAGAGCGCAAGAATCAGCAAACCTGCCGTCCCAATAAACAGCGTCATGGCGATGGTATGCACGGCTTCAGGTGGCTGAATCTGGCTCCCTTTTACAAAACCGCCTTCCTGCAAAATAAAGCCCACCACAAAGGTGGCGATCGCCACCGTGGTTTTCCGCGAGAAGGTCATGACGGCGGCAAACAGCCCTTCACGACGCTGACGGGTAATCATTTCATCAATATCCGGAATGAACGGGAAAACGTTCCACGGGGTGAATTCCAGTACACAGCGCCCAACCTGATACAACCCGGCAAGAATAACAAGCAGCAGCGCTTTATGTGCGGTAGGGAAGAGGTAAACCAGCAGGATCCCACCCAGGCAGAGCATCATCAGGCTGTAGGCAAAAACATACAGTTTTGACGGGCCGAACTTAATGATGGCGAACCCGGCGACCAGTGTTACCGGCAGGCCAATGATACTCATTGAGAGCAGGCTGCCTGCGAAGGCAGAGGAAACCTGCAAACAGTAAACGCAGAAGAAAACAAAAACGGTGTTATAGATATCTTTTGCGGTAAATGAGAGCAGATAGATAGCCAGATGTTTACGAAAGGCGCGGACTTTCAGCGTCGACAGATACTCTTTGATGAGTCCCAGAACATTCACCCGTGAGGCTGCGCGATCGCTTTCCAGTTCGGCGAGCATTTCAGGGGTTAATTCGCGTTCCCAGGTCACTTTCCAGGAAATCAGTACACAAACCATAAAGGCCACGGCGAAAACAATGCCGTTGATCAGATAGGCTTCCGCGCTCTTTTCACCCAGGTAACCAATCAGCAGCCCAGGGATAAAGGTGGCGAGAAAAGTACCGGTGGCGGAGAGAAACATGCGTCCGGTTGAGAGCTTGGTGCGTGAATTGAAATCTTTGGTCATCTCTGAAGGCAGCGTTTCCCACGGAATGAGTACCATTGCCGCAATAATTTCAAATGCGAGGTACACGCTTAAGTAGAACCAATAGTTCATGCCATTGAGCCAAAGCAGGGCATAAACCAGCATCAGCGGTGAGCCGATCAGCAAGAAAAAGCGGCGGCGGCCGAATTTCTTACCAAGGGGATTTTTATAAAAATGATCGGTAAACGAGCCCATAAACAGGCTGATAATGGCATCCACGATTCGCGCGATGGCAACGATGGAGGCGGCTTCAAGCGGGGATAAACCCACAAAGGTGGTGTAATAGAATAAGAGCCATGCGCCAATAACCGTAAAGGCGCCGCCTCCCATAATATCCGTCAGGCCATAACCAATGCTGACGGGGATGGTGATTTTTCTTTCTGAACGCTTCATATTTTATCTCGTGACTGGATAAATTAAAATTTGAAATAAGCGCGGGCGTTATCGACACAAATCCCTTTCACCATATTGGCTAGTATATCCATATCTTCAGGCACCTCTCCGCGGTCGACCCAGCCGCCAATCAGGTTGCAAAGAATGCGTCTGAAATAATCATGGCGGGTATAAGAGACGAAGCTGCGGGAGTCGGTTAGCATGCCGATGAAATTAGCTAATAATCCCTGATCGGCGAGTGTATTCAGTTGGTTAACCATGCCGCGGTAAGTGTCGTTAAACCACCAACCGGAGCCAAATTGCATCGGCGATTTAATACCTTCGTCACCGTTCTGGAAATTAGCCAGGGCGGAAGCCACAATATCGTTATAGCTTGCGTTGAGGTTGTAAATAATGGTTTTTGGCAATCCATTATTTTCCATCATCGCATTGAGCAACGCATTAAGATTGGTTGCGAGGTTTTCCTGATCGGCAATAGAATCAAATCCACTATTAATGCCGACGGCATGATACTGGCGCGCATTATTATTACGGATAGCGCCAAAATGAATTTGCATGGCCCACTCTTTTTGCTTGTACAGGGCGGCAAGTCTGACAAATATCAGGCTGTTCCATGCCTGCATTTCCGTCTGCGTCAGTTCGCGCTCTGACAGTCTGGCGGCAAATAAGGCAGTAGCCTGCTCGTCAGTTACCGGGCGGTAGGCCACTTCCAGCGGGCCGTGATCCGAAATGCGGCAGCCAACGTGATGGAAGTAGTCAATGCGCAGGCCGATGGCGTTTATAAATGACGCCAGATCGGTGACAGTGATGTCAGTGGCTTGACTAAGCTCGGAGATGAATTGACAAAAGCGTGTCGGGTTCGCTTCGAAAAGTTCATCCGGGCGAAAGGTGGGAAGGACTTTGGTTTTAAACCCCTCTTCCTGCTGCAGAAGCTGATGATATTTTAAATCATCCAGAGGTTTGTCGGTGGTACAGATCACTTCAACATGTGACCGTGTTATTAATGCTCTGGGAAGAAAATCTTGACTGGCTAATTTTTTATTACAAGCCGTCATGACCTCTCGCCAGTTTTTATGACTAAGGGGATAATGAATGTCGAAATAGGCGGCAAGCTCAAGATGCGTCCAGTGATATAACGGATTACCAAAGCTCGATTCAACGGTTTTCGCCCATGCTTCAAATTTCTCTTCGGATGAAGCCGCCCCGGTTATATATTTTTCATGAATACCATTTGCGCGCATGGCGCGCCATTTGTAGTGGTCACCCTCAAGCCAAAGCTGGGTGATATCACGAAAGGGTTTATTCTCAAAAATGTCTTTAGCTTCCAGATGACAATGATAATCAATTATCGGTTGATTCTTCGCGTAGCGTCTGTAAAGCGTTTGTCCCGCTTTGCTGGTAAGCATAAAGTCGTCATTTATCAGTGACATCTTCGACGTGCTCCTGAATTTTTGGTATGCAATTTTTGAATGAATGGAATAACGTTACCGTTTTTACGGTATACCTATAAATTTTACAGTCTACTACCATACAAGATTGATTTTTAATAATGTGAGGATGGTCAAAATTTAATATTGTGTCTTATTGATAAATGCTTTTTTTTAATTAACTGATATTTAACATTCATATCATTTCATTTACCTATGATTATTTGTTTAAGAAATATATTGATTAATCTGGCTCGCAGTTTTACTGTAATCGTTAGTAACTACTAGTATGGTAGATGTTGTTAACAAATTCGAATCGAGGTTGTTGTATGCAGATGACAATGCGGTGGTTTGGGCCGAAAGAGGACAAGGTCTCTCTTGAGTACATCCGTCAGGTTCCTGGCGTGGAAGGGGTTGTGGGTGCGCTTTATGATGTGCCCGTCGGAGAGTTATGGCCGGTTGAGAAAATTGAAGCGCTGGTTGGCCAGGCACATGCTGCCGGGCTTAAGATGGAAGTCATTGAAAGCGTTAATATTCATGATGACATCAAAATTGGTCTGCCGAGCCGCGAACGTTATATCGAAAACTACAAGCAAACCATACGTAACCTGGCCCGCTTTGGGGTAAAGGTCATCTGCTACAACTTCATGCCGGTTTTTGACTGGATGAAGACCGACATGAACTATGTTCTGCCGGACGGTTCGCTGACCATGGCCTTTGAAAAGAAAGATATCGATAAAAGCCTCGAAGAAGTGGTCAGCGAAGTACTGAGTAATTCAAACGGTTTTGCGCTGCCGGGCTGGGAGCCTGAGCGGCTGGCACAGGTGCAAGAGCTGTTTGCCAGCTACAAAGATGTGGACGATGAGAAGCTGCGCGAAAACCTGGTCTACTTCCTGAAGGCTATTATTCCTGTCTGTGAAGAAGTCGGCGTCAAAATGGCGATTCATCCGGACGATCCGCCGTACTCCATTTTCGGTCTGCCGCGTGTGGTAAAAAATCGTCAGGATCTGGACTGGCTGTGTAACGCCGTGGATTCTGAAGCCAATGGCATCACCCTCTGCACCGGATCGATTGCCGAAGATCCTGATAATAATGTCTATGAGATCCTGGCGGAGTTTAGCCGCCGCAAGCGCATCCATTTTGCGCACGTACGCAACATTAAGTTAATTAAAGATAAAGATTTTTATGAGTGTGCGCACCCGTCGCAATACGGTTCTCTGGACATGTACAAAGTGATGCAGTCGCTGCATGACAACGGTTTTGATGGCTATATTCGCCCGGATCACGGTCGTTTCATCTGGGGAGAAACCGGTCGACCGGGCTACGGTTTATATGACCGCGCACTGGGCGTGACCTATCTCCTCGGGCTGTGGGAAGCCTTGCAAAAACGTTAAATTTCCCCTCGTGCTGGCGATACGCTGTCGCCAGCACGCGCTTCTGACTTCAGATTTACGCCTGTCTACCCCCTCTCTACCCCTCATGTTGTACCCGGCCTTTTAACATTCACATCCGCCGCTTAAAAGCGTATTTTATATGCAATATAACGTTTCTCCCGACACTCAATCCTACGAGGATGAAACATGGAACGCATTGTTATACCAACGAATTATGTTCACGTCCGCACCACACCTTTATGGACAAATGAAACAGCACCCGCCTCTATCTGGCAGCGCCATCTGGATGCGGGCACGCGACAGGGTGTTTACCCCCGCCTGAGCGTCATGCAGGGCACCATCCGTTACTACGGTTATGCCGACGAGACCAGCCCGGAGCCTGTCGACACATTAACCATCGAAGCCGGGCAATTCGGCGTTTTCCCGGCAGAGGTCTGGCATCGTATTGAAGCGTTAACGGAAGATACGGTGTTTAACGTTGATTTCTGGGTTGATCCCCAAATTTTGATTGAAGGTTAAGGGAGGAAAGATGACCACTGAAAACCAGGGTTATACCTTAGCGGTAACCCACCGCGGCAGCAGCGAAACCCATGAAAAAATCTGGCTGAAACCGATGGCGCTGTATGTGCCAGACGTTGCCGCTGGGGCTGTTAATGAACTGGTCGCACAGCTGGCGGATAAAAGTGAAAGTGAACAAGGCTTTGTGCTGACCGTGACTAACAACAATAACGGGGTTTCTGTCGACAAAGACAGGTTAACGCTGGCCAACCTCAGCGATCCCACCTTTGCCGCCGATGCCGTTAAGGATCTGATTAATATCGTTCGCGGCTATGAATCAGACGAAGAGACCAACGTCTGCGGCTGGTAAAGCGCTGCGGAACCTGACAAGCCTGGCCATGCCACAGGGCTGACCGGGCGGATGTCAACTGGCCGGGGTGTGATTCTTACGATAGCGCAGCGGTGTCTCGCCAATCCCTTTTTTAAAAGCGCTGATAAAATAAGTGACATCGGAGAAGCCGCTTTCCCTGGCGATATCACTGATACTGCGCGTACTGTGCAACAATAATTCGCAGGCTTTACGCATCCGCAGGGTGTTTAAATACTGATGAATCGGCTCGCCGGTTTCAAAGTGAAAGCGCCTTGAGACATAACTGCGCGATTTTCCCAAATCGTCTGCCAGCTTATCCAGACTGAATTTGTGCTGATAATTCTCCTCCAGCCAGAACATCACCGGGGTGGCGACGCCAGTCTGTGCTTCCGGCAATTTTTCCTGCTCTTCCGGGAGCATATTGAGTAGCGTCAGGAGCAGGCAGGCCACCTGTTCTGCGGTCAGGCGTGCCTGCATTGCCATTCGGGCATAGTCGCTAAACAGGTGATCGATATGCGAATGAATGGCCGCCGCGTCCATGACCACTGCCGCACCGCTGCGTGCTGATAGCCGCTGTAAGCGCCGCTGGTTGTGCGGGAAATCCCGCAACAGCTTCAGCACCGCATGATGATCGACATGGATAATGGTCCGCCGATAGCTGTCCTGCACCTGCTCATCGACCATCACTTTATGCAGCGTAAAGGGGGGGAAGAAAAAGAGCCTGCCAGGGCGCATGGTGTACTGGCGATTATCAACAATCACCACGCCAAAGCCTTCCTCGACATAAAGCACTTCGAGACATTGATGCCAGTGATGATAGCGAACCGTATTAGCAAACAGGCGACTGAACGATACCACCGCATCGTTGAGGGTAATCAGCTCAAGACGTTCTGCATGGCCGTTGTCGCGCATGGTGCAATAGATCTCAATTTTTATGCCGTTAGCCACCGTTATAAACCACCATTTTAAATTTCCTCAACAGCGGGTTTAAACAAAGCTCATCAGTGTGACCGGGGTAACATTTCTGCCCAGGGGCGATTCACTATCCTTTAGCCACTTAACAGGGGAGCGAACCGATGCCGATGTCCAAAGGAAAAAAATCAATTTCATTGTCTTCCCGCCAGGATGTCGTGGCGGCGCTGACGAGGATGCTGAATGCGCTGGACAACCAGTTTCCGGCGGGCAGTGCAGGGTTTTCGCTCGGCGATACCTGTGCGCACTACGGGGCGGAAATTGCGGAGATGGAAGGATTATCGCGGGCGATGTGGGGCATATTCCCCCTGTTGGCCGGTGGCGAGTCGACGGCTCTGGCCGATAAATACATCGCTGCGCTTAAGCAGGGGACCTGTCCTGAAAGTGACGGTTACTGGGGGGACACTGGCCCGTACGATCAGCGACTGGTGGAGATGGCAGCCTGGGGGCTGGGGCTGGCATTACTTCAGGAAGAAAGTCTCACCGGTTTTAGCGCCCGTGAACGTGACAACCTGCACCGCTGGCTGAACCAAATCACCGAGGCCCGGATGCCGGACAGCAACTGGAATTATTTCGCGATCCTGGTGCAATTGGGCTTTAAGCGCGCCGGGCTGCCCTGGGATCAGCAGGCCATTGACCATCGTTTTACCCTCATGGAAGCCTACTATCTGGGGGAAGGCTGGTACTCGGACGGTCCTGGCCGCCCTAAAGACTATTACATCTCCATGGCCTTTCATTTTTACGGCCTGATTTACGCTACCCTCAACGGCAAAGATGACCCGGAAAGGGCCCGCATTCTGCGTGAACGCGCGGTGCTGTTTGCTGAGGATTTCATTTATATGTCCGCCGCCGGGGGCGAATCCATCCCCTTTGGGCGCAGCCTGACCTATCGCTTTGCGATGGTGGCCTTCTGGAGCGCGGTAGCCTGGTCTGAGCTGCCGGTGCTTAATCCTGGCATCGTGAAGGGCCTTATTTTACGTCATCTTCGCTGGTGGCTGTCACAGCCGATTTTCGATCGTGACGGGATTCTGACGCTCGGGTTCGCCTACCCCAATCTGGCAATGTGCGAGGACTACAACTCACCGGGCTCGCCTTATTGGGCGTTGAAAGTGTTCCTGATTCTGGCCCTGCCGGAGAGCCATCGTTTCTGGCAGGCCGAGGAGGCACCGTTGCCGACCCTGGCGTCGCCACGCGCTATTCCCCATGCCCAGCAAATTCTGGTGCACACGGCAGATGCACGGCACGTTTATATGCTGACGTCCGGGCAACTGGAGCTGAACAATTATGTGAATACCGAGGCGAAATACACCAAATTTGCCTACTCCAGCCGGTTTGGTTTCACCATTGAGCGTGGACGCTACGGTATTAAACATGCGGCATGTGATTCCATGCTGCTGCTGAGTGAGGGAGACGACTATTTTCGTGGGCGTCGGGCGTGTGACGAGGTGGTGGTGCAGGAGGATCACATCTTCTCTCGCTGGTCGCCGTGGCGCGATGTGCAGGTAAGTACCTGGCTTATCCCCTGCGGGGAGTGGCATCTGCGGGTACACCGCATCCAAACGGCGCGTGAACTGCACAGCGTGGAGGGCGGTTTTGCGGTCATGAAAGCAGAGCCCCAGCCGCTGATGCAGGGCAGGTTCAAAGGCTGTCTGGTGGCGGCTGAAAATGGGGTGAGTGCGATTGTCGATCTTTCATCCCACCAGCAGCGCGAGGCCGATTGCGTGGTAACGCCACCCAATAGCAGCATCATGTTTGCTGAGTGTGCGGCCATCCCCATGCTACATCACATTCTGCCAGCCGGGGAACACTGGTTGGCCTGCGCAGTGCAGGCAAGTTTAAGCCCAAATGATTTTTATTCTGCTGTACCGGAATTAACGATTGAGCCCGAATGTCTGCGGGTGAAGAGTAAAGAGCACAATACAATAATAACACTCGCGCATTAATCTGCGCCGCCAGAAAAATAACAGAAATATTATCGCCATTCGCAATCTCTGAACGCTACACGATTTGTCGAGGATAGTATGGAAAAATCAGCCATCAATACCCGGACTGAATATTACAAAATCAGTTCCTTTATCTTTCTCTACTTTTTTACCTGGTCAGCCAGTATTGGCTTATTAGCTATCTGGCTTGGGCAAAAAGCTAACCTGAGTGGCACCGTTATTGGTACAGTGTTTGCCGTCAACGGAATATTCTCGGTTATCCTGAAACCGATATATGGCTATATTCTCGATAAAATCGGCATGAGTAAATATCTGCTCTATTTTGTCGTATTAATGTCAGCATTAATGGCCCCGTTCTTTATTTATGTGTACCAGCCGTTATTACTCTCAAACACTATGCTCGGGATTATTGTCGGCGCGATTTATTTAAGCTTTGCCTGGTATGCCGGTGTGGCAGCATGTGAATCTTACAGCGACCGCTACAGCCGTTTAAACAGTATGGAGTTTGGGCAGATTCGCATGTGGGGATCGCTGGGCTGGGCGGTGGCGTCCTCTTTCTCCGGCCTGCTGTTTAACATCTCTCCGTCGTGGAACTTCATTATGGGCAGCGTCGCATCCGTGGTGATGTTCATTGTGCTGCTGAGCCTGAAAGTGAACGTTAATGCGGCTAACGCCAGTGACGTGTTAACCAAAGAGAAGATTGTACCGGCAGATGTCTACGCGCTGTTACGTAACCGCAAGTTCTGGGCATTCTGCCTGTATGTCGCCGGCGTGGCGTGGATGATGTT
>DFPL01000005.1 GCA_002377245.1 Enterobacteriaceae bacterium UBA3516
TGGATGCTGGCGTTTTTCCACTCAGTTGCCGCCCCCTTGCTGGTGAAGACTGCAATGTCATATTTACCCATACTGACCGTCATCGACTGGCTGGTTGGAGAAATGTTGCATGTGGGTGAAGTAATTTGCAGGCTGCCGGAAAGCGAGATCTCATATACGCTGAGCATACTGTCGCTCTGTCCGAAGGAGTAAAGCGCGGTGGGGAGGTCGCTGCCTTTCACCGTGCCGGATGAAATAGCGTTATCCGTTTTTATCAGCACCAGTTTGCTGTTGGAATCCCATGAGTCGCCAGTATTATAGCCACAGTTTGTACCCATACCGCAAGCTGGTATAGCCGTCGTCAAAGGAAAATTTTTCGCATCATCGGTGCGAACAAATTTGACTCCGATCCCCGGCACACCGGTCTGGTAGACTATGCTACTGTAATTGGAGGGCAGCAGTGGGGTGCTTTGGTAGCCATAGCCCCAAAAGTATTGTCCTGCGCTGGTACAATTAACATAGAATCCCTTCTGTCCGGCTAAAGAAATATTTTGCTGATAAATCACTTTCCCGACCGGGGTGTCAGGGGGCACTGAGATGGTGCCTGTCAGCGGCATGGTAAAATGTTGTACGGAGGAGATAAAGCCAGACCAGGGGTCGAATGAACAGGACGCCCGGCCAGGATGAGAAAAAAAAAGTAAAGTCGAGGCGGCAATCAATAGCCATAATTTTCCATGATTTTTCATATATCTTCCTTGTGCATTTTTAATAAAACATAATCCAGATTAATATTATTGTTGTGTGTATTTATTGCATGAATATATTAATGGGTGAAGTGAAGTTGGATGTGAAAAATATCATGGGATGGGCTAGAAATGAAATTGTTTCTTCAAAATCCGGCTTTAATTATAGTGTTTTTGTGAATGTTTACGGCGAAATTAATTGTAATTTTTTGTTAGGGCTTAGGGTGTGATCAAAGCCCTGTATTGCGTTGCCCGTGAGGGAGTTTTGGACATTATAATATGCGCTATATTTATTTGTATTATTGATAAGTAATGACGTATTCCAGTCGACCATTAGCCTTCCCGGCGGTGACACTGTTTTCGGTCTGGATATAGCGCGCGTAGAGCGGGACGGTAATATTACGCGTACCATCTTTGGGTAAGATTTGGGTGATGCCGGTAGTTAAATCTATCAGGCCACTGGTGCTTTCGCTAGAGGAAAGTTGAATACCAACACCGGTGGCGCCAGGCGTTCCATCGTCAATTTTCATAATGCCATTGGCCGCATCGGTCGTGCTGCGGGTCCCGTTTTGTGGATACAAGGTGACGGAAAGAAAGTTGTTGCGAGTCCCTGCTGTTGAGGTGGTTGTACCATTAAATGTTCCTCCGGTATATCCGCTCGTGACATTGCCGTAAAACTGACCGCAGTTGGCTAACTGAATACTGGCATTTTTCCACCCGGTCGCTGACCCTTTTCCTGAGAATGCGGAAATATGATAATTGCCCATATTCACCGTCATGGCTTGACTGACGGTACTGATATCACAGGTGGGTGTATTGATCTGTAAGCTGCCGGTCAGCGTGATTTTATACACATCAAGCATGTTACCGCTTTGGCCAAATGAATACAGCGCCGTCGGGAGTTGACTCGCGTCAATAACACCGCCCGTAACGGTGCTGGCGGTTTTTATAAATACAAGTCGGCTGTTGGCATTCCATCCACTTCCATAAAAGCAGCCTAGGCTAGCCGGACAACCTGCAGATGACAGCGTTGTAGGAAAGTCAGCAGCATTATTGTCTCGTACAAATTTTACGCCTATTCCCGGTATGCCTGTTTCATAGACGGTATTACTGTAGGCAGTGGGGAGTAAAGGCGTGGTAGCGTATTTAAAACCTAAATAAAACTGGCCAGGGCTGGTACAAGCCACATAAATCCCCCCCTGATCGGTAAGTGTAATTCTTAATCTGTAGATTTCATTTCCCACGGGGACATCAGGCGGCACTGAAATGACACGAGTAATAGGCATGGTCAACGATTTCATCGATGTAATATAGCCCGCTTCATTTTCAAATGCGCAACTGGCCCAGGATGTTGGGGAGGAAAGATACAGCAGCGCACTGATAATTATAATGGACGTTTTTTTCAACATGGGCATCCTTGCTTGCATCACTATTTATTCAAGAGATGAATAAAGCGATGTGTTAAATGAATGAAATTTGATTAAAGTAGGTGGGTTCAATTGGCAAAAAAATAGCACAGCCGTGGCAATAAAAGAGAAATTGTTTCTGCCGAAAAGTCGCTACGGTTATATCGCATTAAAATAAGATAATTATAAATAAACTGTAACGGGATTTTTTATATCTTTGAGGAAGGTGATGAATAAAATATAGCCGTTATGGGCTTTATACCCTAAATAATTCGAGTTGCAGGCAGGCGGCAACGCAGCGAGTCCCCAGGAGCTTACTGAAGTAAGTGACTGGGGTGAGCGAGGACAGCCAACGCACATGCAACTTGAAGTATGACGGGTATATCATTCGCAACCAGCATAACAGGTCCCTTTATTATGCTGGTTTCTTAGTTACAACTCTTAACGAAATACCACCTGCGCCCAGCGGGCCAGACCGGCCGTTACCGATCCAAAGTCATCGCCGCCAGCAATCGGAATGCCTGGTAACGCCTGCGCCAGTGCTTTCTTTATGATCGGCGAACGTGCGCTACCGCCGGTGAGGTAAATGACCTCCGGTGTGGCTTCGCTGTTGTCGAGCGCCAGTTGTACCTGCTCCAGAATGCGACGCAGGGGTTGATCCAGCGCGGCTTCCAGTCCCAACTGATCGATGTCCGTGGAAAGCGACTCACTGATGAACGGCAGCTGTGCCTGCGTTTGCGCCTGCCCGGAGAGGGCGATTTTGCTCTCTTCCGCGCTGCGCACCAGGCGGTAACCCAGACGCTGCTTCCAGACTTTCAACAACAGTGCCACTTTGTCCGTATCACGGGCATCGCGCAGCATATCGTTCAGCTGGCGGCCATTGGCGGTACTGTAAAAGTCGGTTTGGGCCGGAACGTCGTTAATGGCAATCGCATTCCACCAGGGCAGAACCGGCAGGGCAATGCCTTTTTCCGTTTGCCCGCCCATGCCCAGCAGCGGCATCAGGTTTTTGAATGCCAGCGCGATGTCTAAATCGTTACCGCCCACACGGCAACCGCTGTGTCCTAACAGGCTGTTTTCGCGATCGAGGCGATCGTGCCACTTCGGCCCCATCAGCAGCAGGGAACAGTCGGTGGTGCCGCCGCCGATGTCGACGACCAGCACGCGCTTTTCTTCCTGCAGGGTGGCTTCGAAGTCCAGGCCTGCCGCGACCGGCTCGTACTGGAACACCACGTCACGGAAACCGGCACGTTTGGCGGCGCGCTCAAGGATACCCTGCGCCTGAGCGTTAGCATCGGTGCCGCCAAGGCCCTGGAAGTTAATCGGGCGACCAATCACCGCCTGATCAATCGCCTCTGGCAACTGCGATTCCGCCTGCTTGCGGATGTGCAGCATCATGGCGCACACCAGATCTTCAAACAGAGCGATTTGCTGAGGTTTTAAACCGCTGGCACCGAGGAAGGATTTCGGGGATTTGACGAAGTATACTTCTTCCGGATCTTCCACATACTGGCGCAGAGAACTCAGGCCAAACTGAACGCTGGCTGCCTGCACATCAATATCTTCTTCGCGGTTAAAGCTGACGGCACGGCGTAACAATGCCTGCGTTTCCGCACCTGTTGCCGGCACCTCATGATGACGATAGAGCCATTCGCTTACCGCTTCACGCGTCGGCGCGCACAGCATCGACGGCAGCAAGGTGCTGTTGTTTTCCATTTTCAGCAGCGACGGTTTACCGTCCTGCATCACCGCAATTGAACAGTTGGCGGTACCGTAATCAAAGCCTACAAACACGTTGAATCCCCATGCCGGTGAAGAAGGGGGGCGACTTTAACGGAATGCGCAAAGCAGAACAACTGGAATATCAAAGCAAAGCAGAAATTCACAAACCGTTATATGCTCATGGGTCGATATAACAGGAGTCCCTATGTACAGACTGCACTGGCAACCGCCGTATGACTGGCCGTGGATGTTAGGTTTCTTGCAGGCGCGTGCGGTCGCAGGCGTTGAAATCATCAGTGAGACGAGCTACACCCGCTCGTTCGCGCTGGGTGAGCATCGCGGGATCATCACTGCCCAACCGGATGAAGCCACGGGGGTCATGCAGGTGACGATGAGCGACGGCCTGCTACCCGTCGCCGATCGCTGTTTGCAGCACGTCAGTAACCTGTTTGACCTGAACTGTAATCCTCAGGTGGTCACTGAAGCTCTGGGTGAGTTAGGCGCCGCCCGGCCTGGTCTGCGTCTGCCCGGCTGCATGGACCCTTTTGAGCAAGCCGTGCGGGCGATTTTAGGGCAACTGGTCAGTGTGGCGATGGCCGCGAAGCTTACCTCCCGTGTCGTGGCACTGTGTGGCGAGCGGTTTGATGCGCAGTTTGTGTTGTTCCCCACGCCTGCACAACTGGCGGTGGCCGATCCGTTAGCACTCAAGGCGTTAGGCATGCCCGTCAAGCGCGCGGAGGCGCTTATCTTCCTCGCCCGCGCCGTCCTGGACGGAATCTTTCCCCTCACGCCTCCTGCCGATGTTGAACAGGGCGTCAAAACCTTGATCACCTTTCCGGGGATTGGGCGCTGGACGGCAAATTATTTTGCGCTGCGCGGCTGGCAGGCGAAGGATGTGTTTCTGGCGGATGATTATCTGATTAAACAGCGCTTTGCGGGGATGACGCCTGCACAAACCCGCCGTTACGCTGAACGCTGGCAGCCCTGGCGGTCGTATGCCCTCTTACACATCTGGTACACCGACGGCTGGCAACCCGACAGCATTAATTGATGGCGAAATAGCTGGTGCTGAGCATCATATCCAGCGGCTGTGGCTGGGAAATAGTGTCGCCAAAGATGAGATCGATACCGATACCCGACAGGGTATCCATCATCAGCGGTTGATTCGTCGGCCCGGCGATGCTTTTCAGCCCCAGGCGCTGGGCATGGCCCTGAATGATTGTCACCATCATTTCATCCATCAGGTTGCCATGCACGTTATTCACCAAATCCTGCTCCAGCAAAATGTAATCTGCGGTATGCGGTGTCAGCTGATTAAAGATTTCCAGGTCATGACCAATGTGGCTCAGGATGATACGGCAGCCCGCATGGCGCAGTTTTTTCAGGTTATCGTTAATGGCCTTACCTTCCCGCATCAGCACGTCAGCCTGAATCATCAGATGCAGAAGGCGGCCCGGAAGTGGGCCGTGTTCCAGTAAATCAAGGATTTCATCAACCAGTTGGCTATTTGATAGCCCGGCCGGGGAGAGGGGGAGGGCGACGCCCAGCCCTTTACTCGCGACGGCTGTGGCATGATTACGGAAGAATTCATGGAACACGCGGCGATCGAGTGCGCGAATGAGTTCCGGCTCATTGAGGCTGGCGCGGAAGGCATTTTCTTCCATTACTTCGCCTTCACTGGTCCACAGTCGCAGCGTCAGCAGCCAGAAATTGCAGGCTTCGGGCACGCGAGGGGAGGCGACGCCACGGGCAATCATCAACAGGTGGTTGTCTTTTATCATCCGCCACTGTTCTTCCAGCGACATCATGCTGCGTCCGTGGTGCAGGGACCCTTGCTGCGGTTCGTATACCGTCACCATGCCACGGCCGTTATTCTTCGAGGCGTAGCAGGCGATATCGGCCTGAGACATGACTTCCGAACCCTGATGGTTGGTTTCGTCAATGATGGTGATCCCCGCACTGGCCCCGATGCGGTGCATACGGCCTTCCCACATAAAGTGGTAGTCATTAATAGCCTGAACGATACGGCCTGATATATAGCGCGCGCTTTCTACATTACAGTCCGGCAGCAGCAGACCAAACTCATCGCCGCCGAGACGGGCCAGCACATCGGTTGAACGCAGCATACTCAGCATCAGGGATGAAATTTCACGCAGCAGCGCATCGCCCGCAGCATGCCCGGCGGTATCGTTCACGGCCTTAAAGCGGTCGAGGTCGATAAACACCAGCGCGTGGCGTTGATGCAGTTCCTGTACGGTTTGTAGCAAGCGCTTGAGATGGGTTTCGAAATTCACCCGGTTAGCGAGATGCGTTAAGGCATCGTGAGAGGCGCTGTAGCTAAGCTGGCGCAGCATTTTGCGCGATTCGGTGACGTCCTGAATAACCAGTACCGAGCCGATATTCTGCCCATCAAGCGTGCTTAATGGCGTCACGCTGTAATGAATATCGTAGCTGCCTCCCGTCCGGCAGTGCAGTACCACATCCTGCTCAATCGCCGAGCGGGACATATCTCCGCTGTGGATGTTCTCCATGGCAGGACCGTGGTCGCCAAAGGTGATACGCAGCACCGTCAACAGCGGCTGCCCCAACGCCTTATCCTGCGACCAGCCGCTCATCTTCTCCGCCACGGGGTTCATAAAGGTGACATTGAGGTTGACGTCGGTGCACAGCACGGCTTCACCGATGGAATCAAGAGTGATATGCAGGCGCTCTTTTTCCTGGAACAGCGCCTCGTTCAACTGCTTCACTTCGGTCATGTCCATATTCACGCCGAGTAAGCGCTCAACTTCGCCGTTGCGGTTCAGTACCCGGTTTGCAAGGGTACGAATATGGCGCACGCCCTCTTTCACGTTAATGCGAAATTCCAGCTTGAAGGCGATACGCGCAACCAGCGAATCGCGGATGACACGTTCGGTCTCGGCCCGGTCCTCAGGAATAATGCGGTCGTACCATAACTGCCAGGTGGGTTTAATGT
>DFPL01000003.1 GCA_002377245.1 Enterobacteriaceae bacterium UBA3516
TTACTGCGATAGCCAAACATCGTTACCACTCCTTCCCGTCGCTTCTGCTCTGCCTGTTAGCTTTACTATACCTGCGCCTGTGCCTTCTGTGAAAACAGTGACATACCATTTTGATCGCTTTTCACATTTTTCGATGAGAACTCTCTATCAAAGCACCTTTTTGATAAAAAAATATTGTCGCCTGCGCTGTGGGAAAAAACCGGGCGAGGCCGCAGAATATTAGCGCGCTCATCATCTTTATACCCTAAATAATTCGAGTTGCAGGAAGGCGGCGACGCAGCGAATCCCCAGGCGCTTACTCCAGTAAGTGACAGGGGTGAGCGCTGGCCCCAAAGGGGCGAGGCCATGGGCCGAGTCATGTCAACGCACCGGCAACTTGAAGTATGACGGGTATATTTCCCTGGAGGGGAAATGTCCCGTATCTCACACGCACGCCGTCTGGGCAAATACTTCCTGCTCGTTGATAACATGCTGGTTGTGCTCGGCTTTTTTGTCGTTTTTCCGCTAATTTCAATTCGCGTTGTCGATCAGTTGGGCTGGGCGGCGCTGATGGTCGGCATTGCGCTGGGTGTGCGCCAGTTTGTTCAGCAGGGGCTGGGGGTGTTCGGCGGCGCAATTGCCTATCGCTTCGGCGCCAAACCGATGATCGACACCGGCATGCTGCTGCGGGCGGCAGGGTTTGCCACCATGGCTATTGCCCATGAGCCATGGGTGCTGTGGGTCTCCTGCATTATTTCCGGGCTGGGCGGCACGCTGTTCGACCCGCCGCGTACGGCGTTGGTTGTCAAACTGATCCGCCCTCAGCATCGCGGACGCTTTTTCTCCCTGTTGATGATGCAGGACAGCGCGGGAGCCGTTATCGGTGCGCTGATTGGCAGTTGGTTGCTGCAATATGATTTTCGTCTGGTGTGCGCAGTCGGTGCCGCTGTCTTTGTACTCTGTGCCGCTTTTAACGCCTGGTTACTTCCTGCATGGAAGCTGTCGACGGTAAAAACCCCGATGCGTGAAGGGTTAAACCGCGTATGGCGTGATAAAAAGTTCGTCACCTATGTATTAACGCTGACCGGCTATTACATGCTGGCGGTGCAGGTGATGTTAATGCTGCCGATTATGGTCAATGATATCGCCGGTTCCCCGGCGCCGGTGAAATGGATGTACGCCATTGAGGCCTGTTTATCGTTGACGCTGCTTTATCCCATCGCACGCTGGAGTGAAAAACGTTTTCGCCTTGAGCAGCGGCTCATGGCCGGATTACTGTTTATGACGTTCAGCCTGTTGCCGATGGGGTTGGTCAGTAACCTGCAACAAATCTTTACTCTAATCTGCACGTTTTATATCGGGTCGATCATTGCGGAACCTGCACGTGAAACCCTGAGCGCCGCCCTCGCAGATGCCCGGGCACGAGGCAGCTATATGGGCTTTAGTCGTTTAGGTCTCGCGCTGGGCGGAGCCCTCGGCTATGCCGGCGGTGGCTGGCTGTTTGACGCAGGAAAAGCCTTTAATCAACCCGAGCTGCCGTGGATGATGCTCGCACTTATCGGGCTTATCACTTTCTTTGCCCTGCTCTGGCAATTTGGCTATCGGCGCGCACACCCGGCACTCCTCGAACCCGAGGCCTGATTTGCCAGCACTTTTATTCTCCTCCATACTTTTTGGTGATGACCCACCACTATGGAGGAGAAGCGTGAAACTTTATATTTACGATCACTGCCCGTATTGCGTTAAAGCCCGCATGATTTTCGGTCTCAAAAACATCCCTGTTGAGCTCAATGTCCTCCTGAGCGATGACGAAGCCACACCCACCCGGATGATTGGTCAGAAAATGGCGCCGATTCTGCAAAAAGATGACAGCCGCTATCTGCCGGAAAGCATGGACATTGTGCATTATGTCGATAACCTCGACGGGAAACCGCTGCTCACCGGGAAGCCCAACCCTGCGCTGGAAACCTGGCTACGCAAGGTGAACGGCTATGTGAACCGCTTGCTTATTCCACGTTTTGCCAGGTCCCGGTTTGATGAATTTGCGACCCCTGAGGCGCGGGCTTACTTCGTCAATAAGAAAGAGGCAGCGTTGGGGGATTTTGCCGACCATCTTGCACACTCGCCGGGCCTGATTAAAAACATCAGCGATGACTTACGCGCACTGGATAAACTTATCGTGCAACCCAATGCGCTCAATGGCGAACTGTCGGAAGATGATATTCATCTTTTCCCACTGCTGCGTAATCTGACGCTGGTGGCAGGCGTCGTCTGGCCAACCCGCGTGGCCGATTATCGCGATAATATGGCGAAACAAACGCAAATCAACCTGCTCTCATCAATGGCGATATAATGCCCTTTCGCGGAAGCTGCGGCTTCCGCTTTCAGTTTTATCTGCTGGAGTCGGCCGGGTGATGCGCCGATGCTACAGTCAGGGACAGCAGCCCGGTATCTTTTGAGGATCACAATGAAGAAAGTTATTTTTGCCGCAGCACTCATTTTGAGCGGCGTTCTGGTGGGATGTAATCAACTTACACAGTACAGCATCAGCGAGCAGGAGATTAATCAGGCGCTACAGAAGCGTAATGACTTTTCTAAAGATATCGGCCTGCCCGGCGTTGCCGATGCCCATATCGTTCTGCGCAATCTCGCCAGCGCAATTGGTCGGGAAGAGCCGAATAAAATTACGCTGACCGGTGATGCGAATCTCGATATGACGTCACTTTTCGGCAATCAAAAAGCGACCATGAAACTGAAAATGAAAGCCCTGCCAGTCTTTGATAAAGAGAAAGGTGCCATTTATCTTCATGAGATGGAAGTGGTCGATGCCACGGTCGAACCGCAAAAAATGCAGACCGTGCTGCAAACGTTAATGCCTTACCTGAATCAGTCCCTGAGTAACTATTTTAACCAACGCCCGGCCTATGTGCTGCGTGAAGACAGCAGCAAAGGGGAAGCGCTGGCGAAGAAATATGCCAAAGGTATTGAAGTCAAACCCGGTGAAATCGTTATTCCTCTCACCGACTGACGTGCGATCCTTCTTCAGGAAAAGGATGCAAACGGAAACGATTACGCTTATGCTTAGTGCCCGGCAAAAACCAGCCAATAATGACTGATTCTCACCCAGCCGGAGCACTATCATGACAGCACAGACCCAGGTTTTGAAAATCCGCCGACCAGATGACTGGCACGTCCATTTACGCGACGGCGATATGCTAAAAACCGTGGTGCCCTGGACCAGCGAAACCTATGCCCGCGCCATTGTGATGCCCAACCTTGCGCCGCCGGTGACTACCGTCGATGCGGCCATCGCCTATCGTCAGCGCATTCTGGACGCCGTCCCCGCCGGGCATGATTTCACCCCTCTGATGACCTGCTATTTGACCGATACCCTGAACGCCGATGAAATTGAGCGCGGTTATCGTGAAAACGTCTTCACGGCAGCAAAACTGTACCCGGCAAATGCGACCACCAACTCCAGCCACGGCGTTACCAGCATTGATGCGATCATGCCGGTACTGGAGCGTATGGAAAAGCTGGGGATGCCCCTGCTCGTTCACGGTGAAGTCACCCACGCTGACATCGATATCTTCGATCGCGAAGCCCGCTTTATTGAAACCGTCATGGAGCCGCTGCGTCAGCGCTTGCAGGGACTGAAAGTGGTGTTTGAGCATATCACCACCAAAGATGCGGCCGATTACGTGCGTGAAGGCAACGCGCTGCTGGCTGCGACCATCACGCCTCAGCATCTGATGTTTAACCGCAACCATATGCTGGTTGGCGGCGTACGCCCGCACCTCTACTGCCTGCCCATTCTTAAGCGCAATATTCATCAGCAAGCGCTGCGAGAACTGGTCGCCAGTGGTTTTGAGCGGGCATTCCTTGGAACGGACTCAGCGCCTCATGCCCGCCACCGCAAAGAGACGAGCTGCGGTTGTGCAGGCTGCTTTAACGCACCGACGGCACTTGCCAGCTACGCCACCGTCTTTGATGAGATGAATGCCCTTGAGCATTTTGAAGGTTTCTGCTCCCTGAACGGCCCGCGATTCTATGGCCTGCCGGTGAACGAAGGCTACGTTGAGCTGGTGCGTGAGGCGTCGACGGTAATGGAATCCATCGCCCTTACTGATGATACGCTGATTCCTTTCCTTGCCGGTGAAACCGTACACTGGACGGTTAAACAGTAATTTTTTATTGCTCCCTGTTGTAAAAAGATAAAGTTAACTGTATATATATACAGTCATCGCAACAGGGGGCTGCCATGCGCATTGAAGTCACTATCGCTAAAACATCACCACTTCCGCCAGGCGCTATCGATGCCTTAGCCGGGGAGTTATCTCGCCGTTTAAATACCCATTTCCCCGAAACCGACAATACCATTACGGTGCGTTATGCCGCCGCTAATAATCTCTCCGTTTTGGGTGGCGCAAAAGACGATAAAGATCGTATCAGTGAAATCTTGCAGGAAACCTGGGAGAGTGCGGATGACTGGTTCATTCGCGATTAAATGATTCTCATTGTGTTGTGTTTGCCGGGTCGCCCCGGCTTTTTTTGTTTTCTTTTTGCGCTAAATTCTTACTGTTTTCGTATCCTGCTTAAAAATCACGTTTAACTCCCCGCCTTTTCATTCAAAAAAATCCACGTTACTGAAAATAATGTTGCAGAGTGTTATTTATTCGATCTAACAGGTTAAATATAGGTATACTAAAAAGGCTTCACAAAACATGCATTGAACCTCAGAAGTCGTTGTCATTAAACACGCCATGCGGGGGTTATGATGGAAAAGAATAATGAAGTCATCCAGACCCATCCCTTAGTAGGATGGGATATCAGCACAGTGGACAGCTATGACGCACTGATGCTGCGCTTGCATTACCAGACCCCAAACAGACCCGCTTCCGAGGACGCTGAAGTTGGGCAGACGTTGTGGTTAACGACTGATGTTGCCCGTCAGTTTATCTCTATATTAGAAGCGGGCATCGCCAAAATAGAATCTGGCGAGTACCAGGAAAATGAGTATCGCAGGCATTAGCGATAGTGCGCAATATTCACTCAAAGGCACCCTCCGGGTGCCTTATTTATTTCTCGCCTTGTATAACGCCTCCCGGTTATTTACCCTCCTGATTACGCATTCGCTGGAGAACAACATGAAATACGATCTGATTATCGTCGGGAGCGGTTCCGTTGGGGCTGCTGCCGGTTATTATGCGACGCGCGCCGGGCTAAAGGTGCTGATGACCGATGCGCATTTACCGCCTCATCAGGAAGGAAGCCACCACGGCGATACACGATTGATCCGCCACGCTTACGGTGAAGGTGAACGCTACGTGCCGCTGGTGCTTCGCGCACAGGCACTCTGGGATCAATTGGCGACAGAAAGCGGCGAACCGGTTTTTGAGCGCTCCGGGGTTATCAATCTTGGCCCCGCCCACTCCGAATTTCTGAACAACGTTGCAAAGAGCGCACAACAGTGGAACCTCGCGGTCGAGAAACTTGATGCCGCCTCACTGATGGCACGCTGGCCTGAAATTACGGTTCCGGATGATTACATTGGCTTGTTTGAAGCGGACTCCGGTTTTGTGCGCAGTGAACTGGCCATCAAAACCTGGATCCGTCTGGCACAGGAAGCAGGTTGCGCGCAACTGTTTAACTGCCCGGTCACGGCCATCCACTCAGTCGATGATGGCGTTACCGTTGAGACACCGGAAGGCACCTTCAGCGGCAGCAAATTATTGGTAAGCGCTGGCACCTGGGTATCAACACTGGTGCCAGGCCTGCCGATTCAGCCGGTACGTAAAGTCTTTGCCTGGTTCCAGGCCGATGGTCGTTACAGTAAGAAAAACAACTTCCCGGCTTTCACCGGCGAAATGCCTGACGGATCGCAATATTATGGATTTCCTGCTGACGAGAATGAGCTCAAGATTGGTAAGCACAACGGCGGGCAGTTGATAACCGATGCCAGCGAACGCGTGCCCTTTGGCAAGATTGCCTCGGACGGTTCGGAGTGCTTTGGCTTTTTACGCCAGTTTTTACCGGGTGTTGGCGGCTGCCTGTACGGCGCAGCCTGCACTTACGACAACTCCCCGGATGAGGATTTTATCATCGACACCGTCCCAGGCCAGCCTGACATGTTGGTGGTCACCGGTCTGAGCGGTCATGGCTTCAAATTTGCGCCCGTGCTCGGCGAAATTGCCTCGCAGTTTGCCCGGGGTGAACGCAGTAATTTTGATTTGACGCCCTTCTCGCTTGCGCGTTTTGCTGGATAATCCCGAGGCGGCCTGATGGTCGCCTTTATTTTTTCTGGGGCCGGAGAAGCGATGCGTCGATTATTGCAGTTTGTGGTAAATAACGTGCGAGAGCACCTGATGGTGTATATCGTCCTGTGGTCTGTTATTGCGGTAATTGACTTAATATATGTGATTTGGGCAGAATGAAATATTGACAATTACTGACACTACTTTAAAGAAGGTTAATTTAGATACAGATTTTTTGAACAAGTCAACCCGCAGAAAACCACCATAAACAATGTGTTATGAGACAATTATCACCCTATACACTCGAATCATCTGAACATATCTTCCAATTCTAATTCAAAAAAAATGACCAATGATAAATATTATCATTGAATGTTATTTTTAAGTTGATTTATTGATTCCCTCACGCCATTTTGAATTAACAATTACTCTTCTCGTGGTTAGCAAAATGCAATTGCGTAATTCTCCATCTCGTTATGGCGCTATTTCTGTTGCCCTGCACTGGCTGGTGGCCCTAACGGTATACGGTATGTTTGCGCTGGGCCTGTGGATGGTCACACTCAGTTATTATGATGGCTGGTACCATCAGGCACCTGAAATACACAAGAGCATTGGCATTCTGCTTATGCTGGGGCTGGTAATACGCCTCGTCTGGCGTCGCCTCTCTCCGCCGCCAGGCGCCTTAAAAAGCTACTCACGGCTAACCCGTATCAGCGCCGTCGTTGCGCATATCGCCCTCTATTTGCTGCTGTTCGGCATTCTTTTTAGCGGCTATCTGATTTCCACGGCGGATGGAAAACCCATCAGCGTCTTTGGTCTGTTTGAGGTTCCCGCGACGCTTGCGGACGCCGGGGCACAAGCGGATCTCGCGGGCGATATTCATCTTTGGTTGGCCTGGAGCGTCGTCATTCTGTCGGTGCTACATGGGCTTGCCGCGTTTAAACACCATTTCATCGATAAAGACGACACACTCAAGCGCATGCTGGGTAAATCGTCGCCTGACTCTGGAGCGTAAAATGAAGAAAAGCCTGCTGGGATTGACCCTCTCTGCATTACTGTTCACCACCGGTTCCGCGGTCGCTGCGGACTACAAAATTGATAAAGAGGGGCAACACGCCTTCGTTAATTTCCGTATCCAGCATCTCGGTTACAGCTGGCTGTACGGTACCTTCAAAGATTTCGACGGTACCTTTAGCTTCGATGAAGCAAATCCGGCATCCGACAAAGTCAATGTCACCATCAACACCAATAGCCTGGACACAAACCATGCTGAGCGTGATAAACATCTGCGTAGTGGCGAATTCCTGAATGTGGCGAAATTCCCGCAGGCGACATTTACCTCAACGGAAGTGAAGAAAGACGGAGATGGACTGGATATTACCGGCAATCTGACGCTGAATGGCGTGACCAAACCGGTCACCCTGGACGCGAAACTGATTGGTCAGGGAGACGACCCATGGGGTGGAAAACGCGCGGGCTTTGAAGCCAGTGGCAAGATCAAGCTTAAAGATTTTGGTATCACCACCGATCTCGGCCCGGCATCACAAGATGTTGAGCTGATTATCTCGGTTGAAGGCGTACAGCAAAAATAAGTGCAAACTGGCCCGCTTGCGGGCCAGTTCTCAGACTTAATCCGGGTCAGGAATTCCCAGTTTCGTATTCAGGCGACCCCGGGATTTATTAAAGATTTTATTGCCATTCTCCCGCCCGGCGCGGCGGCGACGCTGTTCATCTTCCGGTAACTGACTCTCTTCACAACACTGCTCGCTGCAGCAACCGTGATATTTTTCAGCGCAGGCCGGACACTGAATAAACAGCAGATGACAGCCATCGTTACGGCAGTTGGTATGACTGTCACAGGATGCACCACACTGGTGACAGTGCGCGATAACATCATCGGAAATACGCTCACCCATACGCTCGTCGAAGACAAAGTTTTTGCCCACAAACCTCACCGGCAGGCCCTGTTCGCGGGCGCGGCGAGCATACTCAATAATACCGCCCTCAATGTGCGAGACTTTGTTAAAACCGTTGTGCTTCATCCATGCGCTGGCCTTCTCGCAGCGAATACCCCCGGTGCAGTACATGACAATGTTTTTGTCTTTATGCTCCTGCATCATTTCGACGGCTTTCGGCAATTGCTCGCGGAAGGTGTCCGCAGGAATTTCCAGCGCGCCTTCGAAGTGGCCCACTTCATATTCATAGTGGTTACGCATGTCGATAAACACGGCATCGGGATCATCCAGCATCGCATTGACGTCTGCGGCCTGCAGATAATCACCAACATTGCTGGCGTCAAAGGTTTCATCCTCAATACCATCGGCCACGATACGATCGCGCACTTTCATGCGCAGTACCCAGAATGATTTACCATCATCGTCAATCGCGATGTTAAGTCGTAAACCCTTTAAGGCAGGATCGAAGGCATCTAAACAGTCACGCAGAGCGGACAACTGGCTTTCAGGTACGCTGATTTGCGCGTTGATACCTTCGTGTGCTAAATACACGCGTCCAAAGACATTCAGTTTGGTGAATGCCTGGTAGAGAGCATCGCGGGTGCTTTGCGGGTTCACAATGGTGAAGTACTTGTAGAAAGAGACCGTGGTACGTGGCTCCGTTTCTGCAAGCATGCGGGCTTTGAGTTCATCGTTAGAGATGCGGTTGTGTAACACTGGCATGGTGTACGTTTTCCTGCGAAACAGTAGTGAATAAAAAACCGGCGCATCATAAAGCAATTACTGACAATTTACATCCACACAATTTGCGCTACATTTTAGCATCTCACTTATTCGGGTTATAAATAGTTCAAAGAGAGAGCAATGCGTCGTTTATTTTGGTTAAGGACCAAAAAATGCGACACTTTAGGGAATAGTTACGTAATACAGGATAGACATGACGCATTTACCCAAATTTTCCGCTTCATTACTGCACCCACGCTTTTGGTTTCTCTGGGCTGGTATTGGGTTGTTATGGTTAGTCGTTCAACTCCCCTACCCGGTTATTTACCGCCTGGGTTGTGCGCTGGGCCATCTGGGACAAAAAGTGATGAAGCGCCGCGTTCACATCGCGCAGCGCAATCTCGAACTCTGCTTTCCGCAGATGAGCGATGCTGAACGCCAGCAGATGGTTGCTAAGAACTTCGAGTCCGTCGGCATGGGCGTAATGGAAACCGGCATGGCCTGGTTCTGGTCAGACAAAAGGATACAGCGTTGGGTGGAGGTGACCGGTATGGACAATACGCGGATGCACTTTCAGCAGGGCAAAGGCATTTTGCTCATTGGTATTCATTTTCTGACGCTGGAGTTAGGCGCGCGCGTTTTCGGTATGAACATCCCCGGCATTGGCGTCTACCGTCCTAACGATAACCCCGTTCTCGACTGGTTGCAGACATGGGGACGTTTACGCTCCAATAAAACCATGATCGATCGCAAAGATCTGAAAGGCATGGTGCGGGCGTTAAAAAATGGCGATGTCGTCTGGTATGCACCCGACCATGATTATGGCCCTCGCGCCAGCGCCTTTGTCCCTCTCTTTGCTGTTGAGCAGGCCGCCACTACAACCGGTACCTGGATGCTGGCACGTATGTCTAAAGCGTGCCTGGTCCCTTTTGTGCCACGACGTAAGCCTGACGGTAAAGGTTACGAACTGATCATGCTCGAAGGCGAAACGTCTCCGCCGCTGGACAGCGCGGAAGAGACGGCGGCATGGATGAATAAGGTAATTGAGCGCTGTATCCTGATGGCGCCTGAACAGTATATGTGGATGCACCGTCGCTTCAAAACGCGCCCTGAGGGCGTCCCTTCTCGCTATTAATTTACGGGCGATCCCAAAGGATCGCCCTTTTTGTCCATGTTTAAAACCCATATACGTTGCAGGGATCATCACGCTGGCGCATAATTAGCTTGCTTATCAATTCCAATTGCCAATAATTCGCGCTCGGGCGCGTAATGCGAAACGTCATGTCATCTTCTGCTCCCATAAACTGGAAACGTAATCTCACCGTTGCCTGGATAGGCTGTTTCTTAACCGGTGCTGCCTTTAGCCTCGTGATGCCTTTTCTGCCCCTCTACGTCGAACAACTCGGCGTAACCGGCCATGGCGCCCTCAACATGTGGTCTGGCCTGGTCTTCAGCATTACGTTTTTGTTTTCCGCGATGGCTTCTCCCTTCTGGGGTGGGCTTGCCGACCGTAAAGGGCGTAAAATTATGCTCTTACGCTCAGCGCTAGGCATGGCTTGCGTGATGGCATTGATGGGCTTTGCGCAAAACATCTGGCAGTTGCTGGTTCTGCGAGCCCTGCTCGGTCTGCTGGGGGGATTTATTCCCAATGCGAACGCCTTGATTGCTACCCAGATGCCGCGTAATCGCAGTGGTTGGGCCATGGGCACGCTGTCAACGGGCGGCGTGGCGGGGGCGCTGCTTGGCCCTCTTGCAGGCGGACTGCTTGCCGATACCTACGGCTTACGGATGGTCTTTTTCATTACCGCCATTGTCCTGTTCCTCTGCTTTTTACTGACGCTGGTCTGTATCAGAGAAAATTTTGTCCCGGTGCCAAAGAAAGAGATGCTCCATGCCAGGGAGGTTTTTGCCTCGCTGAAAAATCCGCGTCTGGTACTGGGTCTGTTTATTACCACCATGATTATCCAGGTTGCCACCGGTTCCATTGCGCCCATCCTCACGCTGTATGTTCGTGAGCTGGCGGGCAATGTCGGCAATATTGCCTTTATCAGCGGCATGATCGCCTCGGTGCCGGGTGTCGCAGCGTTAATGAGCGCACCGCGGCTGGGTCGGCTTGGCGATCGAATCGGCCCCGAGAAAATTCTGGTTGTTGCACTGGTTATCTCTGTCCTGCTGCTGATACCTATGGCCTGGGTTCAGGCGCCCTGGCAGCTCGGCTTACTGCGCTTTTTGCTGGGTGCAGCGGACGGCGCACTGCTGCCAGCAGTGCAAACGCTGCTGGTGTATAACTCCACCAACCAGGTCGCTGGCCGGATATTCAGTTATAACCAGTCTTTCCGCGATATAGGTAACGTCACCGGCCCTTTACTGGGCGCGGCCGTCTCCGCCAGCTACGGTTTTCGTACCGTCTTTCTGGTCACCGCCGGGGTGGTTCTCTTCAACGCCATTTATTCGTGGTTGAGCTGGCAAAATAAACCCGCGCGGGTGGCTGTCACTTCCTCCGCGGTCAACCCGCAGCGGTCACTTAACACTGATGACTGATTTTTTACCCTGCTGATTTGCAAAATCCCATAATCAACTATTCTTTCCCTGAACACTTCGTCAAATTACAGGGAGAAACCTATGACCATGTACGCCACGCTTGAAGAAGCCATTGATGCCGCGCGCGAAGAATTTCTGGCTAACAATCCAGGAGTTAGCGAAGAAGAGGCAAACGTACAGCAGTTCAATATTCAGAAATACGTACTGCAGGATGGCGACATCATGTGGCAGGCTGAATTCTTCGCCGATGAAGGGGATGACGGTGAGTGCCTGCCTATGTTGAGTGGTGAAGCAGCGCAGAGCGTGTTTGACGACAATTTCGATGAAATCGAGATACGTCAGGAGTGGCTGGAAGAGAATACGCTGCACGAGTGGGACGAAGGTGAATTTCAACTTGAGCCGCCCCTCGACACCGAAGAAGGCCGCGCCGCCGCTGACGAGTGGGACGAGCGCTAATTACTCGTAAGGTCCGTGATTGGCATCAATGGGTAACAGTAGCGTGTCAAACACCAGCGAGAAGGGCAAATCCAGCACCGTCACGTAGCGCCACGCAGAATCACGGACATCCCATTTTACGCCAGGGTAGTACTGATTACCGTGCCCCTGGCCTGGAATCGTCCGGCTGATAATACTGCCGCATCCGCTAAGCAGGCACGCTACCAGTGCCACAACAAGTATTCTCATTAAGACCTCACTTTTCGTGATAAAAAAATACCGGCACACTGGCCGGTATTTTCCATTATGGCGGCTTACTTCGCCTTGAGTGCCTGCGGATTGAGTTTCAAATCCTGATAGTAATTCACCCAGGAAAGATACTTCTCCGGTGCTGCCCAGACGCGATAATGCAGGCGCGACAGCGTAACCGGGTCGCTAAGCAATACTAGTCGACGATCGCGATTCAGTTTGTCAGGTGTCTCATTGAGCGCCTGTTCAACATGTCGATCGCGGGCGATTTCCAGGATATCACTTGCACGGTGGCGCGCCGTTGCCATGGCGGTTGCCAGCGCATTAAACGACGGATTGAACACCGCATGCATAAAGCCCTGCTCCAGAGAACGGCTACGGTTCAGCTCCAGATACCTGTCGGTATCGACCAGGACCTGTGGCGGAGAATACTCTTCCGGGATCAGGAACAGTTTCCAGCGCTTGGTACGCATCCCCATCGTCGAGCGGCTGGAGATGACCGACACGAACGGTGAGAGGATAAGCGAGAAGACAATCGGCGCCAGCCAGAACAGGAAACGTAAGTCCAGCCAGGCCATCCCAACCGCCCAGACCAGCCCCAGCAATAGCTGCGAGCCGTGGCGCATAAAGGCTTCTCCCCATGGCGTGGAGTCATCATCACGCTGCGGCGAATTCCAGACCACCTCCCAGCCCAGGAACGCACTGACCACGAATACGGTGTGGAACAGCATACGTACCGGCGCCAGCAGTACAGAGAACAGCACTTCAAGCAACAGAGAAGCCGTTACCCGGAAGAAACCGCCGTACTCTTTGGGCCCTTTACACCAGACCAGGATAATACTCAGCAGTTTCGGCAGGAACAGCAGCACCATCGTCGAGGCAAAGAGCGCAATGGCCAGTTCCGGACGCCACTGTGGCCACACCGGGAAGAGCTGGCGCGGTTGCAGGAAGTACTGCGGTTCAGTAAGCGCATGCACGACCTGCAGCGCCGTCGACAGGACCAGGAACATAAACCACAGCGGCGCTGACAGATACGACATGACCCCTGTCAGGAAGACGGCGCGGTGAACCGGATGCATCCCTTTAACCAGGAACAGGCGGAAATTCATCAGGTTACCGTGACACCAGCGACGGTCGCGTTTCAGTTCATCCAGCAAGTTTGGCGGCAGTTCTTCATAAGAGCCTGGCAGATCGTAAGCAATCCACACGCCCCAACCCGCACGGCGCATCAAGGCCGCTTCGACAAAGTCGTGCGAGAGGATTGAACCAGCGAATGACCCTTCACCCGGCAGCGGCGCTAACGCGCAGTGCTCAATAAAGGGCTGAACACGGATAATCGCGTTATGGCCCCAATAATGGGATTCCCCCAACTGCCAGAAATGGAGCCCGGCAGTAAAGAGTGGACCGTAAACACGGGTCGCGAACTGCTGGCAACGCGCATACAGCGTGTCCATGCCGGAGGCTTTTGGCGAAGACTGGATGATACCGGCGTTCGGGTTGGCTTCCATCAGACGCACCAGCCCTGAGAGACAGTCGCCTGTCATCACGGAGTCAGCATCCAGAACCACCATATAGCTGTACTGGTTACCCCAGCGACGGCAGAAGTCATCAATGTTACCGCTTTTGCGTTTTACGCGGCGGCGACGGCGACGATAGAAGATCTGTCCTTCACCTTGCACCTCGGCAATCAGCTCCATCCACGCTTTCTGTTCCGCAACGCAGATATCCGGGTTGTAGCTGTCACTGAGAATGTAAACGTCAAAGTGCGCTCCGTTTCCAGTGGCTT
The DNA here is from genome assembly GCA_002377245.1 of Enterobacteriaceae bacterium UBA3516. Classification (GTDB taxonomy): domain Bacteria; phylum Pseudomonadota; class Gammaproteobacteria; order Enterobacterales; family Enterobacteriaceae; genus CBFFRJ01. The sequence continues at coordinate 13,923 of DFPL01000003.1, forward strand.
TGACCGATTCCCACGTCGCCCGCAGCCCGGCGAAGACACGATCCACGTCTTCGTTACAGATAGGCATGATCAGCGCAGTACGGTGCTCTGGGTTAAGCGGCTCGTCACCCACCGTTGAGGCAGAGATACTGTACTTATCTCGCCCAATCAGTAGCTGCAGGAAGCCCATCAACGCGGTCCAGAACCCCGCAGACACCCAACAAAACAGAATCGCAAACAGAATGAGAATCCCCGTTTGCAACACATAAGGCAGGAGTTGCATAAAGGAGACCCAAAGATCCTGCCCCGCCATATCGGTTGGATTGATCAGTGCCCACCCCTGGTAAGGGAGGATGGTCTTCATGTACCAGGTTGCGACAACGGTTTGTGCCAACGTCAGGAGCAGCAAAATATAGCGGCGGATCGAACCGACCATACGCCACTTCTGCTCACTGGCCTGCTGATCTTTGGTCAAGCGCGACATATAACGTGGCTGCACATTGCGACCACGCAATCTGTCCCAGAAGCGACCAATGGGATTGGTACGCCAGGGATCGGGGAACATGGAAGAGCGCGTTGCCTTCGGCATGGCCTGTAGCTGATCGCGGCCTTCGTCATCTTTGATCAACTGACCTTCAGCAAGCGAATCCGGCCAGCTGTGTTCAAGACGCGCTTTCACGGACCCCAGCGGCGTGTCGTCTTCGCGCGCCCACGCTGAACGTCCACCATTCAGCGCGTTATGCACGTCAGCCAGACTGTCTGTCGGCAACACTGCCTTCTCCGTCGTGGATAGCGGCAGCGCGTCGATATACTCAGTTATCTTATTCATTGGCAGGTAGCTGATAGCTCCAGGTTTCACTCAGGGTCTGATCGGCATTGACGAGCGCGGCACGCATATCCGTGGTTTTCTTCGGATCTTTCACCTTAACGCGCAGCATCAAACGCCAACCTTGCGTCACAGGATTATAGCGAACGCTGTTTTCCACAATTTCGCCGTTGTCACCAATGCTCGCCTGAGCGGTGACCGGTGTATCCTGCGGCAGCTGTTTCATGTCCTGACCCGTAAAGTCGACCACGAAAGCGAGGGTGCCATCCGGTTGACGGATAAGGTTCGACTGCTTCACATCGCCCGTAGAACGACGGGTCTGCGTAACCCAGGCGTTGTCCGGCGCGTGCAGCTTATCTTCGTCACGGCTAAAGGTGATGGTGTACTTGAAGTTCATCTCTTTACCGGCTTCCGGCAGCTGATCCGGTGTCCAGTACGCCACGATGTTATCGTTGGTTTCATCGTTCGTCGGGATTTCTACCAACTCGATTTTACCTTTGCCCCACTCGCCTTGCGGAGTCACCCAGGCGCTCGGTCGCAGATCATAACGATCGTCAATATCCTCAAAGCGAGAGAACTCACGGCCACGCTGGAGCAAGCCAAAGCCCTGCGGGTTTTCCATTGCGTAGCTGCTAACGGCGAGATGTTTCGGGTTATTCAGCGGACGCCAGATCCACTCTCCGTTACCGGCATGCATCGACAGACCGTTAGAGTCGTGCAGTTCAGGGCGGTAGTTGGTGGCCGGTGACGGCTGAGAAGGGCCAAACAGGAACATACTGGTCAGAGGCGCAACGCCAAGCTTGCCGACTTTGTCACGCAAATAGACTTTCGACTGCACGTCGATAACCGTATCGCGACCAGGAATGATCACAAAACGGTAAGCGCCGGTCGCACGTGGCGAGTCCAGCAGTGCGTAAATCGTCAGGCGCTTGTCGGTTGGCTTCGGGCGTTCAATCCAGAACTCTTTAAAGTGCGGGAACTCTTCGCCGGACGGCAGTGCGGTATCGATAGCCAGACCACGTGCAGAGAGGCCGTAAACCTGACCGGCACCAATCACACGGAAGTAGCTGGCACCCAGCATGCTGACGATTTCGTCGTTTTTATCTTTATTATTAATGGGGTAAAGGACTTTGAAACCGGCGTATCCAAGATCTTTCACCGTGTCTTTGTCGTGCTGCACGTTACCAAAGTTGAAATAATCCGGATTGTATTTAATTTTGCGAACAGCAGTGGCGGTCACTTCGTTGAGGGTCACTGGCGTGTCGAAGTACATGCCCTGATGATAAAATTCAAGCTTGAATGGGGTTTTTGTGGCGTTCCACCAGGCCTTATCGTGGTTGAACTGAATTTGTTGATAATCCGCGTATTTCATATCACGGAACGCGGAAGGCAGGTTGCTCTTAGGCGCTTCATAGCCTTTGCCTGCCAGGGATTGTGCCTGTTTTGCGACATCGTCAATAGAAAAAGCCCAGCCTGATGACGTATAAAGAGACAGCAGAACCGCGGCACCCAGCCAACGCATTTTCATCATTCGTAATTTAGGTTTCATAATAACTAAGCACTTCCCCCTTTGTGTGCTTAAATCGATCCGATCCATTTTAATGGAAATACAAGCAATCCGACAACTGAATCCCCTCTTTGTTCTCTATGCCGGCTCAGTCAATAAACAATTAAAACTAACCCTTTAGGGTTTTAGGTGCTTATCCTGGAGACTGTCTGCGGGACATAGTGTAGGGTTACTTGCGAATGTAATCATTATTTGTCTTATGGATAAGACGAAAAGTCTGAGAATCAATGGAGTTATATGTGAGCAATGTACCTGTACAACGTGAATATTTTCTTGATTCCATCCGCGCATGGCTCATGTTGCTGGGGATCCCCTTTCACATTTCACTCATTTACTCCAGCCATATGTGGCATGTTAACAGTGCCCATCCTTCCTGGTGGTTAACGCTGTTTAATGATGCGATTCATGCTTTTCGCATGCAGGTATTTTTCGTCATCTCGGGTTACTTCTCTTACATGCTTTATCTGCGTTATCCCGTCAAGCGCTGGTGGACTGTGCGTGTAGAGCGCGTTGGGATCCCTATGCTCACCGCTATTCCGCTTTTGACGCTTCCGCAATTCCTTATGCTGCAGTATGTCAATGCGCGCACTGACACCTGGCACACCCTGTCCACGTATGACAAATTCAATACGCTTGTGTGGGAGCTGATCTCACATTTGTGGTTCCTGCTGGTGCTGGTGGTCCTGACTACCATCAGTATGTGGCTATTCAGAAAGATAAAAAATAACGCCGACCGCTTCCTGAATGACATTAACTGGGCAAAACTCTCGGTTGCCTTTTTGATTTTTGGCGTGCTTTATGCCGCACTGCGTCGACTGATTTTTATGGTCTATCCCGATATTTTGCGAGACGGCCTGTTTAACTTTACCGTTATGCAATCGCTGTTCTACATCCCCTTCTTCCTGCTCGGGGCACTGGCTTTTATCAATCCACGGCTGAAATCACTGTTCCTCACGCCCTCCCCTGCCTGCATTTTAGGCTCGATAGTCGCGTTTGCCGCCTACCTGCTGAATCAAAAATATGGCAGCGGCGACGCCTGGATGTACGAAACGGAGTCCGTGATTACCATGCTTTTAGGGGTGTGGATGGTGAATGTGGTCTTCTCACTGGGCTACCGTCTGCTCAATTTCCAGTCGGCTCGCGTGAGCTATTTCGTGAATGCTTCGTTGTTTATCTATCTTGTGCACCATCCGCTGACGCTGTTCTTTGGTGCCTGGATAACGCCAATGATTCATTCCAATCTGCTGGGATTTTTAACCGGGCTGGTGTTCGTGAACGGCTGCGCGTTGCTGCTTTATGAAGCCCACTTACGTATTCCGGTACTCAAATTCCTGTTCTCCGGTAAACCGCAGCGCAAAGAGAGTCATGCACCGACAGCAGCACGCTAACGCCATGAGGGCTGCTCATTTCCTCAGAGCAGCCACTCCACCGGCAGCCAGTACGCCAGTTTTACCAGTACGCGCTGCCAGAAACGGGTTTGCGGCTCCTTAGTCAGAAGAACCTCTTTACCCTCTCGCTCTTCCAGCCAGTTAATCCTGCCCCACTTATCGAGCCGTAACTGCCAGGCGGCCGCTTTTTGGCTACGAATAAATCGATGATGAATTTGCTGTGCCAGCGTCTCGCTCTCAATGACAAACCCCATTTCGGTATTAAGCATCGCCGAACGCGGATCGAAATTGAAGGAACCAATAAAGACTTTCTTGCCATCAACGCTGAAGGTTTTGGCGTGCAGGCTGGAGCCAGAGTTGCCTGTAATACCGCGGTCGTGCAGCGGGTGTGGGCCATCATGGGTCGGCTTGAGTTCATAAAGCTCAATCCCATGACGCAATAATTTCTTACGCCAGCGCGCATACCCCGCATGTACCACGCTAACATCATTCGCGGCCAGTGAGTTCGTCAGAATAGCGACGCGGACGCCTTTACGGACCATTTGTAAAAGCTGCGCCACGCCGGCTCGGCCCGGTACAAAATAGGCGGAGATGATATCGATTTGTCTTTCCGGCTTGCCCATAACATTGAGCAAACGTTGCGGTAACAGCGTGCGCAGATGGGCTTTGCCCTCGCCTTTTCGCGGATCGTCACTGAGCAGGCGCGTTTTCGCCCAAATCAGCGGCAACTCCCCCTGTTCCAGCTGGCTGGCAAAATGTGTCTTCTCCAGAGTGCGAAGATAACGGGCCGCGGTAGGATCCTGATACCATGCATCTGGCATGCGAATTTGCTCGCCGATAGCCTCTGTCTCAATATCCAGCACATGCTGTAACGGCGAGACGCAGGCTGAACGCCAGTAACGCTCGAAATCCCGTTCAACGTCTGAAACCACCGGGCCAATGGCCATCACATCTAAATCGGTAAAAAGCGGCTCTTCGCCTACGCCAAAATAGGCATCACCAATGTTGCGCCCGCCGACAATGGTGACCACGCCGTCAGCCGTAAAGCTCTTGTTATGCATCCGTCGATTGAGCCGGGCAAAGTCGGTGAGATACCCCAGCGCTCTGAGGGTGCGAAATGAGAAAGGATTGAAAAGACGAACCTCAATGCGCGGGTGTGCATTAAGCTGGCGCAGCGCATCATCCATGCCAGAGGTGTTGTTATCGTCGAGCAGAATGCGCACCGTAACACCCCTGTCCGCCGCCGCCAGCAGGGCCAGAAACAGCAGGCGCCCGGACATGTCGTCATCCCAAATGTAATACTGTACATCCAGTCTGGATTGCGCCATCTCCGCCAGGCGATGACGAGCCACAAAGGCATCCATGCTGTCGTCCAGCGCGACCAGACCACATAATCCTTCGTGTTTTGCGCAAAGGGGCATGACAGCTCGCCCCAGCCGGGTGTCAGGCTGGGCAGGGGTGGTTTCAGGAAGCAAGGGATCGTTTCCGGGTATGTTTCGTCTCATAAGAGCAAAGTATATCTGCCCTTCCACCGTTAGGTTGGTGTGTTAATCCGAAACAGTCATCGCAGGCGACGAGAAAGCAAACCAGGGACAACGCATCGCCTGAGGAGATGCCCACAGGCGACATTTTAGCATCACGCCTCAGGCAAAAAACCATGTTGCATCAGCAGACGCTGATACAGCGCTGTATTTTCGTCATCAAAGCAGACGAAAATCGCCTGTTTGATGTGGGAGTGGGTTGCCAGATAACCCCACACGCTATTGACAGCGATCTCGGCAGCGGCAGGCTTGGGATAACCATAAATGCCCGTACTTATCGCAGGAAAAGCAATGGTTTCATAACCATTCGCTTCTGCGAGTTTAAGACTGTTGCGGTAAGCGTCTTCCAGCACCCGCGCTTCGTGATCGTCGCCGCCACGCCACACGGGCCCCACGGCATGGATCACGGCTTTAATGGGTAAATCGCCTGCGGTGGTAATGACAGCATGTCCCGGAGAACACTCCCCCTGCTGCTGCCGTACTTTTTTACAGGCTTCCAATAGTGCAGGACCTGCCGCACGGTGGATTGCGCCGTCCACACCGCCGCCACCCAGTAAAGATGTATTCGCGGCATTCACTATGACATCAACCTGCAGCGTGGTGATGTCCCCCTGCCAAACCTGTAATCGTGGTTGCATATTGATACCTCTTTTCAAACTTATCTTTAAACAGTGTATCGCAGGCAAGAGGCGGGAGTATGAAAAATGAAGCGGTGCCCGATGCGCGCACCGCCCGGCAAAGATCAGTTGTAAACGATATCGAGAATAGCGAGCGTCCGTTCCGGATTGATGTAATTCATTTTCATTGTCGCTACGTTCTGCACGCCCTGCGGTGCCTGCGACAGTTGATTAAACGAAATCGTGCGTGTTTTTACTTGCCCATCCCTGTCACAGGCCATTTGCACATTGCGTGCTTTAACGTTTACTTCACAAGGTGATTCAACAATCATTCCTTCGAAATGAATAACTCCCCCCGTTGCCGCTCCGGCAACACTACTGATACTCCCGACCAGTAGCAACATACTGGAGATAAAACGTTTTCGTGAAGCTGACATATTGACCTCAGGAATATGTTGTTAGGGAGGTAAGACGGTCAGTCTTTCTCCCGACCTCTGGTAATCAGAGTGTCAGCTTTATATATACATCATTTCAACAAATTTAACAGAATATTAACCGCACTTATTTAGCGCCATTCATTCATTAAATGAATGACTTAGCTTTGTTTTTGCGGAGACCATTGCTGCGAGAGATGCAGATTATTTCCGTCCGTGACCGTGACCGTAATACTGACATGGTCCTGTGGCGAAATAGTCATGCTCATTCTCATTAAAGCGGTAGGTTGATTTGCCCGCAACGAGAGGGTTTTTCGCTGTTGTGTTCTGCTTTCACCGGCTTCGCCCTGCCGGGTTGCCAGAATTTGCACCTGACAAAGGCAGTCCTCACTCAGCACCACCTGCGGCGTGATGGTGTAAACCTCCCCCTGTTGAACGGCGTCAAACGTTATCTGATTAGACAGTGCGGCAAGCAGCAATAAGGTATGCATGGAACCTCCATAAAAAGAAACAGGGCCTGAGCCCTGTCTCTTTTTACAACGCGTTGCTTAGTACTGATTAGCCGTGGCGTTGTTGCCAAAACCAACCTGACGAACAACAACGCTGGAATCAGAAGCCGTCTGGTTAACCAGCGCACCGTTGCGGCTACCGAACTGGCTGACGGTAATGTCAGAGTTACGGCTGTTCCACTGGTCGATAGTTGCACTGTTACGAGAACCGCTTTGTGACAGGCTGATTTCGCTGTTATCAGAACCCTGACCTACATCGGCACCGTTACTGGAGCCATGCTGGCTAATTGTGGTTTCAGAATTGCGCGCATCAGATTGCAGTGCGAGGGCAGAGTTACTTGCACCGCTCTGGTAGATGTTCAGCTCTGAATTAGGACCGCTGTTGCCACCATTACCGCCATGACCATACTGAGGAACAACGCCTGCAAAAGCACTGGCTGAAACTACGAGAGCTGCTACAACTGCCACTTTGAAAAGTTTCATGGTAAACCCCCATCGGATTGAATAAACGTCACTCTGCGTTCAACGTTGTATAACGCGAATCGACATTTGCGACTGTCTTTGCACTACAACTGCTGTCTTCTGTGTACCGTACTGCGCAATGCTCGCTTTGTTACCCGACCCTTTCTGGATAATCATCGCAGTATTGCCATATGCCCCTTGCGTAATGCTCGCATCATTCGAGTTTCCCGACTGATCGATATAAGCAAGGTTGTATGAACCTGACTGGTCTATTCTTGCGGAATTCCGGGCACCGTCCTGGGAAATCGCCGACAATAACTTAGAACCACCCTGGTTAATCTGTGCATTATTATTAGAACCGGTTTGACCGATAATTGCGGCCTTGTTATAAGAGGCTGCGCTTAATTCATTTACCGCCAGGTTATATTCTGAACTTGCCAAATCATAACTTGCTGCGGTTGCAAACCCAGGCGTACCCAGCATTGCTAACATCATAAATAACAACTTGTTTTTCATGTTGTCACCCTGGCCTGGTTAGGTGCTTCACGAAACAATTCTTTTATTAAATTGTTTCGCCTGCTGCGCAGTAGTTAACTCTCGAAATATTTGTTAACGCTGCGTTACGAAAGTCAGTATGCGCAGACAAATAACTTTAATATCTAATCCACGAGTTGTATTTTGAAAAATAATATTCACACCAAAGTATGATAAAAGCAGATTTTTTTAAAAACATATAAAGAAGGAACTTTAGCATTCCGGTGTTACGCATTTACTTATAACAAATAGCGCACCTCAGGTTATCCAGGAACGACTTATGAGAGCGCGTTTGCAAATTTCCGCCAATCTGTCGTCACCACGCGACTTTTTTTCAGTCAGAATTAAACCGCATTCCACCACCGGGTATTTTCTATAATGTAGAGAAGGTACAACTTTTAGATTTTTAAATTTTATTTATATTTCAATATATTAAATATGTTTGTATGATTTTTAAAATTTATGCAACTTTCGTTAGATGTACAACTTATGTATCAATCAAAAACCTTTCAAAAAGATTAATTAACAAATTAATATTGATTTTTACATTCGGTTACATGTTTAACACTTGATTTAAGGTTGTCTGAAGCTAGATTGAAATCAGCAGCACTCATGTAATTTTATTAATTTCCCCTTAGTGGGTTGAGCGTTTATTACTACACACAGCAAACAGCATCTGTCAGTACTTCTGGTTTCCCCGCTTTGTGCGGGGAAAGCTGCGGATGTGCTTAAAGCGGGGTTTCATCATGTTTAGTGAAGTCCAAGGTGTTCAAAATCAAGCGTTATTGTTAATTACCAAACCTTCTTTACAGGCAACAGCTTTGTTGCAACATCTTAAGCAGTCTTTGTCATTGACGGGAAAACTCCATAATATTCAACGCTCGCTGGATGATATTTCAAGTGGCAGCGTAGTGTTGTTTGATATGATGGAGGCTGATAAGAAAATGATTCATTATTGGCAGGATATTTTATCCCGCAGAAACAATAATTTAAAATTATTGTTGATGAATACGCCAGATGAATATCCCTTCCGCGAAATTGAAAACTGGCCACATATCAACGGCGTATTTTACGTGTCGGAAGACGAATCCTGCATGGTGGAAGGGTTACAAGGAATCCAGCGCGGTGAGTGTTACTTCTCACAAAAACTGGCCAGCTATTTGATTACTCATTCGGGTAATTATCGTTACAGCAGTTCTGAATCGGCGTTGCTGACGCATCGGGAAAAAGAGATTTTAAATAAGCTGCGCATTGGCGCATCGAACATTGAAATCGCCCGTTCGCTATTCATCAGCGAAAATACGGTTAAAACGCATCTTTATAATCTTTTCAAGAAGATATCCGTTAAAAATCGTACTCAGGCTGTCTCCTGGGCTAACGACAACCTCAGGCGTTAACGCCATGAAACGCTATCTGAATTATCTTGCGGCAGCCGGCTTTTTCTTTGCTGCGGGGGATCTTCGCGCTGTCGAAGTGGAGATACCCGGTTTGTTAACCGATCATACGGTCTCTTCAATCGGTCATGATTTTTATCGTGCATTTAGTGATAAATGGGAAAGTACCTGGACAGGGAATTTAACCATTAATGAACGGCCCAGTGCGCGCTGGGGAAGCTGGATAACCATTGCGGTTAACCAGAATGTCGTTTATCAGACATTTCTCTTTCCCACGAAACGTGACTTCGAAAAAAACATCGATTCCGCGTTAGCACAAACACAGGAAGCACTTGATCATCTTCAAATTAACCAGGCATTACTCAGCACGGGTGATTTGGCGAAAGACGAGTTCTAAAACACGATTACTCTTTCCGGAGGCAAACATGCGTATCGCATCTGCCCTAACCTTGTTCATGCTTGTAGCACCGCTAAGCTGGGCCGGTAATATGACGTTCCAATTCCGTAATCCCAATTTTGGCGGTAACCCAAATAATGGGGCATTTTTATTAAACAGCGCCCAGGCGCAAAACTCCTATAAAGATCCAAGCTATAAGGACGACTACGGAATAGAAACGCCGTCAGCATTAGATAATTTTACCCAATCCATTCAGTCACAAATATTGGGTGGATTGTTGACCAATATTAATAGTGGCAAACCGGGAAGAATGGTGACCAGTGACTATATCGTCGATATCGCCAACCGGGATGGGCAACTGCAATTAAATGTAACTGACAGAAAGACAGGCAGAACCTCAACCATCGAAGTTTCAGGTCTGCAAAGCGGTTCAACTGATTTCTAAGGCATCGCCTTTACAGGACGACAATCATGCAGCGCTTATTACTTATTCTGGCCGTGTGTTTATTAAGCGGATGCTTAACCGCGCCGCCGAAACAGGCCGCTAAACCTACTTTATTACCTCGGGCTCAGAGTTATCAGGATTTAACCCACCTGCCGCTACCGACAGGTAAGATTTTCGTGTCGGTATATAACATTCAGGATGAAACCGGGCAGTTTAAACCCTATCCAGCCAGTAACTTCTCAACGGCGGTGCCGCAAAGTGCGACGGCCATGCTGGTTACTGCGCTAAAAGACTCACGTTGGTTTGTCCCCCTGGAACGTCAGGGGCTGCAAAACCTGCTTAACGAACGCAAGATCATCCGTGCAGCCCAGGAAAATGGCACGGTAGCGGTCAACAATCGCTTCCCGTTACAGTCCTTAACGGCGGCGAATGTCATGGTGGAGGGGTCGATCATTGGCTATGAAAGCAATGTGAAATCGGGCGGTGCGGGTGCACGATACTTTGGTATTGGGGCGGATACGCAATATCAGCTCGACCAGATCGCCGTCAATCTACGCGTGGTCAATGTGAGTACAGGGGAAATTCTCTCCTCGGTGAATACCAGCAAAACGATTCTGTCTTATGAAGTGCAGGCCGGGGTGTTCCGCTTTATTGATTACCAACGGCTGCTTGAGGCGGAAGTAGGTTACACCGCCAATGAACCGGTTATGCTCTGTTTAATGTCAGCCATTGAAACCGGGGTTATTTTGCTGATTAACGACGGCATCGATCGCGGATTGTGGGATCTGCAAAATAAAGCAGAGAATAAAAACGAGGTGCTGGTGAAATACAGGGAAATGGCTGTACCACCTGAATCCTGATGGCGATGAAAAGTAAAAGCGTGTCGGCTTACACCGTCACGCTTTTTTTTGTTGTTCAGACAGGGATGTGGTGCGTCGGGAGGCAAGCCAGATGCCGCTGTTTTTCATTGCAAAACCAAACAGTAACCCCACCACCAGCGAGGGCACGACCAGTCGCCAGTCGCCCTGTCCGGCAAAGGTGGCGCAGGCGCCAATAAAGGTGCCTGGCACAAATGAAAGCAGCAAACTTTTTGCCTGTACGCACATCAAAAATGCCACCAGCCCGGTGACCACATAGCCCACTATTTCCAGATGAGGGGCCAGCGCGCTGCCGTGAATGATCACCTGCGCCCATGCCGCGCCGCTCAGTAACGTACACAGCGAAATGAGCAGCCCTTTTACGCCACCCTGTGGGCAGGCGAAATAAGCGGTACAACCGAGAAAACCCGCCCAGCTGATAAGGCCAAGTGAGACAGCAACCCAGCCCCAAAGACCGGACAGCAGCCCTGTTGTTAATGCGAGAGAGAGAAGTAAGTTCATGGTGCGCATCTTACCAGATACGCACCTATCAGATGTGATTTACACCACAAATAATGCAACGCAAAAACAACCGTTACATTTCAAATGTGATTACCGTCACATTTATTCCTCTTCCGTCTCCTGCAACTCGTCCCACATGGCGGAGAGCGCTTCGCGGGTCAGCAGCGCCAGCGTACGCCAGAACGGGGTGGTCGCATGGGCTTCTACTTTTCCAAGGAAGGTGCCACACCACGGCAGGAGATAGTCAGAAAACAGGGTTTCCAGCGCCTCGCTTTCGTCTTCTGCTGACTGATCTTCCAGCCAGGAGGCAGCCAGTAATAAGGTGCCAAAATGATCTGCCGGCGTCTGGGTTAACGGCATCCCGCGCGAGGCAAGAAACGCGTGCACTTCCGCTTCCGTCCCCTCTTCCACCCATGCGCTACGGTACGGCGAGACCCGGCACTCATCGCCGACAAACAACGCGTTGTAATCTGCCGCCAGGCTTTGGGCATCGCAATTTTTCTGCAATCGTGTGAGCAACTCATCCTGCTCAAGCGGCCAGTTTTGTGCCAGTTTGCCCTCGCGAATCAGCGTGTAGAGCGGTACCAGTAGCGGGTCCTGCGGCTGGCGATAAAAAAGTGAGCCGAGTACGCGGCAGAGGATGGAAAATTCGTTCATGCAAGGTTCCAGTAAATGACAGATTAAAGTTCAGCGAATTCGCTAATGGGTTCCATCCCGCGGGATTCAAGGAAAGAGAGTAACCGACGTGGTGAGACATTAAGAATCTTTTCTTCCGGGAAGCCCACATCATCAAGGACTTTACGGCATTCGTCAAAATCGCCGAGGGTAAAAGCGGTATGGGAGTCGGATCCCAGCGCTACCCACCCTCCTGCATCACGCACGGCAGCCGCAATGGCACGGCAATTGGCTTCGCTACCTTTACGGGAATGCAGGAAAGAGGAGTTATTAATTTCCAGCGCCACATCATATTTTGCGGCGGCTTCAGCAACCGCCTTGATATTGATGGGATATTTAGGATTGCCGGGGTGGCTGATAATATGGGCGATGCCGCCCGCAATGGTAGCAATCATCGCCTGAGTGTTGGTCGCTTCGTCCTGCGGCGCAAACACCGGCTCATGGAAACCCGCAATGATCAGGTCAAGCGACGGCAGCATCGGCCCACTACAATCAATCTCGCCGTCGGTATTTTTAATATTCGCTTCAATACCACGCAAAATACCTACGCCATCAACCAGACGGGGCCAGATACGCATATTCACAAAATGCCAGTAGTGCGGTGCATCCGCCATATCGGGGCCGTGATCGGTAATCGCAAAAAGCTTGATTCCTTTACGCTTTGCTTCAGCAATATAGTCCTGGAGGGTACTATAGGCGTGGGTACTGGCGACGGTATGCATATGCAGGTCAACGGGATACATGAAACTCTCCTGTAGTTGTTTTTGCAAGGATAGCAGTTATCGCCGCCATTTTTAATGAAAAGCCCGTGAACCTTTGGGTGTCATCAGTAGCCTCTTGCTCTGTCAACCAGCCCGTTAGCCCTTTCGCCCCGCTCCACCTGGCCAATGGTTTTGGCAATGTAAGCAATGGCTTCCTCCGGGCGAGTGACAGCAGCCACATGCGGAGTGATTGCCACGCGCGGATGTGCCCAGAGCGGGTTGTCAGCGGGAAGTGGCTCCTGATGGAAGACATCCAGCATCGCCGCTTTGACTTTGCCGCTATCCAGCGCGGCCAGCAAATCGGCTTCTACCACATGCGCCCCACGCGCGATGTTCATGACGTAGCTGTTATCAGCAAGCTGAGCCAGCAATGACTGGTTAATGATGCCCGCTGTCTCCGGCGTGTTAGGCAGCAGATTGATCAGCACACGGGTGCCCTGTAAAAAATCGCGCATCTCCTGATCACCAGCATAACTTGTCACACCCGGTATCTCTTTACGTGAACGGCTCCAGCAGCGCAGCGGGAACCCCCAGCCCCTCAAGCTTTGGGCAACCTGCGAGCCAAGGACGCCAGCCCCCAGAATACCGATGGTAAAGTCCTCGCGACGATATTCGTCCAGCTCCTGCCACGTGGCCTGTTGCTTTAGCAACTGATAGTCGTCAAAACGGCGGAACCAGTGCAGCACCTGGCTGACGGCATATTCCTGCATTTGCACCGCCATCCCCGTATCTTCAAGACGAAACAGCGGGATGTGCGCCGCCAGCATCTCAGGATGCGCTTTTAGCTTCGTAAGAATGGCGTCGACGCCTGCACCGAGGCTGAAGACGCCTTTTAATTCACGCCCGCGCAGCATTTCAATAGGTGGGTGCCACACCAGAGCATAATCAGCGGATGCTTCATCATCCGGAGTCCAGGCCCGAACCTTTGCCTCCGGTAGTGCTTTACCGAGTTCGCGCATCCAGAACTCGCCGTCAAATGAGGGGTGGTAAAAGATAATGTCCATCGCTGCTCCCGTTATGCATTGTTGTTTCCGATATTTTTACCGATGGGTTGCGGGCGTGAAAGGGCCATCAGTTAGTTCAACAACATAGCAAATATCATTGATATCACCGCGAAAAAACGGCGTTGCTGAGAAAAAAATCAATTTCAGAGTGATTAAGAAGCAGGTTGTTTGAAGTTTGGCTAAATGCGCTAATTAATTGAAAAAGATGATTGACGGAAGTGCCAGTTTTCCCTACATTAGCGCCCGTCCCAGCAGCATCGGGATGACAATACGGTGAGGTGTCCGAGTGGCTGAAGGAGCACGCCTGGAAAGTGTGTATACGGCAACGTATCGAGGGTTCGAACCCCTCTCTCACCGCCATATTTTAAGAAGAGCTCGCATGCAAATGCGGGCTTTTTTTTCGTCTCTGCAAAGCGCGGGTTTTGCCTTCCTTCTTTAATAGACATAAAAAAGAAAGTTTGTGACGTTTACGCTTCACGGTATTTAATTTCCTCTATATAACGCCCTCTGGTCACAGCTTAAGCGAACAATCATCATTCCCGAAAATATACTTGACCGTTTTCGCGCAACTCCCTATAGTAGCGCCCCGTTGCCCCCCAGTGGAGTGACGGTAAAAAATGTGGTGAGGTGTCCGAGTGGCTGAAGGAGCACGCCTGGAAAGTGTGTATACGGCAACGTATCGGGGGTTCGAATCCCCCCCTCACCGCCATTATTTTAAGAAGAGCTCGCATGCAAATGCGGGCTTTTTTTTCGCTCAGATTTCATCGGCACAAATAGTAAAGCCCGGTTTCCCGGGCTTTACCGTTAGCAAACAGGTTAATCGTACGCTTTAAGCGTTCTCTGGCAGAGGGCGGAACGGACGCAGTCGTCTTTTGTGAAACGGACCACCCCAACCATCTCATCTTCCTCAAAACGTGCCAGCGCATCGCTCAAGCCAGATTTTACGCTGGCGGGCAAGTCGCACTGGGTAATGTCACCGTTAACGATGACCGTCACGTTCTCCCCGAGGCGCGTTAAAAACATCTTCATTTGCGCAGCAGTCACATTCTGAGCCTCGTCAAGAATGACAACCGCATTTTCAAAGGTACGTCCGCGCATATAGGCGAACGGCGCGATTTCTACCTTACCGATCTCTGGTCGCAGGCAGTATTGCATAAAGGACGCGCCCAAACGTTTAACGAGAATGTCGTAAACGGGTCGGAAATAAGGCGCGAACTTCTCCGAAATATCACCGGGTAAGAAGCCGAGGTCTTCGTCGGCCTGCAGGACCGGTCGGGTCACAATAATCCTGTCCACATCCTTATGAATCAGGGCTTCCGCCGCTTTCGCTGCGCTGATCCATGTTTTACCGCAACCTGCTTCACCGGTTGCGAATATCAATTGCTTCGTCTCAATAGCATTCAGGTAGTGCGCCTGAGCCTCGTTCCGCGCAGCAATTGGGGAGTTATCACGGCAGTCCCGCGCCATGCCAATTGCTTCTACGCCACTCATCTGCACAAGCGAGGTGATCGATTCTTCTTCACGCTGTTTATGGCTACGTGAATCCCGTCTCAGCACACGTTTCGCTTCACGACGAACTTTGATCACTGCTTTTTGTCTTCCCATGGATAGCACCTTGAGTTGTTGGTTTACATCACACGCGTCGGTACTGACGCGATTATGCGCACGAACGTCTGAGGGTTGGCTTCCTTTTAAGCCTTGGCTTGCTTTTGAAATCAACATAGCAGCACGACAGCCATCGTCGTCTGTCATGTCGGTGGAAAGAGGAGGTGTATCAGTTGAAGGAAAATTTGGGGCGAGAAGGTCGCTGCCGGAGTTTGCTTCCCCGAGCTGGGTCTTGCGAGAATTTTTGTCTTTATGTCCACTGTAGGACCTGACCATTCGCGATCTCCATAGTGAAAGCTTTCACTGACTGCCGGGAACTACCGCTCTCGTTTAAGTACATCAGAAGGCATCAAAAATGCAACATTATTTTTACTTAAACATAACGTTCTTTAACGTTATCGCTATGCTGAAGAGTGTCTATCAGAAATATTACAGAAAGATAACAGATACTTTCTCATACGAAAATTTGATGGTTGGATGGCAGAAAAAGTGTGAACAGATGCAACAGATAAGAGATTATCCTGCCCGGGAGTGGGCAGGATGAGTTTCAGGCGTCGAGTAATGCTTGTCCGATGTACTGGCTACTGTCCTTCACGCCTGGCAGCACAAAGAAATAACCGCCACCTATCGGCTTGATATATTCCTCCAGCGCTTCACCATTTAAACGCTGCTGAACGGTGAGAAAACCCTTTTCCAGGTCATGCTGATAGCAGACAAACAGCAGCCCCATATCGAGTTGACCCGCATTGGTCACCCCAAGGGAATAGCTGTAGCCCCGGCGCATCATCAGGCTGGATTCGGTTTCTGCGGTACGCGGATTGGCCAGACGAATATGGCTGTCGAGGGCAATCACATCACCGTCGGGGTCGTTGGCGTAATCGGGCACATCGTGCTCGTTCTTGCCACCCAGCGGCGCGCCGGAGTGCTTGTCGCGACCAAAGATGGTCTGCTGCTCTTTCAAAGGGGTGCGATCCCAAAATTCGACGTGAAACTGGATGATACGCACCGCCTGATAGCTGCCGCCTGCGGCCCAGCCGGGTTCCCCCTGCTCCGGCGTTACCCACACCACGTTATCCATTAATGTCGTGTTACTGCTGTCCGGGTTCGCCGTGCCATCTTTAAAGCCGAGTAAATTGACAGGCGTCTCCTTGCCCTTACTGCGTGCTGCATGGTCGGAGATAAACCCTTCTCGCTTCCAGCGTACGCTGAGTAGATCCGGCGTATGTTTAATAAGATCGCGCAGGGCATGGATCACCGTATCCTGCGTGTTCGCACATATCTGCAACAGCAGATCGCCATGGCAAAGCGCAGCATCCAGAGAGTCGTTCGGGAATCGCACCATTTTTTGCAGCTTTTTAGGCTTCTGTGCCGCCAGACCAAAGCGCTCATCAAACAGCGAGGCCCCCAGTGAAACGGTAATGGTCAGGTTATCTGGCGCAATAAAGGGGCCAAGAATACCGGAATCCATCGGCGGTAAACGCGGGTTAGGCGTATCCGGTGCCGGGCCGCCTGTGGTTAGAAACGCAATACGCTGCGTTAACAGGCGAAACAGACGTTCCAGATCGGATTTGTCTGCCGCCAGGACATCAAACGCCACCAGCATCATTGATGCCTGCTGAGGTGTCAAAATCCCCGCCTGATGCGCACCGTAAAAGGGCTGTTTCTCCATACGCGCATCAGGAGAAAGCGTACCAGGCGCGCTTTGCGGTTTGGCCGCATGGGCCACCGGGCATCCTCCGGCAAGAGCAAGCGCGCCTCCCAGCGCGCCCATACTTTTTAACAAACGGCGTCGTGAAGGCTCAGTGACGACGTCATTTTCTTTTTTATCAATCATGATGCTTAATCCAGACCCAGCACACCACGCAGTTGCGCCAGATCTTCCGCCAGTGCGGTGACAGGCCCTTTGAGCGCGTTACGATCTGCATCGGTCAGCTTATCGTAAGTCTCAAAACCGTCTTTAGTGCGGTATTTCGCCAGAATAGTGTCGACTTTTTTGAAGTTAGCGTCGACTTTAGCCAAAAGTTCAGCGTTATTTTTCTGCAACTGCGGACGCAGGAGATCGACGATTTTTTGTGCGCCGTCAACGTTCGCCTGGAAGTCCCACAGGTCAGTGTGGCTGTAGCGATCTTCTTCCCCACTGATTTTAGTGGCAGCCACTTCTTCGATCAGGCCAGCCGCCCCGCCCACCACTTTTGACGGTGGGAACGCCAGTTCGCTGATGCGTTTTTGCAGGTCCTGCACATCGGTGTAAAGCTGGTCAGCATAGGTGTCCATGCCTTTTACCGAGTTGTCGCCAAACAATGCTTTCTCCAGGCGATGGAAACCCGTGAATTTCGGATCGGCCGCTTTCTGCTCGTAATCATCTTCACGGGCATCAATGCTGCCATCCAGATCGGAGAACAACTCTGCAATCGGTTCAATTCGCTCGTAGTGTTGGCGCGTAGAGGCGTACAACGATTTGGCTTTAGCAATGTCGCCCGCTTTCACCGCATCGGTAAAGGCTTTGGTGCCGGTAACCAGCGCAGCGGTTTCAGCAGTGACATAGGCTTTGTATTCGGTGATGGCGCCACCGAGGCTCAGCAGGGCTTCGCTTTTCGCGGCATCGGCGGTGGCCGCCCCTTTCACTGTCAGCTTACCTTTCGGGTTAGTCAGCAGGCCACAGGTCATCTCATAGTCGCCCGGCTGTAAGTTGGCCGTCAGTTTCTGGCTAAAGCCCGGTGCAATATTTTCACGCTCTTCCACGACCATCACCCCTTTCAGGATCTCCCACTCCAGTGCTTTCTGGCTGTGGTTAAGGATCAGGAATTGCGTTTTACCCGCATTGACCGTCAGGTTCATTGGCTCGCACGCTTTGTCCGTGACGGTCACTTTTACCTGAGGAATGTCGGCTGCCTCGGCACCCCACGCGCAGGCGATCAACGCTGCGACACCAACCTGTATTGCACTACGACGAAAATGAATTGCCATGACCCTTCCCTTAAATAAGTATGTTGTAACTACAATAAGCCCGGACAGAATATTTAGCGCGACGCGCTGGACGGCTGCACGCCGCCACGCGGTGGCAATGCAAACAGCACCAGCGCCGGAATCAGGTAAATGAACCAGACGAACACTTCGCTGACGCTTGGCGCTTCCTGATAACCAAAAATGCCTTCCAGTAACGTGCCCGTTAAGGAGTGTGTGGTCAGCACGTTGCTGAGATCGAAGGCAACATCCTGGAAGTGGTTCCACAGCCCTGCTTCATGAAAGGCACGAATCGCCCCTGCGGCCAGGCCTGCCGCCACCAGCAAAATGAACAGGCTGGTCCATTTAAAGAAAGTCCCCAGATTCAGCCGTATCCCGCCCCAGTAAAGCAGGAAGCCCAACACCACGGCGGTCGCCAGCCCCAGCATGGCGCCAATCGGTGGCCAGATGCCCACATCCTGCTGAAAAGCCGCCAGCAGGAAGAACACCGATTCCAGCCCTTCGCGCGCAACGGCAAAGAAGACCATCATAATAAGCGCCCAACCATGGTTGTTGCTGCGTGCCAGTGCGCTGTCAACCGCCTGTTCCAGTTGCACTTTCACATTGCGCGACACTTTGCGCATCCAGAACACCATCCAGGTGAGAACCACCACCGCAATCGCGGCAACAATGCCCTCAAACAGTTCCTGCTCTTTTTGCGGGAATTCTCCGGTGGTTTCGTTAATGAAAATGCCCAGCGCCAGGCAGAGGGCCGCGGCGAGGAATACACCAATCCACATCACGCCTATCCAGCGACCACGCTGGGTACGCTTCAAATAACTGGCAATCAGGCTGACGATCAGCGCCGCTTCGAGGCCTTCACGTAACATAATGAGAAATGGCACAAACATGAGAACGCCCCTGCGTCATATAAGGTCAATAACTGAAAAGAAAAGTAAACTTCTTTGATAGTGATTATCATTACGCAACGCGGAAACTCAAGCAAAATATCATGAGAATGATAACTGGATGTAAATGCCTCGCAGGCTAATTATCCCTGCCCGCAGCCTTATGCAGAAGTGATTGATATATGGAATTATTTTTGCTTACAAAACTTTAACTTTCTGTTTACTGCATTTGCGCGGTATGGCTAAATAAGCGCCCATTTACCTGCAAATATCCTCGATATGATTAACTTTTTACATTTCTTGTTGGCACTGGTGGTGATTCTTGCGCTGGCCTGGCTGGTGAGTTTCGACCGTCGCACGCTTCGTCTGCGCTTCATTTTGCAACTGGTGGTTATTGAACTGGCACTCGCCTGGTTCTTCCTGCATGCAGAGAGCGGCCTGACGCTAATTAAATATGTCTCCGGCTTCTTTGAGGTTCTGCTGAAATATGCAGCCGAAGGCACCAACTTTGTGTTTGGTGGAATGGGTGAAAAAGGGCTGGCCTTTATTTTCCTCGGTGTACTCTGCCCGATTATCTTTATTTCTGCGCTAATCGGCATTTTGCAGCACTGGCGTATTCTGCCCGTCTTCATCCGAGTGATCGGTACCTTGCTATCAAAACTCAATGGCATGGGTAAGCTTGAATCCTTTAATGCCGTCAGTTCGTTGATTCTCGGCCAGTCGGAAAACTTCATTGCTTACAAAGGCATCCTGGGCGATCTCTCCTCCCGCCGCCTGTTCACCATGGCCGCCACCGCGATGTCGACGGTATCGCTCTCCATTGTGGGCGCGTATATGACCATGCTGGATGCAAAATATGTGGTTGCCGCGCTGGTGCTGAATATGTTCAGTACGTTTATTATTTTAACCGTCATTAACCCCACGCGGGCGGATGCCGAAGCAGAGGTCAAACTAGAGAAACTGCACGAGTCACAAAGTTTCTTTGAGATGCTGGGAGAATATATTCTGGCAGGCTTCAAAGTGGCAATGATTATTCTGGCGATGCTGATTGGCTTTATTGCACTTATCAGCGCCGTGAACGCCCTCTTCTCTTCGCTGTTTGGCATCAGTTTCCAGCAAATTTTAGGTTATGTCTTCTATCCGCTGGCCTGGCTTATTGGCATTCCCCTTAGTGACGCCTTAAACGCCGGCAGTATTATGGCGACCAAACTGGTGGCCAACGAATTTGTGGCGATGATTGAATTGCAAAAAATTGCCGCCGGAATGACACCACGCGGGCTGGGGATTCTGTCAGTATTCCTGGTCTCGTTTGCTAACTTTGCCTCTATCGGCATTGTAGCGGGTGCCATTAAGGGATTGAACGAGCAGCAAGGGAATGTGGTTTCTCGCTTCGGCCTGCGTCTGGTCTACGGCGCGACGCTGGTGAGCCTGCTCTCTGCCGCCTTTGCAGGCGTAGTGCTTTAAGATTTACGGCGGGCTTAACACCCGCCGTGTTTCTGTCAGAACTGGACGCAGACCGGTTGGTCAACGCGCATCACCGATTCCTGGGCAAAACGGGTTTTGTAAAGGTTGCGCAGTGCTTCAATGTTAGTTTCACTGGTCGCGTCTTTGGCGTGGATCAGCATCAGCGCTTTGCTCGCCTCACGCGCCACCTTGCCGTCATTTCCCAGCCATTGCCCACGCGCATCAAATACCGTTAAACCATCGCGAAAACGCGGGGTGACGTCACCATCCACAAACTGCTGCCATTCAGCAGCGGTTATCTCTTTGCCTGCCGGGCGATTTAAGCCGAAATAGAGTGTTGTCTGCTGCATTTGGTTTTCGGCTTTACAGGTTTGCTCCGTAGCCGTGGTCTTGTGTGCCGGTGCGACGCAGCCCGTCAGTGCTGCCGCGAGTACCAGTGCAGTGAGCCCTGTCTTTATCTTCATGACGTTATCCAGATTATTATTAGAACGCTGATAAAAGCGTAATGGCGCTGAATTTTCAAGGAAAAAACGGGTTCCCTCCCCTAAGAGGAGGGAAAGGATAACGACACTTATTTAGCGGCTACACGGCTCGGCGGCGCAGAATGATAGTGCGCATCCGCCTCGGCAAAGCGTTTTTCCATCGCGGCGGACGGCGCTTTACCCAACAGACTAAACACCACGATCCCAATGCTGGCGAAAACGAAGCCCGGAATGATTTCGTACAGGCCCAGCCAACCGAACTGCTTCCAGACGATAACCGTTACCGCACCAATCACCATCCCGGCCAGGGCGCCGTTACGGGTCATTCTCGACCACATGACGGAGAACAGGACCACCGGGCCAAAGGCGGCGCCAAAGCCCGCCCAGGCGTAGCTGACCAGACCCAGAACACGGTTCTCCGGGTTCGCCGCCAGCGCAATAGAAACCAGTGCCACCAGCAGCACCATCACACGCCCGACCCATACCAGCTCAGTCTGACCGGCATTTTTACGGAAGAACGCTTTGTAGAAATCTTCGGTCAACGCACTGGAACATACCAGCAGCTGGCAGCTCAGGGTAGACATCACCGCCGCCAGAATGGCAGACAGCAGGATCCCGGCAATCCATGGGTTAAAGAGGATCTGCGCCAGTTCGAT
Organism: Enterobacteriaceae bacterium UBA3516; assembly: GCA_002377245.1. GTDB lineage: Bacteria > Pseudomonadota > Gammaproteobacteria > Enterobacterales > Enterobacteriaceae > CBFFRJ01. The sequence continues at coordinate 35,893 of DFPL01000003.1, forward strand.
AAACACGCGTTCGGCGTTCTGGTTAACCGCGCCGGCCTGGTCAGGATGGTTGTTGAAGTAGGCAATACCGAAGAAGCCAACCGCTACCGCGCCGGCCAGGCACAGAATCATCCAGGTCATACTGATACGACGCGCATGCACGATGCTGTGGTGGGAATCCGCCGCCATAAAACGCGCCAGAATATGCGGCTGACCAAAGTAACCCAGCCCCCAACCCATCAGCGAAATGATGGCCACGAAGTTCAGACCCTTAAGCATATCGACGTTTTCGATGCTCTTTTGCTTGATCACTTCCATTGAGTCGGCAAAGCCGCCCACGGACATGATCACAATGAACGGCGTCAGGATGAGTGCAAAGATCATCAGGCTGGCCTGCACCGTGTCGGTCCAGCTTACTGCAAGGAACCCACCGATAAAGGTATAGATGATGGTCGCTGCGGCACCGGCCCACAATGCGTGTTCGTAGGTCATGCCAAAGGTGCTTTCAAACAGGCGTGCCCCTGCCACGATGCCCGACGCGCAATAAATAGTGAAGAACAGCAGAATCACTACCGCCGAGATAATGCGCAGAAGACGGCTCTTGTCTTCAAAGCGTCCGGTGAAGTAGTCAGGCAGCGTCAGCGCATTATTGTTGTGTTCGGTGTGAACACGCAGACGCCCTGCCACCAGCTTCCAGTTGACCCATGCCCCCAGCGTCAGACCAATAGCAATCCAGCTTTCAGAAATCCCGGAAAGGAAAATGGCACCCGGCAGCCCCATCAACAGCCAGCCGCTCATATCAGATGCACCGGCAGAAAGCGCAGTGACCATTGGCCCCAGGCTACGCCCCCCTAAAATATAATCGTCGAAGTTTTTCGTCGAGCGCCATGCAAAGAATCCGATAAGGATCATGCCAAAGATATAAATAATAAATGTCACCAGCAGCGGTGTGCTAATTGCCATCAAAAGTTCTCCAGGATTATTCGTCAGCAAACGCCGTCTTTGCTGCTTTTATTCCACCACCGGAACGCGGTGAGGATATGTGTGTTGTATAAGGCGCCCGTATCCTGCCGGAAGCCTCGCTTATTCACAATTGATTTAACACTGCATTTACATCAATTTCATCCCGCAACGACCGGGTAATTTTAAGAGGTTGCACTTAATCACACTTTTCAAGGTTGCACCTTATAAAAGTGTTAAGCACCGCAAATATCGGGCGCTATTAACGTTAGAACCTTGCTGAAATTAAGTAACATACAATTAACTTATTATTCGATTTGACCTTCTCATAAAGGTCACATTTAACAAGGTTGCACAAAGTTGCAACATGATAGATAGTCTGCTCACCACGAATTCAAAGGAGAAAGGCATGGGCACCACGACCATGGGGGTTAAGCTTGATGACGCAACGCGTGAACGCCTGAAAGCCGCAGCAGCACAAATTGATCGCACGCCGCACTGGCTGATTAAGCAGGCCATCTTCAGTTATCTGGAAAAGCTGGAAAACAATGAGATGATCCCGGAGCTGCCCGCCACGCATATTAATGGCGCGACCGATTTTGACGACACTGAAACACCCGTGGAGGAAACGGCGCAGCCTTTCCTCGATTTTGCAGAAAATATTCTGCCGCAGTCCGTCACCCGTGCCGCTATTACCGCCGCCTGGCGTCGACCAGAAACCGACGCGGTGCCCATGCTGCTTGAACAGGCGCGCCTGCCCGAGCCCATCGCACAAAAGTCACAACAGCTGGCGTATCAGTTAGCGGAAAAATTGCGTAATCAGAAAACCGCCTCGGGTCGTGCAGGCATGGTGCAAAGCTTGTTGCAGGAGTTTTCCCTCTCATCACAAGAGGGTGTGGCACTGATGTGTCTCGCTGAAGCCCTGCTGCGCATCCCGGATAAAGCCACCCGCGACGCCTTGATCCGCGACAAGATCAGTAACGGTAACTGGCAGTCACACATTGGTCGCAGTGCGTCTTTGTTTGTGAATGCCGCCACCTGGGGCCTGCTGTTTACCGGTAAACTGGTGTCGACCCACAACGAAACCAGCCTCTCCCGCTCGCTCAACCGTATCATCGGTAAAAGCGGCGAGCCGCTGATCCGCAAAGGCGTCGACATGGCGATGCGCCTGATGGGCGAGCAGTTCGTAACCGGCGAGACCATTGCCGAAGCGTTGGCCAATGCACGCAAACTTGAAGAGACTGGCTTCCGTTATTCTTACGATATGCTGGGTGAAGCAGCGCTGACCGCCGCCGATGCCCATGCCTATTTGCTCTCGTATCAGCAGGCCATTCACGCGATTGGTAAAGCCTCTAACGGACGCGGTATTTACGAAGGACCCGGCATTTCCATCAAGCTGTCGGCGCTGCATCCACGCTACAGCCGCGCGCAGTATGACCGCGTGATGGAGGAGCTCTACCCTCGCCTGAAATCCCTGACTTTACTGGCCCGCCAATATGACATCGGTATTAATATCGATGCCGAAGAGGCTGACCGTCTGGAGATCTCTCTCGACCTGCTGGAAAAACTCTGTTTCGAGCCGGAGCTGGCGGGCTGGAACGGGATTGGCTTTGTCATTCAGGCTTACCAGAAACGCTGCCCGTTCGTGATTGATGACCTGATCGATCTCGCCAGCCGCAGCCGCCGTCGCCTGATGATCCGTCTGGTGAAAGGCGCTTACTGGGACAGCGAAATCAAGCGCGCCCAGATGGAAGGTCTGGAAGGTTATCCGGTTTATACCCGCAAGGTCTATACCGACGTGTCGTATATCGCCTGCGCCAAAAAATTGCTGGCGGTGCCGAATCTTATCTATCCGCAGTTTGCCACCCATAACGCCCACACTCTGGCGGCGATTTATCATCTGGCGGGCCAGAACTACTACCCGGGCCAGTATGAGTTCCAGTGCCTGCACGGCATGGGAGAACCGCTGTACGAACAGGTGGTGGGGAAAGTGACCGACGGCAAACTCAACCGTCCGTGCCGCATTTATGCCCCGGTGGGTACCCACGAAACCTTACTGGCCTATCTGGTACGTCGTTTGCTGGAAAACGGCGCCAACACCTCGTTTGTGAACCGCATTGCCGATGCCACCTTGCCGATTGACGAACTGGTCGCCGATCCGGTGAGTGCGGTAGAAAAAATGGCGCACCAGGAAGGCAGCATCGGTTTACCGCACCCCAAAATTGCGCTGCCGCGTGAACTTTACGGTCAGGGTCGGTTAAATGCAGCGGGTCTGGACCTGGCAAACGAACACCGCCTGGCTTCGCTCTCCTCGTCCTTGCTCAACAGCGCACTGCAAAAATGGCAGGCTAAACCCCTGCTTGAAGCCCCTGTCGCCGACGGCGAGATGATACCGGTGGTTAACCCGGCAGAACCGAAGGATATCGTCGGTTATGTCCGGGAAGCCACACAAGAAGAGGTGGCGCTGGCGCTGGATAATGCGCTGAATCAGGCGCCTATCTGGTTTGCGACTCCGCCACAGGAGCGCGCCGCCATTCTCGAACGTGCGGCTGTGCTGATGGAAGATCAGATGCAGCAGCTCATCGGCCTGCTGGTACGCGAAGCCGGTAAAACCTTCAGCAACGCCATTGCCGAAGTGCGTGAGGCGGTGGACTTCCTGCGCTATTACGCCGGCCAGGTACGCCATGATTTCGATAATATTACCCACCGTCCGCTGGGTCCGGTGGTCTGCATCAGTCCATGGAACTTCCCGCTGGCCATTTTCACCGGGCAAATAGCCGCAGCGCTGGCGGCAGGCAATACGGTGCTGGCCAAGCCGGCAGAGCAGACCCCGCTGATTGCCGCCCAGGGCATCGCCATTCTGCTGGAAGCGGGCGTACCGGCAGGCGTGTTGCAGTTGCTGCCAGGGCGTGGCGAAACCGTCGGCGCGCAGTTAACCGCTGACGAACGCGTGCGCGGCGTCATGTTCACTGGCTCAACCGAGGTCGCCAGTCTGTTGCAACGCACCGTGGCAACCCGCCTTGATGCCCAGGGGCGTCCGACGCCATTGATTGCGGAAACCGGCGGTATGAACGCCATGATAGTCGACTCCTCCGCGCTCACTGAGCAGGTGGTGGTTGATGTGCTGGCCTCTGCATTTGACAGTGCCGGGCAGCGCTGCTCAGCGCTACGCATACTCTGTTTGCAGGAAGAGGTGGCTGACCACACGCTGAAAATGCTGCGCGGTGCGATGGCGGAATGCCGGATGGGCAATCCGGGGCGCCTGACCACCGATATCGGCCCGGTTATTGATGTCGAAGCCAAAGAGAATATCGAGAAACACATTGCCGCCCTGCGCGCCAAAGGCCGCACCGTATACCAGGCGGTACAGGAAAATGGCGTGGATGCGCGTGAATGGCGCACCGGCACCTTCGTGCCACCGACCCTGATTGAACTGGACAGCATTGACGAGCTGCAAAAAGAGGTCTTCGGGCCGGTCCTGCACGTGGTGCGCTATAACCGCAATAATCTGTCTGCGCTGGTTAATCAGATCAATGCCTCTGGCTACGGGCTGACGCTGGGTGTGCATACCCGTATCGATGAAACCATTGGCCAGGTGACCGGTAGCGCCCGCGTGGGTAATCTGTATGTGAACCGGAATATGGTCGGTGCCGTGGTTGGCGTTCAGCCGTTTGGTGGTGAAGGGTTATCCGGCACCGGGCCAAAAGCCGGGGGGCCGCTCTATCTTTACCGCCTGTTGGCCAGCCGCCCGGAAGATGCCGTGCTGCGCACCCTCACCCGCCACGATGGCCTCACGCCAGCGGATACGCAAATTAAAACCGCCCTGCTTAAGCCATTGGATATTCTCACCCAGTGGGCCGGCGATAAACCTGACCTGCAGGCTGCGTGCCGGACATTCGCTGAACTGGCGCAGGCCGGCACGCAGCGGGTGCTGACGGGGCCGACGGGTGAGCGTAATACCCTGACGCTGCTGCCCCGCGAGCGGGTACTGTGCGTGGCAGATAACGCCGAAGATACCCTGGTGCAACTGGCTGCCGCGCTGGCGTCCGGCTGTAAAGTGCTGTGGCCGGAAGACGGTATTCATCGCGACCTGCTCAAACAGCTCCCGGACGAACTGGCGTCCCATATTGCGATGGCGCGCCCGGACGATCTGATGGCCGAAGCCTTTGATGCTGTTATCTACCATGGGGATTCCGATCAGCTGCGTGAACTCTGTACCAAAGTGGCTTCCCGCGAAGGGGCGATCGTGTCGGTACAGGGCTTCGCCCGCGGCGAGCGCAATATTCTGCTGGAACGTTTGTGGATTGAACGCTCGTTGAGCGTGAACACCGCAGCGGCGGGCGGTAATGCCAGTTTAATGACCATCGGATAAACTTAGGCGGATTCCCCGGTAGCACAGCGTTGCCGGGGTAACGTATGAACCGAGAACAGGGAGAGAAGATGAAACGTATCCTGATGGCTGCCGTCACCTTGCTGGTCAGTGCCGGTGCGCTGGCAGATGAATGTGACAATGCCGATACCCAGCTGGCGCTGAATATGTGTACGGCGCAACAGTTTGATGCCGCTGATAAAAAACTTAATCAGACCTGGCAGTTTGCGCTGAAACGGGCCGCGCCCGAGCAGCGTGAGTTAATGAAAAAGGCCCAGCAGAGCTGGATTAAACTGCGCGACGCCGACTGTGCGTTTGTCGCCTCCGGCACTGAAGGCGGCAGCGTTCAGCCAATGATCCATAACCAGTGTCTCGCCGACAAAACCATTGAACGCGAAGCCTGGCTCTCCTCACTGTTGCAGTGTGAAGAGGGCGATTTGAGCTGCCCGTTACCGCCAGCCAGTTAACGCGGGCGAATGCCCTCAATGATCATCCGCTGCACGTTCTCCACCGTGCTATTGAAAAAGGCCTCATCCTGCAGCGTTTTGCCGGTCACCGCCTCCACCTGTAAGGCGAAATCGGCGTAATGCTGCGTCGAGGCCCAAATCATAAAAATCAGATGGTGTGGGTCAACCGGGGCCAGTTTACCGCTGGCCACCCACCCGGCTATGATTGCCGACTTTTCTTCTACCAGCGCTTTCAGTGCACCGCTCAGTTCGGCATTGAGCACCGGCGCGCCCTGCAACATCTCCAGACAAAAGAGCCGGGATGCCTGGGGATTATCCCGTGACACTTCAAGCTTTCAGCGGATGTACTCACGAATCGCCACCAGCGGGGCGAGATCTTCGCGAAAGGCTTTAAGCGGAGCCAACCAGACGTCGAGGATCTCCTGCAACACGGCAAGGTACAGGGCTTCTTTCGACGCAAAGTAATAGAGCAAATTGGTTTTTGACACCCCGGCCCGTTCGGCCACTTGTTCCACCCGCGTACCGTGAATGCCGTACAGAGAGAACGTCTCTCGCGCCGCGGCGAGAATAATCCCGCGTTTTTCATTGACCGCCCGCGTGCGTTTGCCGGTTTTTTTCGCCGTATCCTGCGCCATGTTCTTTCTCCTTTCTGATTTGCGCTCAGCATAACAAATGCCGGTTGCCGACTCGACCTCTGCACAGCGATAGCGCAGAGATGCCTGTTTTTTGTGCACCGAATTTGACCATTTAGTCCACTTTTTTCACCTCCATTCCATCAACTCTTATTTAACACACTGATAACACTGTACTTTTCAAACCTGGCATTCCCTTTGCAAAACGTCTCTCGTGAGGCGTAAAGGCTCTACGGAGAACCCGGCATTGAGCCGCGCCCCCGCCTCCTTCACCTGACAACGCGAGGTACGAGATGAAAATTGGTGTTTTCGTTCCGATTGGTAACAACGGCTGGCTCATTTCCACTCATGCGCCCCAGTACAAACCGACCTTCGAGCTGAACAAGGCGATCGTGCAAAAGGCGGAGCACTACCACTTCGACTTTGCCCTGTCGATGATCAAGCTGCGCGGCTTCGGTGGCAAAACCGAGTTCTGGGATCACAACCTGGAATCCTTCACCCTGATGGCCGGACTCGCCGCCGTGACCTCACGTATACAGATTTACGCCACCGCAGCCACGCTGACCCTTCCCCCGGCGATTGTTGCGCGCATGGCCTCGACCATTGACTCGATCTCCGGTGGACGCTTTGGCGTCAATCTGGTGACCGGTTGGCAAAAACCGGAATATGAACAGATGGGCATGTGGCCGGGCGACGAGTACTTTTCCCGCCGCTATGACTACCTGACAGAGTATGTACAGGTATTGCGGGATTTATGGGGCACTGGCAAAAGCGACTTTAAGGGTGAATTTTTCACCATGAATGACTGCCGCGTCAGCCCGCAGCCGTCGACGCCGATGAAAGTAATCTGCGCCGGGCAGAGCGATGCTGGCATGGCCTTCTCTGCACACTATGCCGATTACAACTTCTGTTTCGGCAAAGGCGTCAATACGCCCACGGCGTTTGCCCCCACCGCCCAGCGCATGTGCGAAGCGGCACAGAAAACCGGCCGCGATGTCGGCTCCTACGTACTGTTTATGATTATCGCCGATGAGACCGACGAGGCGGCGCGCGCCAAATGGGAGCATTACAAAGCCGGTGCCGATGATGAAGCCCTGTCATGGCTGACCGAACAAAGCCAGAAAGATACCCGCTCCGGCAGCGACACCAACGTGCGTCAGATGGCAGACCCGACGTCGGCTGTCAATATCAACATGGGCACCCTGGTCGGTTCCTACGCTACGGTCGCGAAAATGCTGGATGACGTTGCCACCGTGCCGGGTACCGATGGTGTGCTGTTGACCTTTGATGATTTCCTGCAGGGCGTGGAAGATTTTGGCGAGCGCATTCAGCCCCTGATGCAGTGTCGTCACCACATTGCTGCGCCAACACGGGAGGTGGCGTAATGATTACCTTACCTGCCCGCCCGGAAGCCATCCCCTTCACGCCTGCCCAGAGCGCACTGATTGTGGTGGATATGCAAAATGCCTATGCCAGTAAAGGCGGCTACCTCGATCTCGCCGGGTTTGACGTGTCCGCTACCGCCCCGGTGATTGCGAAGATCCATACCGCCGTTGCCGCTGCCCGCGCCTCAGGTATGCAGGTAATCTGGTTCCAGAACGGCTGGGACGATCAGTACGTTGAGGCTGGTGGACCCGGTTCGCCCAACTACTACAAATCCAACGCCCTGAAAACCATGCGTAAACAGCCTGAGCTTCAGGGCACGCTGCTGGCCAAAGGCAGTTGGGATTACCAACTGGTGGATGAACTGGTGCCGCAGGATGGCGACATCGTGCTGCCAAAACCGCGCTACAGCGGCTTTTTCAACACCCCACTGGACAGCATTTTACGCAGTCGTGGCATCCGCCATCTCGTCTTTACCGGTATCGCCACCAACGTCTGCGTGGAGTCTACCCTGCGCGACGGCTTCTTCCTGGAGTATTTCGGCATCGTACTTGAAGACGCAACCCATCAGGCTGGCCCGGCATTCGCACAGCAGGCAGCGCTGTTTAACATCGAAACATTCTTTGGCTGGGTCAGTGACGTCGACACCTTCTGTGCCGCCCTCTCCCCGCAAAACCTTGTGAAAATCGCTTAGGAGCACGCTCATGCCAAAACAGGTCATTATTCCGCCGGGCACCACCACCCCAATAGCCCCTTTTGTCCCGGGTACCCTGGCGGACGGCATTGTCTATGTCTCCGGTACGCTGCCGTTCGACAAACAAAATAACGTGGTTTTCCCCGATGACCCAAAGGCGCAAACCCGCCACGTCCTCGAGACGATTCGTACCGTTATCGAGACGGCGGGCGGTACGATGGAGGATGTCACGTTCAACAGCATCTTTATCACCGACTGGAAAAATTACGCCGCGATTAATGAAGTGTATGCGGAGTTTTTCCCCGGCGATAAACCTGCACGTTTCTGCATTCAGTGCGGGCTAGTAAAGCCAGAAGCGCTGGTCGAGATTGCTACCGTCGCCCATGTTGGCAAGTGAGGCAACCATGAAACTTGCCTTTACCTCGCCCCCCAGAGCGGGTGCGCCCGTGGTGGTGATGATCTCAGGACTGGGAGGGACGGGCAGCTACTGGCTGGCACAACGTGACGCCCTGGCGGCACAGTTTCAGGTTGTCTGTTATGACCAGTGCGGCACCGGCGACAATCCCGCCACGCTGCCGGACAACTACCAGATAAGCGATATGGCGAATGAGTTGCTCAGTGCATTGCAACAGGCGGGGATCGACAGGTTTTGCGTGATTGGCCATGCGCTGGGCGCCCTGGTAGGGATGCAGCTTGCGCTGGATTATCCGCAGGCAGTCAGCGCCCTGGTGCTGGTGAATGGCTGGCTGTCGCTGGATGGGCATACCCGGCGCTGTTTTCAGATTCGCGAACGATTATTGCTGGCAGGTGGTCCGCAGGCGTGGGTCGAGGCGCAGCCGCTTTTTCTCTACCCGGCGGACTGGCTTTCTGCCCACGCACCACGAATGGAAGCGGAAGAAGCGCTGGCGCTGGCCCATTTTCAGGGTGAGCATAATCTTCGCTGCCGTTTGCAGGCCCTGAAAAATGCCGACTTTAGTACGACGGCTGACCTGATCCGTTGCCCGACCCTCATCGTCTGTTCTCAGGACGACATGCTGGTGCCCTGGACCTGTTCGCAAAGGTTAAAGGCGACGATTAGCCAGAGTGAACTCATTGTCATGGCCCGCGGCGGGCATGCCTGTAATGTCAGCGAAAGCGATGAATTTAACGGCCTGCTGCTCGACGGGCTGACGACGCTGTTACCCGCGACGGTACCGTTGCAAAAGGAGTATTTATGAGTGAAGCCGTTAATCAAAGCGCGCGGGATACCCTGTTTACCACAGCGCGCACCCACAACGGTTGGCTGGACAGAAAGATCAGCGATGCCACACTGCACGAGATGTATGATCTGCTGAAGATGGGACCCACCTCGGCCAACTGCAGCCCGGCCCGCTTTGTGTTTATCCGCACGCCGGAAGGAAAAGAGAGGCTGCGCCCGGCGCTTTCCGGCGGCAATCTGCAGANNGACACCGGGCCGATGTCGGGATTCGATCGTGATATCGTTGACGCAACCTTCTTTGCCGACAGCGGTTATCGCAGCACTCTGCTGGTGAATATTGGCTATGGCGATGAAGGTAAACTCTTTGGTCGTCTGCCGCGCCTGGCGTTTGATGACGCCTGCCAGCTGCTGTAAGGAGGATGGATGGGAATCAGCCAACAACATTTTCGTGATGCCATGTCCTGCGTGGGCGCGGCGGTCAATATCATCACTACCGATGGCCCGGCAGGCCAGGCGGGGTTTACCGCCAGCGCGGTCTGTAGCGTCACCGATTCACCGCCGACGCTGCTGGTGTGTCTCAACCGAGCCGCGTCGGTGTGGCCGGTATTCAGTCAAAATCAGGCGCTGTGTGTCAATACGCTGGCGGCCGGTCAGGAGGCGCTCTCCACCCTGTTCGGTGGCAAGACGTCAATGGCTGAGCGCTTTGGAGCGGCACAGTGGCAAACCGGTGAAACCGGCTGTCCGCGCCTGGCAGGGGCACTGGCGTCGTTCGATTGCCGAATCAGCCAGGTGGTGAGCGTGGGTACGCACGATATCCTGTTTTGTACGATTGAAGACATTGCCCATCTTCCGGCCCCGGACGGTTTAATGTGGTTTAACCGTAACTACCACACTCTTCCCCGCCCGGCGTGTTAACGCCATCAGGACTCTTCCGGCGCAGCATCCAGCGCCGCTTTTTTCCGCTTTTTCAGTTTCAGTTCGCTCACCAGCACACCGGCCACGATAAACACCCCGCCGAGGAGGGCGAGCGCCGGCAAGCGCTCCCCTGCCAGCCGACCAAAGATCCCTGCCCAGACGGGCTCTCCGGTATAGATAACCGTGGCGCGGGTGGGTGACACGCTGCGCTGCGCCCAGTTCATGGTGACCTGAATAATCGCGCTAAATATCCCCAGACCTGCTGCGACCAGTAGTAGAGAAGGTGACAATTCAGGAATGGATTCACCCGCCGGCGCCATGCAGCTGAATGCCACCACCGAGGCGGTGAGCAGTTGCACTACCGTCACGCGGCGCACATCCACTTTACCAGCCCAGGCGCTGATCAAAATAATCTCCGCGGCAATCGCCAGTGCACCGGCCAGCGTTATCAACTCGCCCTCCCCGAGCGCGAGCAGGTTGTCTTCCGGCCCGGCGAGCAAAATCAGGCCAATAAAGGCGAGCACAATGCCTGTGCAGGACATCAACCCAGGCATGCGGCCCAGACACAACCATTGCAGAAGCGGCACCAGCGGAACATACATCGCAGTAATAAAGGCCGATTTACTGCTGGAGATTGACTGGAGTCCCCAGGTCTGCAGGCTGTAACCCAGCGCAATAGAGATGCCTATCGCCACCCCCGCTTTAACCTCAAGCCAGGTGATACCGCGCAACACGTTGAGGGATAACAGCGCGACCGCCAACGCCGCCGTGGCAAAACGCAGGCCGACGAAGAAGAAGGGACCGCTCAGCGTGACCGCATACTGTACGGCGAGAAACGTACCGCCCCAGAACATGGTGATGAGGATCAGCAGGGATTCCTGTGGTGAAATGGAAAACTTTAAACGAGAGGCACGCATGTTACTGACCGGTTAACGTAAACCGTTAGTGTGCGTTGTCGCACACTTTTGTTCAACTGTAAGTCCCATAAAAAAACCGCCGGGGGTAAGCCCGGCGGCTGTTTGACGACGCAAAAAAACGTCGTCACCAGGGTGCGGCAACGCTAACTGCTGCGGCTGCTACCATGGCTACTTTTGCCCCCTTTTTTACCAGCCTCTGAGGCGCGCTGAGGATCATTTTTGAAATTCCCCCCGCTGTGCTGGCCACCTTTACGACCTGCTTCTGATGCTCTTTCACGGTCTTCAGCGAAATTACCTGAACCACCACGATGGTTTGCCATTTCGAACCTCCGGTTGTGTGAAACATTAGTCATCATATTGCATTCAGTAAAAGAGGAATCTTTCACCGCGTGCCGCGATGGCAGAGCCATTGGCTGCGACACGTGGATCTAATCTTAGTGAACACGGGCTATTCAGCCAGTGGATCGTAATATTCTGCAACACCAAATCTGCACAAATGCGTGAATATCCAGACTGAAAATTAATAAGCCGCTCTGATGTATTAAGAAAACGGCTGCGTTAAAAATGTGTCAATTTGCAACAGCCCAACTGTTATTTTTGCCCTCATTATCACGGGCACTTTGTTCATACCTGCCGCTTTCTCGCAGTCAGCCATGGGTTTTAAGCGCGGGCATTAACCGCCACAGGACATTTTATGCCCCATAAAAGACAATAAAAAGACTTAAGCAGTCAAAAAATACACTTTCGTACGAAACTTAGAGTAAGCCAAGACAACCTGATGATTGCCCACTCAACCCTCCCCGCTATTCAAGTACCTGATTGCTGCCTGAAGACTCCCTTAAAGTAACAAAACTATTTTTAGTCTAAAGAAGTGTAAATGAGAAAACTATTTTCATTTGTTTTTCAAAATCTTATATTATTGTGTGACAATTATCACAAAAAGGTCTTGATTCAATCTATTTCAAGAGTAGGATTCGCGACATCGAAGGCTTAGATAAGCCTTATCAAAGACATTTAATCTTAACGAATCTGTTGGAATGTTGAAAAATGAATACTAACCGTAAGACTATTATCGCTCTGGCAGTAACCACCGCTTTTACCCTGTCTGCGCCTGTATACGCTGATATCAATCAGGCAATCGACCTCGTAGATGGCCTTGCCTCTCACAGAATTACTTTTGCAGAAGGACGCTCCATCTGGGCCACCCTGGATGCTCAGACGCAAAAAGAGGCTCGTCAGTATGACTATTCTCAGGAGACGCGTTATACCAACGACTATCAAGAGGGTGCACATACGGAGTATTCACGCGGCCCGGCAACAGCCCAAACGGTAGGTCAATCCATGGTTGTCACCCTTCAACCTCAACGCCCAGCGACCGGAATTCTTGACCAGTCAACGCACCTTGACTCTAACTACCAGGCTGAAAGCGACGCTGCACGCATCAAAGCGCACATGCAAGAGGTGAATCGTCTGGTGGGTATCGAGAAAACGATTGATAATCAAAACCGTACTGCTGACCAACACCCAACTCAGAGCGTGCTGTCACATGCCAGCGCTACCGCTACCCCCTTTATTGACCGTTCTTCTCACCTGGATGCAGGTAACAACGATACGGCTCGTCGTGAGGCTCAGTTGTCGGCGGCGATTGATCATGCCAACAGCGTGAAGGACGGCATCAATGGTCTTAACGGCAAAGACGGTGCTCAGGGCATTCAGGGAGTCGCCGGTCTAAATGGCAAAGATGGTCTTAACGGCAAAGACGGTGCTCAAGGCATTCAGGGCGTCGCTGGTCTGAATGGCAAAGATGGTAAAGACGGCATCAATGGTCTTAACGGCAAAGATGGCAAAGACGGCATCACCACCACTAAAGTCGAAACCGACACCGCAACGCAGGATCAGGTAAAAACCAACACCGCTGCCCTTACCAGGCAGGATCGTACCAACGACGTTCAGACCGGGCAGATTCAGATTACTAACATGCGCATTGATGAAGATCGTGTGAACATCAGTGCCAACGCGGCAAAACTGCAGGGTGACGAAATGGCGCAGGCCAACCGTGAGCGTACTGCGAACCAGCACGTCGCGGCGGTTATCGGCCGCGATGGTGTTGACGGCAAAGAGGGCGTACAGGGTAAAGACGGGGTAACCACCGTTGTTACGAAGGTAGAAACCGATACCACCACGCAGAAAAAAGTGGCGGCCAACGAAACCGCTATCCGGGGTGTGCGTTCCGAACAGGCTGTACAGGGTGAATTTATCCAGCGCGAAGCCGTCGCGATTAATCACAATGCGGCAGCGATTTCCTCTAACACCCAACGTATCGACAACAACAGCCAACGCATTGACCGCAACGCGAAACGCATTGATGACACCCGCGAAGATCTGAAAAAAGGTCTCAATAACGCGGCGGCGATGACCGGTCTTCACTATCACTCTAACGATGCCTATGCGCTGTCAGTGGGCACGGCAAACGGCGAGGGTGCGGCACTGGCTGGCGGTCTTTCTCATGGCTTCACCGAACACACGGCTGCCACCGTGCAGGCATCTACCTCAATGGATGGCGGCTATATGGCTTCCGTTGGTTTTTCCGGCGACTTCTGATTTTCATTCTGATCGGTAGATTAACAGGGCGCTCCGGCGCCCTTTTTTAGGCAAGGCGCTGAATGAACCTCTTAAAAGAGACCACGCTGAACGCCCGAGGCGAAATCGATAATCGCTTTTCTAATTTGCAACAGTGAGCTTCGGCCCAGGTTGCGACAGCGTTATTTGAACAGGGGTAATGACATGCAAAAATTTTTCTGGGTCTTCGTGGTTGCAAGCGGCCTGTTGACAGGGTGCCAATCCTCAGCCGAACGCATGCATGAATGCGAAGCACAAGGCATCTCCCGCGATACCTGTTACCAGGTTGAACAGTCACGCAAACAAGGCATCAACGATCAGGCTATGGCGCAGGCCTACCGTAATGCCGCAGCGGTCGAACTGTCGGGTAAAAAACATCACTCTTCTCACCATAGCGAGGACTAATTACCATGACCAGAACGTATAAACGCCTCAATATTGGGGTACTTATTCTGCTCGGTTTGACGGCGTACGGACTCTCGATGCTGGCCTATGCCGCTTCCCCAGCCCAGCCTGGGGCTGCTCACGCCTCGCAGTCTACAAAAACGCGCACGCTCAAGGGCTATGGCCTGACGGTTAACATTCGCGGGCAACAGGTTTACGTCGACGGTAAACCGGCAGCACTGGATGCTAACGATCAGGGTAATCTGACCTACAGCCAGGGGTTAAACACCTTAATTGTCTATAAATCAGGCAAAGTAGCGCTCATGCAGTCTGGGAGATTTATGGGCTACATGAAGTAAACAACGTCCTTACAGACTGTCAGACTGGCGGTCTGTAAGCTGTCGAATTAATCATTTTATAGTGCACTGTCTTATCCTGGACTGATGCAACACTTGTTGTTAATGCCCTGTTGACTTCTCCTGTGCTAGCATAGGCGGGGTAAACACAACAGGAAAACTATAAAATGCCTCATATCTTCCTACAAATCACGGGCATCCGTCCCGGGGTTAACACGCCTGCCGACCTTAGCGCCGTCATCCGCGAAGACAACGACACCACCTTTTCGATTTCACAAACGGTTGTGGACTGGCTGCTTGGCACCATTGATTTCGCAGCGGGTTCGCCGTTACCTAAGCTCAAAAACTGCTGCTTTTCCCTT
This sequence comes from Enterobacteriaceae bacterium UBA3516, assembly GCA_002377245.1. Taxonomy (GTDB): domain Bacteria; phylum Pseudomonadota; class Gammaproteobacteria; order Enterobacterales; family Enterobacteriaceae; genus CBFFRJ01. The sequence goes on from DFPL01000003.1 coordinate 51,128, forward strand.
GCTGATGGCGCTGAGTTCATTGAATTCGACGGCAAAGGTAAAATGACTACAGTCAGTGAAAAACCCGCCTGGTACCCTGAGCATGGACGTTTTCTTCGTGAACAGTGGCTTATTAATAATGAGATGTACGATCTGCACATCGTCGCCTTTATTAAAGAATTTCTTG
>DFPL01000351.1 GCA_002377245.1 Enterobacteriaceae bacterium UBA3516
GTCCCTGGGCTCACCGCACGCTGATTATGCGCACCTTAAAAGGGCTTGAATCCTTTCTGCCGGTATCGGTGGTCAACCCGCTGATGTTTGAAAATGGCTGGACCTTTGATGACGATTTCCCGGCGGCGACCGGAGATTCGTTGTATCAGCACGAGTTCCTGTACCAGCTTTATCTGCACGCTGACCCGCAATACACCGGTCGGGTAACGGTTCCGGTGTTATGGGACAAGAAAAATCACACGATTGTCAGCAACGAATCCGCTGAAATTATTCGTATGTTCAATACCGCATTTGATGCGCAGGGTGCCCGTGCCGGGGATTACTACCCGCCCGCGCTGCGTCCACAGATCGACGAACTCAATAGCTGGATTTATGACAACGTCAATAACGGCGTTTACAAGGCAGGCTTTGCCACCAGCCAACAAGCTTATGACGAAGCGGTTGAGAAAGTTTTTGAATCACTGGCGCGTCTGGAGCAAATACTGGGGCAGCATCGTTACCTGACGGGTGACCAGCTTACTGAAGCCGATATCCGTTTGTGGACAACACTGGTGCGGTTCGACCCGGTCTATGTCACCCACTTTAAATGCGATAAACATCGCATCAGTGACTATCTCAATCTGTATGGCTACCTGCGGGATATCTACCAGATCCCGGGGATCGCTGAGACGGTCAATTTTGAGCATATCCGCCACCACTACTATCGCAGCCACAAAACCATCAACCCGACGGGCATTATTTCCATTGGGCCATGGCAGGATTTAAACGAGCCACACGGGCGCGATACACGTTTCGCCTGATCGTTTCCGGGGCGCTGACCGGCGCCCTGAAAATTTCCCCGCGCTGTGTTTTTTTGCCGTCTATTCTTACAGTGATCGCTGATAAAACAAGAAATTGAATGATGGTCGGGGTTACGAAATGGACTGGTATTTCAAAGTACTCAGCAACTATGCCGTTTTTCACGGACGCGCGCATCGCCGCGAGTTCTGGATGTTTATGCTGGTCAACATCATTCTCTTCGGTGTGCTGATTGTGCTGGACCGGATAGTCGCCTGGCAACAGGTTGCCGTGTTCAGTCTGATTTATGCGCTGCTGGTTTTCCTCCCCTCGCTCGCCGTCCAGTCACGTCGATTGCATGACACCGATCGCACGGCAAAATGGCTGTGGCTGTGGTGCATCCCGGTTTTAGGCTGGCTGATGCTGCTGGCGTTTCTGAGCCAGCACGGTACGGAGGGGGAAAACCGCTTTGGGCTCAAGCCGAAAGCGTTTTCTTAAGCGCGACGGGGCGTTATTTGCCGGAGAACAGTTTGGGGATTTCGCGCAGACACCAGGCCTTCGCTTCACCCATGCTGTCGCGTCGCCAGGCCATAATGATGTCGACTTCGCTGGTGTATTCCGGGCTGACTACGCGCAGTCTCCCTTCTGCAATGTCCTGCTCAACCAGCGGATACGGCATGGTTGCCACACCCAATCCTGCCAGTAACGCCTGACGCTTATCTTCAATCGTACTCACGGTAAGACGTGGCTGCTTATCCAGCAACTGCACGGTCAGCACCGGGCGCTCACGCGCGGTATCGGCCACGGCGACGCCGCGATATTTCACACGCGTCACTTCAGAGAGCGGTTCCGGCTCATGGTGAATAGGGTGATCCGGCGCTGCCACATAGACGTTGAGCACTTTATAGAGTTTGCGGGAGTTAATCTCCGAGGAGGAGCGGAAATGCATATCCGGTGCAATCACAATATCTGCACGCCCCTGCTCCAGCCGCTCCCACGCCCCTGCCAGCACCTCGGTGATGACAGAAAGCTGTGTGTTGGCTTTATTCGCCAGCTTTTCGACCAGCGGGAAAAGCTCGTGTGTTGGCACCAGCGCTTCAGTGACCAGCGTTAAATGGGTTTCCCAACCACGGGCCAACGCTTCGGCATCGGTGGTCAGCTTGTCCGCCGCTTCCAGTAACACGCGCCCGCGCTCCAGCAGCATACGTCCCACATTGGTAAACTTGGTGCGGTGACCCGAACGGTCGAAAAGTACCACGTCCAGTTCTTCTTCCAGTTTTTGCATCGTGTAACTGAGCGCAGAAGGTACGCGCCCCAGTTCATCTGCCGCGGCAGCAAAGCTGCCACGTCGGTCTATTGCGTCCATTACGCGTAACGCTTCGAGCGTAAGTGCCCTATCTTTCGCCATTTTTTGTTCTCATTCAGGAAATTTGAACATACCGGGCAGAATATCTGGCTAACAATGCACCGTCCATACCTTTACCATTGTTTTAGTGTAAAGAGAGGTCAAGAATTATGATTATTACCCGAACAGCCAAACAATGCGGTCAAGCCGACTTCGGCTGGCTCCAGGCCCGCTACACCTTTTCTTTTGGACATTATTTTGACCCGAAACTTTTGGGCTACGCCTCCTTACGCGTTCTAAACCAGGAGGTGCTCGCACCGGGCGCATCATTCCAGCCGCGAACCTACCCAAAAGTGGACATCATCAACCTGATCCTCGAAGGTGAAGCTGAGTATCGCGACAGCGAAGGTAACCATATACAAGCCAAAGCAGGCGAAGCGCTGCTGATTGCCACTCAGCCTGGGATCAGCTACAGCGAGCATAACCTGAGTAAAGATAAGCCCCTGACCCGTATGCAGTTGTGGCTTGACGCCTGCCCGGAGCGTGAGAATGCCGTGGTACAAAAGGTGAGTATTCGCGACCAGGCGCGCCAGTTACTGGCGTCCCCGGATGGCAGCGAGGAGAGCCTGCAACTGCGTCAGCAGGTTTGGTTGCACCACATTGAGTTGCAAAAAGGCGAAGAGCTGAGTTTTCAGTTACATGGCCCGCGTGCGTACCTGCAATCGATTCACGGCACCGTACACGCGCAGAGCCCGTGTGAAGCGAAGGAAGCACTGACGTGTGGTGACGGTGCATTTATTCGTGATGAGGCTAACATAACGCTCGTTGCCGATACGCCGCTTCGCGCTTTGCTGATAGATTTACCGGTGTGAGCCGATGCTATGGAGTCAGCTAATGAGTAAAAAGACGATGCAAAAAAACAAGGCAACAGAAAATGTAGTCGCCCTCCCGTCAGCAACGGAAAAGCCCGCCCCGGCTTTTGGTTACGATGAGATGCTGACCGAACTTGAAGCCATCGTCGCTGATGCTGAAGTCAGAATCGCTGAGGACGACGAAGCCGCATAAAACTGCCCTGGCCTTCGCCGGGGCAGTTATAGCGTTATGGGTTATCAAGCAAAGAAGTACCGTAGGAGTTGTCTACGGTGCACAACCAGCGGCCATCGGCTTCAGCGCGAAAGACGTAGGTTGCCCGCCGGGTGGTTTCGACCGTGCCTCCTGCCCCGTCCGGGTAACGCAACAGCGTTTCCATGATGACGAGCGCGTTTCCAGCCCCCTCAATCACCTGCATCTCGCCTTGCTCCACCACTAGCGTTCCCTGGAAATAATCCGCGATGGCGATGAATGCCTTACGGATGTTCTCTTTGCCACGGGCAATCATGCCGGGCTTGATGACCAGAGCAGCGTCTTCTGCGTAGTAAGTTAGCAGCGTGTCGTAATCTTTCGCTGTAATCGCCTTATCGCAGGCTTCGATGATTTGCCGTAATGGGTGCGTGCTCATGCATAACCTCCATGGTGGGTTCAGAGGTTCAGTAGAGCACTGCTGGCGGCAGATGCAATACCGGGTTGTGCTGAGCTACTGGAAATGGGGAGGGTGCGTGCTATGTTCCCCCTTACCCCAGCCCTCTCCCCAACGGGGCGAGGGGGCCCAGTAATATTACGTTTTGCAGCGATAACACTGCGCAATGAGAACACAACAGCCACCGCGATGACAGGGTCCGGCTGAAAATCGACGAAGCGTATCCGTACGGCCGGCGCGACGCGCAGGGATGCGCGGCGAGGGCGACTT
>DFPL01000043.1 GCA_002377245.1 Enterobacteriaceae bacterium UBA3516
ACGCTCAGCTTCCAGCGTGTACTTCAGCGCGCGGTGTTTCACGTTCAGTCTTCCGGTCGTAGCGAAGTGTCCGGGGCGAACGTGCTGGTTGCAATATTTAGCGAGCAGGAGTCGCAAGCGGCTTATCTGTTACGCAAACATGAAGTCAGCCGCCTTGATGTGGTGAACTTTATCTCCCATGGTACCCGTAAAGATGAACCGGGACAGTCTTCTTCCGATTCAGGCAGTCAGGCCAACAATAGCGAAGAGCAAGCAGGCGGGGAGGAACGTATGGAAAACTTCACCACCAATCTTAATCAGCTTGCTCGCGTCGGCGGCATTGATCCGCTGATCGGACGCGGCAAAGAGCTTGAGCGTGCGATTCAGGTTCTGTGCCGTCGTCGTAAAAATAACCCGCTGTTGGTGGGTGAGTCCGGTGTGGGTAAAACCGCTATTGCTGAAGGGCTGGCATGGCGGATTGTGCAGGGTGATGTGCCAGAAATTATGGCTGACTGCACGATTTACTCCCTCGACATTGGTTCATTGCTGGCCGGAACGAAATACCGCGGTGATTTCGAGAAACGTTTCAAAGCCCTGCTGAAACAGCTTGAGCAGGATACCAGCAGCATTCTGTTTATTGATGAGATCCATACCATCATCGGAGCGGGTGCGGCATCGGGTGGGCAGGTGGATGCTGCGAACCTTATCAAGCCACTGCTTTCAAGCGGCAAGATTCGCGTTATGGGTTCCACGACCTATCAGGAATTTAGCAACATCTTCGAGAAGGATCGTGCGCTGGCGCGTCGTTTCCAGAAAATTGATATCACTGAGCCTTCTGTTGAAGAGACGGTGCAGATCATCAATGGCCTGAAACCGAAGTACGAAGCTCACCATGACGTGCGTTATACCGCGAAAGCGGTGCGTGCAGCAGTGGAGCTGGCGGTGAAATACATTAACGATCGTCATCTGCCGGATAAGGCTATTGACGTGATTGATGAAGCTGGCGCGCGTGCGCGTCTGATGCCCGTGAGCAAGCGTAAGAAAACCATTAACGTTGCCGATATCGAATCTGTGGTTGCTCGTATCGCACGCATTCCTGAGAAGAGCGTGTCGCAAAGCGATCGCGATACGCTGAGAAACCTCAGCGATCGCCTGAAAATGCTGGTCTTTGGGCAGGATAAAGCCATTGAGGCATTAACCGAAGCCATTAAGATGAGCCGTGCCGGTCTCGGTCAGGATCACAAACCGGTGGGATCTTTCCTGTTTGCCGGCCCGACCGGTGTCGGGAAAACCGAGGTGACGGTCCAGCTCTCCAAAGCGCTGGGTATCGAGTTGTTGCGTTTTGATATGTCCGAGTATATGGAGCGTCACACTGTCAGTCGTTTAATCGGTGCGCCTCCGGGCTACGTCGGTTTCGACCAGGGCGGGCTGTTGACGGATGCGGTCATCAAACACCCGCATGCGGTACTGCTGCTCGATGAAATCGAAAAAGCGCACCCGGATGTCTTTAACCTGCTGTTGCAGGTGATGGATAACGGCACGCTGACCGATAACAACGGGCGAAAAGCAGACTTCCGCAATGTGGTGCTGGTTATGACCACCAACGCCGGGGTGCGGGAAACCGAGCGTAAATCCATTGGTCTTATCCACCAGGATAACAGCACCGATGCGATGGAAGAGATCAAAAAGATCTTTACGCCTGAGTTCCGCAACCGTCTGGATAACATTATCTGGTTCGATCACCTCTCTACCGAGGTTATCCATCAGGTTGTCGACAAATTTATTGTCGAGCTTCAGGTGCAGTTGGATCAAAAAGGCGTCTCGCTGGAAGTCAGTCAGGATGCGCGCGACTGGCTGGCAGAAAAAGGCTACGACCGTGCCATGGGCGCTCGCCCGATGACCCGTGTTATTCAGGACAACCTGAAAAAACCATTGGCCAATGAACTGTTGTTTGGTTTGTTAGTTGACGGCGGGCAGGTGACGGTAACCCTGGATAAAGAGAAAAATGAGCTGAAGTATGGCTTCCAGAGTGCGCAAAAGCACAAACCGGAAACAGCGCATTAATGACGCAGTAAAGGAAATAAAAAACCGGACAACAGTCCGGTTTTTTTATGTCTGCAAGTAGCAACGTTAATTATTTATAAATGACAAAAGCCGGACAACTGTCCGGCTTTCAAAATTTCGCACGTGGCGTCGTGGCTAACGGTAATTAACGGCTACGGAAGACAATGCGGCCTTTGCTCAGGTCGTACGGGGTCAGCTCAACAGTCACTTTATCGCCAGTCAGAATACGGATGTAGTTTTTACGCATTTTGCCGGAAATGTGTGCAGTGACCACGTGACCGTTTTCAAGTTCTACGCGGAACATAGTATTAGGCAACGTATCCAGAACGGTGCCTTGCATTTCGATATTGTCTTCTTTGGCCATCTAATCCTCGGGGGTATCACTACCATATTTTTTTGAACCGGCAAGATAATGCCCAAGTTCGTCTGTTAAGTAAAGATTTGTGCTGATAAAACGCAACAAACGGCTTTTGCGTATTACCCTCATGCCATATTCAGGACGCGCATAATGCGCATCGTAAAGGGGAGCGATAAAGTAGTAGAAGGGCGTCCCTGATACGAGCTTCCCGAATAATGGCGGGTAACAGGCAGAAGCTGCTCTGAGCGACCATTATAACACCCTGATAAAAAATGTGCCGAAAACATTCATCACGCGTGTAAAAACAGTTCCCGTGGCACCCAAAAATGGGACGGCAAATGCTGTTGTCGCGCCTGACCCAGATAGTCCAGGTATTCGCGGCGTGGTATTTCGACGGCCCCCAGCGAAGCGGTGTGCGAGTTGAGAACCTGGCAATCCACCAGTTGGCCTCCCGCCTGCGCAAAAGCGTGACAAAAGAGCATCAGCGCGGTTTTAGAAGCATTAATCCGACGGCTGAACATGGATTCTCCGCAGAACAGCGTGCCCTGCGACACGCCATACATTCCTCCAACAAGCAGATCATCATGCCAGACTTCGATGGAGTGCGCGTTGCCCAGCTCATGCAGGCGGTTATAGGCGAGCACAATATCAGGCGTAATCCACGTGCCTTCGTTGCGATCTTCCGCACAGCCATCGATGACCTGACCAAAAGCGTGATTAATGGTTACCCGATAGGGGGGGGTTTTATGAAAACGCTTCATGCTGCGGCTGATATGGAATTTATCGGGCCACAGTACGGCACGGGGGTCGGGAGACCACCATAAAATAGGATCGCCGGGTGAAAACCAGGGGAAAATGCCACGTTGATAAGCCATTAACAAGCGGGCAGGGCTGAGATCCCCGCCCAGCGCCAGCAGGCCATTAGGTTCACGTAACGCCGCTTCAGGCGAAGGAAAAGCGATGGTATGACGAGAAAGCTGAACCAGGCGCATGACTGCAACGCTCCACAACACAACAAAGAGTCATTCATGATATATATCGTCATCTTCCCGCCACACTTTAACGACAACGTATTGGCGGGAGGGAGTGACGATATAAACTGATTACAGACGCTGCTTAAACTGGTAGTAACGCCCCTGTTTCGCCATTAACGCTGCGTGATTACCTTGCTCAATAACTTCGCCATTGTCCATCACAATTATCTGATCAAATTGTGACAAACCACGCAGGCGGTGGGTCACCATCAGCAGGGTTTTTTCTTTCATCACTTCATTCAATAAATCGAGTATTTGACGCTCAGTCTGCGCATCGAGACCTTCGGTCGGTTCATCAAGCAGGACCAGTGGCGCATCATGCAACAATGCGCGAGCAATCGCCAGGCGGCGAAGTTCACCGCCGGAGAGCTGACGCCCACCTTCACCTAACCAGGCATTGAGACCGCTGTCATCCAGCAACTTTTCAAGTCCGACCCGCCCGAGCATCGCCACCAGCATTTCATCGCTGGCCTGTGGAGCGGCCAGCAGCAGGTTGTCACGCAGTGTGGCACTAAATAAATGAACACGCTGAGGAACCATGCTGATGCTGGCACGCAGCGCCGCTTCGCTCAGATCCGCGAGCGGTTTGTCGTTGAACAGGATGGTCCCTGACTGCGGATCCCATGCGCGGGTAAGCAGTTGCAGGAGCGTCGATTTACCGCAACCGGTGCGCCCGAGTATCGCTGCATGCTCTCCTGAAGAGAGGGAAAGTGAGAGATGATTAAGTGCATTCAGCGGTTGGCCAGGGTAGGCAAACGTGACGTTGCTAAGATGCAGATTCACTTTGTCAGGGGATGCGTCAGCGACATCGGGGAAGGTGACTTCAGGCGGACAGTCGGTAATTTGTGTAATGCGGGCCGCAGAGGCGATGACCTGACCCATATGCTGAAATGCGCCTGTCACCGGTGCCAGGGCTTCAAACGCGGCCAGTGCGCAAAACACAAAGAGCGCGATGAGGGCACCGGGTTGGGTATTGCCACCCACGCCGCCCGCAGCGAGCCACAGCATGGCAATGACCGCCGTGGCACTGATAATCAGCATGACGGCCTGGGAGGCCGCCGTCAGGTCTGACTGACGGCGTTGGGCGTCATGCCAGCTCAGCTCGGTATTTTCCATCTGTTCGCGAAAGCGTTGGCTGGCGCCGAAAAGGGTGAGTTCTGCCTGCCCTTGCAGCCAGCCAGTGAGCTGTTGACGGTATTGCCCACGAAGATGGGTCAAACTTTCCCCGCCTGGCTTTCCTGCACGGTAAAACAGCGGGGGCAGAATAAACAGCGTGGCCAGCATGATGCCCCCTAAGGTTAATGCCAGCGTCACGTCCAGGAAGCTGAGGCCCAGGGTGACCACCACAATCACCACCAGCGCCCCCACCAACGGTGAGATCACGCGCAGATACAGGTGATCCAGCGTATCCACATCCGCAACCATACGGTTTAGCAATTCACCCTGACGGAAACGCGCCAGGCCCGCTGGCGAGAGCGGCAGCAATTTACTGAACGTACTGACGCGTAAATGCAGGAGAACGCGAAACGTGGCGTCATGGCTGACCAGACGCTCAAAGTAACGTCCTGCCGTGCGAATGATGGCGGCAGCGCGCACGCCGGCGGCGGGAAGCATGTAGTTAAAACTGTAGATGCCGGCGACACCGACGATAGCCGATGCCGAGAGGAACCAACCCGAGAGGGTAAGCAAGCCAATGCTTGCCAGCAGTGTCACAATCGCCAGAACGACCCCAAGGCTCAGCAGCCAGATGTGGCGTTTATAGAGGGCGAGGAAGGGGAGAAGGGCGCGCATTTAAATCTCCTCCTGGCGGTGAGCGAGCAGCGAGGCAAAAGCCCCCTCTGCCTGCGAAAGTTCGGCGAAGGTGCCTTGTTCAATGATCTGTCCGTTATCCATCACCCAAATAGTGCTCCAGTCGGTTAACCCTTCCAGTTGATGGGTAACCATCAACGTCGTCTGATGCGTTGAGGCCGCGTTCAGCGCCTGCATCACCCGTTGCTCACTATGGCTGTCCAGGCTGGCGGCGGGTTCATCAAGCAACAGCAGTTTGCAGTTATCCAGCAGCGCACGAGCGACCGCGACACGTTGGGCCTGCCCGACGGAGAGGCGAGCCCCCTGATCGCCGGTAGGCGTCTCCAGGCCCTGGGGTAATAAAGGCAAAAATTCACTCACCCAGGCTTTGTCGATAACGGCCTGCAATTCGGCATCACTGGCATCAGGTCTGCCCAACAGGATGTTGTCTCGCAAGGTCGTGGCAGGAAGTTGTGGATTCTGGCCTACCCAACTGATTGAATGTCGCCAGGCATCCGGCTCCAGATCGCTTAATTCCACCCCGTTAATCCTCAGAGAGCCGTCATAGGGGAGAAAACCGGAAAGCGCATTAATCAGGGAGCTTTTTCCAGAACCGCTTTTACCGACCAGTACAATCCGTTGCCCGGCGGACAAGGTGAAATTGAGTGGCCCGGCAAGCACGGCGCCTTCGGGGGATTTGAGGATCAGATCGTGCGCGGTGAGGGTGAGAGCTTCGTCATTTTTTAAAACGATATCTCCCCGCTTTGGATGAGCCAGGGGCGCTTCCATAAAGGTTTTCAGGCTGTCGGCTGCGCCAATTGCCTGTGCTTTCGCATGATAAAATGTGCCTAAGTCACGCAAAGGCTGGAAAAACTCAGGTGCCAGCACCAGGGCCAGGAATCCGGCAAACAGCGTCACTCCCGCCCCGTAGTGGCCAAAATTAAGTTCGCCCAGATACGAAAAACCGAAATAGACCGCGACCAGTGCGATAGACAGTGAGGTGAAGAACTCAAGCACACCCGACGATAAAAAGGCCAGCCGCAATACTTCCATTGTGCGGCTACGAAAATCTTCTGAAGCCAGGCGGATGTTTTCCGTCTCTGCGGCACCGCGATGAAAAATACGCAGCGTTTCCATACCGCGTAAACGGTCAAGGAAATGACCACTTAACCGCGCCAGTGCTTTAAAGTTACGGCGGTTAGCATCTGCGGCCCCCATGCCGACCATCGCCATAAACAAGGGGATGAGCGGCGCGGTGCATAACAGGATTAATGCTGCAGCCCAGTTAATTGGCAACAGCGTTACCACGATCAACAAAGGCACCGTTGCGGCCAACGTCATCTGTGGCAGGTAGCGTGCGTAGAAATCGTGCATATCATCGATTTGCTCAAGGATAAGCGTCGCCCAACTGCCTGCCGGTTTGCCCTGAATCCAGGCCGGACCTGCCTGTTGTAGTCTGTCCAGCACCCGGCGGCGAATTTCGAAACGGATGTGCGCACCCGCATGAAAACCTACACGCTCCCGTAACCAGGTCACCCAGCTGCGTAAAATGAAAACCAGCACCAGCAGCACGAAGGGGAGCAGTAACGCTTCGCGAGGAATATTTTCCATGATCAGTTGGTTAAGGATTTTCGCCAGCATCCAGGCCTGGGCGATGATCAGGACACCGCTCACCACACCCAACAGTCGGGACATCATGAGCCAGCGACGTGAAATGACGCTTTGCTGTTTTAACCAGCGGGTTAATTCTTGTTGACGGGTTTTATTCATTGCGCGCTTTGCAGGTGAAGTTATGGGATTTTTTTAGCTTCGCAATGTTACATCGGCGCAAAAATAAAGGCGACTTATAGTCGCCTTATTTACCTTTGTTACTGACTTGTAAAGATTATTTACTTACCTGCGCCAGTCCGTCCAGATAACGCTCAGCATCCAGCGCCGCCATACAACCGGTTCCGGCAGAGGTGATAGCCTGACGATAGATATGATCCATCACGTCACCGGCCGCAAACACGCCCGGAATACTGGTTTGCGTCGCATTGCCATGAATACCGGACTGCACTTTGATATAGCCATTCTCCAGTTCTAACTGGCCGGCAAAAATAGCCGTATTTGGGCTATGGCCAATGGCAACGAACAGACCCGCAACCTCCAGCGTGTCCACGGTATCGGTATTTTGCGTATCGCGCAGGCGCAGACCGCTTACACCCATTTGATCGCCGGTCACTTCTTCAAGAGTACGGTTGGTATGCAGAACGATATTGCCGCTCGCCACCTTCTCCATCAGGCGTTTAATCAGGATTTTCTCAGCGCGGAAGGTCTCACGGCGGTGAATCAGATGGACTTCTGAAGCAATATTCGCCAGATACAGGGCTTCTTCCACGGCAGTGTTGCCGCCGCCAATGACCGCGACTTTCTGGTTACGGTAGAAGAAACCGTCGCA
>DFPL01000107.1 GCA_002377245.1 Enterobacteriaceae bacterium UBA3516
TATATGGCGACCAATAACACACAGGCATTACGGGAAGACGAGGAACGCAACAAAGCCATTCTTGATCGCATTCCTGCCGGCCGCTGGGGTGACCCTGTTGACCTGAAAGGCCCGGCCGTGTTCCTCGCTTCCTCTGCTGCTGATTACATTAATGGCTATACCCTGGCGGTGGATGGCGGCTGGCTGGCGCGATAAATGTTAACTTTGTGACAAAGAGTTACACCGTCACCTCTTCCGCCTACTGTATAAAAACCCTATACTGTATACATCGACAGTTGGGTGAGTTTTATCATGACGGCGGAAGGACACCTGCTTTTTTCTATTGCCTGCGCGGTGTTTGCGAAAAATGCCGAATTAACGCCTGTGCTGGCACAAGGTGACTGGTGGCATATTGTGCCGTCTGCGATCCTGACCTGCCTGTTACCCGACATCGATCACCCTAAATCCTTCCTGGGGCAACGCCTGAAGTGGATCTCGAAGCCGGTGGCGCGAATGTTCGGGCACCGGGGGTTTACGCATAGCTTTCTCGCGGTCTTCATAGCGCTCACGCTGTTCTATTTAAAAGTACCAGAAAGCTGGATCATTCCCACCGATGCGCTACAAGGGATGGTTCTTGGCTATCTGAGTCATATTCTCGCCGACATGATTACCCCCGCCGGCGTGCCTCTGCTCTGGCCCTGTCGCTGGCGTTTCCGTCTGCCGCTACTGGCGCCACAAAAAGGGAACCAACTGGAGCGCGTACTGTGTATGGCGTTGTTCACCTGGGCGCTATGGATGCCGCAAAGTTTGCCCGATAACAGTGCAATCCGCTGGTCCTCAGAAGTGATCAATACGCTGCAAAGTCAGTTCAATCGCTTCATTCACCAGCAAACTGGTCATTAAAAAAACGAAATCAGTCATTCCGGCATAATTCATTCCATTTGGATATAAGACAGATTCATCACTTCTGCTAACCTTCCGCCAAAGGTCGGTATTCGGATGCCGATCACATTATTACATCAGGAGAACGGGGATGAATTTTCCTTTAATCGCGAACGTTGTGGTGTTCATCGCACTGCTATTGCTGCTGGCGCAAACTCGCCATAAACAGTGGAGCCTGGCGAAAAAAGTACTGGCCGGTTTAGGTATTGGCGTGGTCTTTGGCCTTGCGCTACAGGCTATCTATGGTTCCGATAACCCGGTACTGAAAGACTCTATTCAATGGTTTAACGTGGTCGGTAACGGCTATGTGCAACTGTTGCAAATGATTGTCATGCCACTGGTCTTTGCCTCGATTTTGAGTGCCGTTGCGCGTCTGCACAACGCTTCTCAGTTGGGTAAAATCAGCGTCCTGACCATCGGCACGCTGCTGTTCACTACTCTGATTTCCGCGCTGGTCGGTGTGCTGGTCACCAACCTGTTTGGCCTGACTGCCGAAGGGCTGGTTCAGGGTACGGCCGAAACCGCACGTCTGACTGCTATTCAAACGAACTATGCCGGAAAAGTTGCCGATCTTAGCGTGCCGCAACTGCTGCTCTCTTTCGTACCGAAAAATCCGTTTGCCGATCTGACCGGGGCCAGCCCGACCTCGATTATCAGCGTGGTAATTTTTGCGGCCTTCCTGGGCGTGGCTGCGCTTAAGCTGCTGAAAGAGGACGCGCCTAAAGGCGAACGTGTGCTCATCGCTATCGATACCCTGCAAAGCTGGGTGATGAAACTGGTTCGTCTGGTTATGCAGTTGACCCCGTATGGTGTACTGGCGCTGATGACCAAGGTGGTTGCAGGTTCCAACGTTCAGGACATCATTAAGCTGGGCAGTTTTGTCATCGCCTCTTATCTGGGTCTGGGGATAATGTTTGTGGTTCACGGCATTCTGCTAGGCGTGAACGGCGTCAGCCCCCTGAAGTTCTTCCGTAAAGTGTGGCCGGTACTGACCTTTGCCTTCACCAGCCGCTCCAGCGCCGCCTCTATTCCCCTGAATGTGGAAGCGCAAACCCGTCGTCTGGGCGTGCCGGAGTCCATCGCCAGCTTTGCGGCGTCTTTTGGTGCGACCATTGGTCAGAACGGTTGTGCTGGCCTGTACCCGGCCATGCTTGCCGTCATGGTGGCACCGACCGTCGGGATTAACCCGTTAGATCCCGTCTGGATTGCCACACTGGTAGGGATTGTTACCGTGAGCTCTGCAGGTGTCGCCGGCGTGGGCGGAGGCGCAACCTTCGCTGCGCTGATCGTCCTGCCCGCCATGGGCCGGCCGGTCACGCTGGTCGCGCTGCTGATTTCCGTTGAGCCGCTGATCGATATGGGTCGTACCGCGCTTAACGTCAACGGTTCAATGACCGCCGGCACGCTCGCCAGCCAGTGGTTGAAGCAGACCGATAAAACCATTATGGAGAGTGAAGACGACGCCGAACTGGCGCACCGTTAAGCTCAACTCATTGAAACCGCCTGCTACGCCAGGCGGTTTTTTTATGTCTGTTACTCTTCGATTTCGCCTTCCTGACGAATCTGATTTGCCCAACGCTGAGCGGCCTCGGGCACGTTAAAGACAGGAGATCGGGTAAAACGCTCTCCCATCAGCACAAAAGCCACATACTTTCCCCGCAAGATCCAGACATCCCGATAGCCATCCATTTTTAAAGCATGCTCAGGAGGCGCGGGTTCGATGCGAGGAACATAGCTGATAACGCGGCGGTTTTGCTGACGCATAGGTTTCATAGGCGAAGAGTTCACTAAGACGAATTTCACTAACACGAAATGGCTATGATAGCCGAAAGTAACCCCGCGCGTCGCGCCCGGCCTGCATTTCCCTCTCGCTTTTGCCCATCCAAACGCCCCATTTCCCTCCCTGCGTCAGCGGACCTGGTGAGTTGTTCTATAGTTAGAAGGGTTTTATATAACTTTCTCTATTACGTTGACCAACTACGACCCTTTTCAGTAATAAAAACAGGAGCCAGGTTCAATGTCGCCTAACGAAAAATGTCCTCACCCCCATCACTCTCCCGTACATGATGCAAATGAAGCCCGACCCGGACTTGATTCACTGGCCCCGGAAGATAACTCACATAAACCGTCCCCACACCCGACGGCCCCGGGCGAACAGCCTACCGCACCAGGCAGCCTGAAAGCGCCCGATACGGCGAATCAAAAGCTCACTGCGCTGGAAGCCTTCCGTAAGGGAAGTGAAGAGGTTCCGCTGACCACTAATCAGGGCGTGCGTATCGCCGATGATCAAAACTCTTTACGGGCAGGGCAGCGCGGGCCGACGCTACTGGAAGATTTCATTCTGCGCGAAAAAATCACTCATTTTGATCATGAACGCATCCCCGAGCGTATCGTTCATGCGCGTGGTTCAGCCGCTCACGGCTATTTCCAGCCTTATGAGAATTTGTCAGAACTCACCAGGGCCGATTTTCTTTCAGACCCGGATAAAATCACTCCGGTGTTTGTGCGTTTTTCCACCGTTCAGGGTGGGGCAGGATCGGCAGATACCGTGCGTGATATCCGCGGTTTTGCCACCAAATTTTACACCGATGAAGGTATTTTTGATTTAGTCGGCAACAATACCCCGGTATTTTTCATCCAGGATGCGCATAAGTTTCCCGATTTCGTTCATGCGGTGAAACCCGAACCACACTGGGCTATTCCTCAGGGTCAGAGCGCTCATGACACCTTCTGGGATTACGTTTCACTACAGCCAGAAACGTTGCACAACGTGATGTGGGCCATGTCCGACCGCGGTATTCCCCGCAGTTATCGGACCATGGAAGGATTCGGTATTCATACTTTCCGTTTTATCAATGCTGACGGGAAAGCGACCTTTGTACGCTTCCACTGGAAACCCGTGGCGGGCAAAGCCTCACTGGTGTGGGATGAATCGCAAAAATTGACCGGTCGCGACCCGGACTTCCATCGTCGCGAGCTATGGGAAGCGATTGAAGCGGGTGATTACCCGGAGTATGAACTGGGGCTGCAACTGATCCCGGAGGAGGATGAGTTCAAATTCGATTTTGATCTCCTCGACCCCACCAAACTGATCCCTGAAGAGCTGGTCCCGGTGAAGCGGGTCGGTAAAATGGTCCTGAATCGTAACCCGGATAATTTCTTTGCCGAAAATGAGCAGGTCGCGTTCCATCCCGGTCATATTGTCCCTGGCCTTGATTTTACCAACGACCCGTTACTTCAGGGGCGCTTGTTCTCTTATACCGATACGCAGATTAGCCGTCTGGGCGGGCCGAACTTCCATGAAATTCCCATTAATCGTCCTACCTGCCCGTACCATAATTTCCAGCGTGATGGCATGCATCGCATGGATATCGACACCAATCCCGCTAACTATGAGCCTAACTCTATCAATGATAACTGGCCGCGGGAAACCCCTCCCGGCCCCAAACGCGGCGGTTTTGAATCTTACCAGG
>DFPL01000141.1 GCA_002377245.1 Enterobacteriaceae bacterium UBA3516
CCGTGTGACCGCGGCCACACTCACCGAAACGAGGACTGGGCAACACGGCATGTGGGCAATGCCCGTGCGGGCGGAAGACAGCCGTTGCAGTTCGAGGCGCGATGCGACGAAAATATTAATAATGCCATTCGCCATCAGGATAATTTCAACACCCCCCGTCAGGAGCGTGACGAGACAGGTGACCGGCAGCGGATACTGCACTGCGCACCAGATAAGCGCAGGCAGCGGAAATGCCAGACTCCCCGCGCCCCCTATGCTGACGGAGACCATGACCGACGCCAGCAGCGCCAGCACGGGCAGCAGATGCTTACCTTTTAATACCGGGATCTTTCGTGGCCAACTGAAGGTCAGCATGCAGGGCAGAATTAACAAGCCGGTCGAGAATTGTTCACTGAACCAGTCACAATAGATGGTCATGGAACCCAGCCCACCGATACCTACCGAGGCCACGGCGCCGAACAGGGCACAGAGCATGGCGGAGATCAGGCAGTAGCTGAACAAATTGAGGGCATTTATCGGTTGTGGTGTCTGACGAATGCGGTGTTTTTCACGCAGCACCAGCGAGGCCATGGTGAGGATAAACACCATATTGGACAGATTAATCAGAACCGAAGCCATGCCCCAGGTGGTGGTCACGCCGTCATAGACGAGCATCGCCAGGTAGCAAAGCAGGTACAAATACCAGCGATTCAGAAAGGCGTAACGGGCAAACACCCCTGCCATCACCGCGTTAAGTGGCCAGAACAGCGACAGTTCATCTACTAAACGCAGCATAGCGCCAATGAAGTAAAACAGCGTGGTTACGCTAAAAATGAGAACCGCATTGACCAGCGGTCTGCCCTGACGAAAAGGTCGGAAGGGTCCAGCAAAAAAAGCACGCATCAGGGAGTAATCCAGTTCATTGGCGGTACGAATCAATTGGGCGTGGCAAAAATTAGCACAAAGCTTCAGATGCAATGCTCTGATAACAGCTTGCTAACATGCCCAATACCTCGCTTCGTTCGCCTCAGGCGTTCATTTGCTGTACCAACCAGTGATAAATGACCTCCACAACATACCCTTGCTGGGCATCCGTCAGCGCGACGCCCACAGGAATGTTATGCCATTTCGCCAGACATCCCCGGCAGCAGGTTGCGGTGGCATGTTGAGCAATAAACACCGGATGACCCCGCATGGGTGTCTGTTTGCCATCGTTAGACGGGTTCATGGGGGCCAGCCTGCGGGCAACAAAATCCGCCGCGTGCTGGGCTATCACCGGCGCACCTTTATCGATGCAGTACTGACGCTCTTTCACGCCCAGACGAAAGCGGGAGCGAAACGTCGATCGCGAGAGCCGCGCGAAGAGAGGATCAAGATTTGTCATCAGTAAACCGATCGCCCCAGTTGTTGGGTTAACGCCTCCAGTAGCGCAATACCCGCCAGGGAATTGCCGGCCTCGTCAAGCTCGGGGCTCCAGACGGCGATCGTCATTTCGTGCGGTACCACCGCCACAATTCCTCCACCTACGCCTGATTTGGCGGGTAAACCTACCCGCCAGGCAAATTCACCGGCATTCTGGTACATGCCGCTTGTCGCCATTAGCGCATTGACCTGGCGCGTCTGTTGAGGCGTTAATATCGGTGAATCGCTCTGCGGAGAACGGCCCTGATCGGCAAGAAACAGAAAGGTACGCGCGAGCTCAGCGCAGCTCATTCTCAGCGCGCAATAATGAAAGTAGTTTTGCAGTACGGTAGTGACATCGTTGTGAAAGTTACCAAAGGATTTCATCAACCATGCGATGGCGGCATTGCGGGCCGAGTGGTCAAATTCAGAACGTGCCACCACGCTATCAAACCCTATGTCCGGTGTTCCGGCAAGCTTTCTGACGATCTCCAGCATTCGCTGGCGCGGCGCACTGAGACGGCTTTGCAACATATCACAGACCACCAGCGCCCCGGCGTTGATAAACGGATTTCGCGGCTTTCCCTGCTCCATCTCAAGCTGAAGAAGTGAGTTGAAGGGTTGACCGGAGGGGTCTTTACCCACCCGCGTCCAGATTTCACCTTCATCATAGTGGTTCATCGCCACCGTCAGGCTGAGCACTTTAGACAGTGACTGAATAGAGAAGCGTTCATCCGCATCGCCTGCCTGGTAGTGCTCGCCGTTAACCGTACTGATGGCAATGCCCAGTTTTGATCCGCTGACCTTTGCCAGCGCGGGAATGTAATCGGCGACGTTCCCTTGCCCCAAAAGCGGGCGCACCTGTTCCAGCAGTGCTTCAAGCACGCCATTTCCCATTACATTCGCCACTGTTAACCTTACTTGCCGCTTAAATCGGGCTGCGAGTATACCAAACTTCAGGCAGGGAGACGAAAACGGGAGACCGCCTGAATAAGGCGGTGGGAATCCTCATGTAACTGGACGGAAGCCTCAGTGGTGTGGGTCACCAGTTCCCCGGTACGTTGCGCCACCGTGTTCAGTGAGTGCAACTGCCGGGTCATATGGTGAATGTTTTCTCCCTGACTCAGGGTCGCGGAGGAGATCTCATTTAACAGACCGCTCAGATGCCCTACCAGCCCGGTGACATTCTGCAGATTATCTTCCAGTTTGCTCACGGCTTCAGAACCATCATCGATCCCCTGCAGGGAGTGGTTGATTAACTGCTGAATTGTCTGTGTCGAGTGGCTGCTTTTACGCGCCAGTAAGCCTACCTCTTTCGCTACCACCGCAAATCCACGACCATGGTTACCCGCATGCGCCGCTTCAATCGCCGCGTTTAATGCCAGAATATTGGTCTGGAAGGCCACGCCGTCAATCATTTCAACAATGCCGCGCATCTCTGAGGCCCGGTCAACAATGTTGCGCATCGACTGATTGACGGTGTCCATCATGCTGTCGCCCCCTGCCGCCGCTTTACGCGCTTCTTCCGCGCGCTGGCGGGCGAGCTGGGCGTAACCGGTATTGCCTTCGACATGCGATTCCAGGCTGGCAATGTGCGAGGTAACATCCGCGAGTTGCTGCGCCTGACGGGTGGACTGCTGATAGAGCTTTTGATTCCCTTCGGCAAGCGTGTCGATATGACTGACCATTGAACGGGTGGCATGGCTAACCTGCATCACCAACTGCTGTAACCCCTGTTGCATGGTGTCGATGCTCAGACCAATCTGGTCAATTTCCCGATTAAAGCGTTTGATGTCCGGCAACTCTGCCGACAAATCCCCCGCCGCAAGCGTATTCACATGCGCAATCAAACGACGCAGCGGCGTAATAACCCACCGCGACATAGCGAACCAGACAGTAATGGCGATGACAATCAGCAGTGCGGGCACCAGCACAAAGAGATGCTGTAGCGAAGACAGATTGCCCATTAAGGCCTGACGCCCCCGCTCGGCCTGCTTTTCACTGGCCTGCTGGAAGCGGGCGTAGTTGTCGTTGAAATCGGCCTGGAAGGCCTGCGCCGGAACGGCAAAGAAAGCGTCAATCGATTGTGTTTTTACCAGCCCGTCCGCCTGCTCTTTAATGGCGTCATAGAAGCGTTGATAACTGTTAACCAGCCCCTCATCTTTGGGAGGATTGAGTGCCTGCCACGCCTGCCAGGCCTTCTGCGACGTGACCAGCGCCTGCTGGGTTTCATCCATCAGACTATGCCAGCTACCGTCGGAACCGGTCTCTTTGTCCTGCATAAAATAGACACCGGCGCGGTTGAGCAGATCGCTTGCTGCCAGTAGCGATACGCGCGCTTCGTCAACCTTAACCTGTTGTTGATGCGCGCGCTGATTCAGCTGTTCGTTGTGCTTTGCGTCGTTCAGGGAGGTAGAAAGCAAAATGGATGTGGCAATTTGCAGGGCTGAAAAGAGCCCAATAATCCAGAAGATACCTGCCAGTAAGCCGAAATTCCGTGGAGTGACGCGCCGAAAGATACGGCGGAAAATTTGTTTTAAGTTCATGATATTCTTCTGTAACCTTACGATTCACGTGAGTCTACGAAAGAATAATGACAGAACCATGACGGGCAGGAATGGCGCGCCCTGGATGGGCGCGCAGAAGATCAGACTCTGTCTTTCCAGACGGTTTGCACGTTGCAGAACTCACGCAGACCGAAGTGTGACAGTTCGCGACCAAAGCCACTTTTCTTCACCCCACCAAATGCTACCCGGGCATCACTGGCGCTATAGCCGTTGATAAACACGCCGCCACATTCAAGGCGCGAAGCGAACGCATCCGCCAGCGCGGCGTTGGCGGTAAAGACAGTGGCGGAAAGGCCAAAGTCACTGTCGTTAGCGAGCGTCAGCGCATGTTCAGCGTCACGGGCCACGCTAATGGCTGCCACCGGGCCAAACATCTCTTGTCGAAACGCAGTCATCTGCGGGGTAACGTGAGTCAGTACCGTCGCCGGGTAGAAGTTCCCTGCTCCGGTCGATTTTTCACCGCCGAGCGCCAGGGTTGCCCCTTCTTGCACCGTTGCCAGTACCTGCTGGTGCAGTTCGTCGCGCAGATCAAAGCGGGCCATCGGGCCGAGGTCGTTCTGCTCCTCCTGAGGTGAACCCTGCTTCAGCGCAGCGGCAGCGGCGATAAATTTCTCAGTGAAGGTATCGGCAATGCCCGCTTCGACGATAAAGCGTTTGGCAGCCGCACAGACCTGCCCGGTGTTTTGATAACGCCCGGCGACCGCCGCTTTGACCGCCAGTTCTATGTCTGCATCATTCAGTACGATAAAGGGATCGGAACCGCCCAGCTCCAGTACACATTTTTTCAGTGCTGCCCCGGCCTGAGCACCAATGGCCGCCCCGGCACGCACGCTGCCGGTGACCGTCACCGCCGCGATGCGTGAGTCGTTTATCGCCTGGCTCACCCCGTCGTTAGTGGCATTCACCCAGTTGAACACGCCTTCAGGAACGCCAGCTTCAGCGAAAATTTTACCCGTCAGCTCCGCGCAACCGAGCACGTTAGGCGCATGTTTGAGCAGGTAGCTATTCCCGGCCAGCAGGATGGGCACCGCTCCGCGCAGCACCTGCCAGAG
>DFPL01000258.1 GCA_002377245.1 Enterobacteriaceae bacterium UBA3516
CGACGCTCTTCCGATCTCGTTGTCTGAACTGACGTAATCGACGAAGGGGATATCCGGCTGTCGGTTGATACCCACCACCGGGATCTGCTGCGACACACATTCGTTCACCAGTGATTCCGGTGGCTGGCCCGAGGTCACAATCACCCCGGAAACCCGAAACTGGGCAAAACGGCGCAGCGTTCGGGCAAGATCCTGCTCGCTGCGAATTTCGCTCACCAGCGCCTGAAAACCCCGCCGCTGGATCTCGCTGAGCAGGGCATCAAGCAGGCTGCTGCGAAAAGGGTCGCTGATGCGCGAGACAATCACGCCAATCAGATGACTGCGGCGGCGGTTTAGCCCTTGGGCGAGAAAGTTAACCTGATAACCAAGCTCTTCCGCCGCACGCAGAACCCGCTCCCGGGTATCGGGGGAGATACTGCCGTTATTGCTGAGTGCCCGCGAGACCACCGCCCGGGAGACCCCCGCCCGGTGGGCAACATCCTGTGCGGTGACGCTCTGCTTACGGGGAACGGAACTCATGCCGGGCCTTCCTCAGCAGTGCCCGGTAGGTTACTGAGCGCGTATTGCAGACCGTCATAGCTGACGAAAACCCCCTCCCAGGGCTGACAAGCGGCTCTGAGATCGTGCAGGATCGCGTCGTTACAGTGGTAGAGCCCCAGCGCTGGCAGTTTCAGTTGCTGAAACAGCGCCAGACAGGCGGGGAAATCACCGTGGGAGGCGTCATCGCTGAGCGCCGTCAGTGACGCACACTCCTGAAAGGCAAGAGCGGCACCCTCCATGAGCGCGATAGAGCCTGCCGTCGGGCAACCGTCGCCGCTGTAGAACAGCGTTTGTTCGCCCTGGGTGATGCGGATGGCGCGGTTGGTGAGTTCATGCCGGGTTTCGGCGGTCTGAATGTGCCAGTCGTGCCACGTCCAGGCGTCGGTGGTGTCGCGCCAGTCGATATCAAAACACAGTGTGGTCTGCGGCCAGTTGGCGAGCGCCGCCAGTTGCGTCAAAACAGGGCGCTGTTGCGGCTGGCTGTAGATAACCAGCGCTTTCTGACGTGAGAGGCTGTGCCAGTAGTTCAGCAGCGCCGTCAGGCCGGTACAGTGGTCCGGGTGGACGTGGGTAAAATAGAGGACATCGATATCGTTAACCTCTCCCCCGCGCTGCCACAATGCCCGGGGAATGGTGGGGCCGCAGTCAATTAACCATTGGCGGTTAGCTTCGTCCATGACCCGCAGCGCGGAGGTATTTTGTTCGCGGGAAAAGGCACTTCCGCAACCAAGTACATCTATTTTCATTATCCCTCACCAAAATTTTTTTAGGCTTCTGAGCACTGCCCTGGGCCAAACGGACAAATAAAATAGCCTGATGACCAGAGTCTTAATTAAATTGTCACAAATACCCGACAAAGTAGGCTCACATAATGTCGAGTCAACATTGCATTTTTTTTACATTCGAATGAACACGTGTTCATTGCAGTAAAAAAAGCAACACAGCGATTTTTGGGTAATGAAGATGAGTTATTTACAGGTAGCCGGGCTTAAAATTAACTATGGCGAAAAAGTTGTCTTACATAATATCAATCTGCATGTCGAAAAAGGCGAGATGATTGCCCTGTTGGGACCTTCTGGCTGTGGGAAAACAACCCTGTTAAACGCGCTTTGCGGATTTATTCCGGTTAATACCGGGGAGATTACCGTCGCCGGTCGTGATATTACCCACAGCGCGCCGGAACAGCGCAATATTACGATGGTATTTCAGAGCTACGCGCTGTGGCCGCACCTGACGGTGGCGCGAAATATTGGCTATGGGCTAAAGCTGCGCAAATGGCGTCGTGACGAGATTGACCGCCGCGTTGACGAATTGCTGAACATCGTCAACCTGACCGGTCTGGCCGATGTGAAGGTCACGGAGCTTTCCGGTGGGCAGCGTCAACGTGTTGCTCTGGCGCGCGCGCTGGCGATTGAACCGGACGTGCTGGTGCTGGATGAACCGCTGTCAAACCTCGATGCCAAAGTGCGTCTCAACGTGCGTCATGAAATCAAAAACCTGCAACAACGCCTTGGGTTTACCTCCTTAATCGTTACCCACGATCAGCAGGAAGCGCTGGTCATGGCGGACCGTATTGCGGTGTTAAATAATGGCCGCATCGAGCAAATCGGCACGCCGGAAGATATTTATCAGCGTCCCGCCACGCCCTTCGTGGCCGATTTTATGGGGGCGGATAATAAAATAAATGGCAATGAGTTCCTCACCACGCAGGATATTTCCCTGAGCGCATCAGGGGAATATTCCGCCGACGATTTTCGCGACTGCACCCTTTATTTTCGCAGCGCAGACGCCGCGCTTAGTGCATTAAATACCCATGCGCCGGAAAAGGGCATAACCGTCAATGGCGTGGTGGAGCAAAGCGCTTTTCTCGGCAATTTATATCGCCACAGCGTGCGCTGTCGTGACCAGATTTTACTGGCGGACTCAACCCAGTGCTGGCCCGCTCAGTCTTCTGTTCGACTGCATGTTCCGGCCGCTGCGTTACATATTTTTCCTTCGTCTCAAGCAAGTTGATTTCATCGTGTTCATTTTGGGGATAGACCATGTTTATTAAAACGAAAGCTGCGGTAATGACTGCATTATTCCTGAGCTACGGCGCACAGGCAGATACCATCCTGAACGTTGCCACGGCAGGCGATCAGAATATGGTCGATTACGTGAAAACCTGGCTGGGGCCGAAGTTTGAAGCGGCGCATCCGGGGGTAAAAGTGCAGGTCGTGGGTACCGGTCCTGGGGATGCTGGCTCAAATAAAATCATCGAAAAACTGAGTGCGCAAAAAGAGAGTGGCGCGAAGACCTGGGATATTGACGTGGCGGTGGTTCACCAGAAAGCGGGTGGCGAACTGGTGGAAAAGGGGCTGCTTGCGAAGTATCGCCAGCAGATCGCCACCGGCAGCATGGTCAGCGCGGATAACGCCAAAAATGCCCTCGGCGTGAACGTTGATGGCTACGTGATGCCCATGTTTTTAAGCCAGACCGCCATCGCGTGGAACAGCGAGGCGATCAAAACCCCACCGGCGTCTTACGACGAGCTGGTGAGCTGGGCGCAGAAAAACCCGCAGGGGTTCGGCTATAACGGCATTAAAAACGGCATGTCCGGCGTGAGCTTTGTGGTGGGCTGGATCTACGCCTACGGTACGGACGCCGAGCGTCTGTCTGCGCTGCCTTACGATAAGAGCGTGGAGAAAAACTGGAGCCAGGCCTTCGAGAAGCTCAAAGCGTTCAATAAGAACGTCACCTTTACGCCAGGCAATGCCGGGACGCTCGATATGCTCAGCCGTGGGGAAATCACCATGGGGCCGGTGTGGGTAGATATGTTCTACAGCTGGAAAGATCAGGGCAAGCTGCCGCCATCGATCAAACTGGCGCTGCTGTCGCCGGGTATGCCAGGGCAACCGATGTACTACGTAACCCCGGCAAAAGCGGCAAATTCGCAGCTGGCGCGTGAGTTTATCGAGCTGGCAACCAGCCCGGACGTCCAGGCGCAGGGGATCGTGAAACAGTTTAACTGGTACCCAGGTATCGATGCTGAGCATGTAAAGCCGAAGCTGGATCCGGCCACCTGGCAGAAGCTGTTCGCGGAAATTTCACCGAAAGCGCTGGCAGATTACGGCAAAAGCTTCCCGATTACCCCTTACTTTGACGACATTAAAGAAGGCTACGAAAGCCAGGTCGCCAACTAATTTTACCCGTCATACTTCACCTGCAGGTGCGTTGGCTACACTCGTCCGAATCACTTACCGGCGTAAGCTCATCGGGTTCGCTCGTTTGCCGCCTGCCTGCAACTGGAATTATTTAGGGTAAACGTTTTAAGACTCAGGCGTGGCAGGACGCCGCCCTGAGCGTTTCTTGTTGCTGACACCAGGTTTGCTATGCGCCCTTCATTGAAATATCTGTTACTGGTAGCACCCGCTGCGCTGATGATCGCGGTACTCTTTTTATACCCGCTGGGGTTCTCGCTGATCGCGGCGTTTACCAATGATGCGCGGCAACTGACGCTGGCGCATTTCAGTAAGGTCTACGCCCTTTATTCCAGCGATATTCTCTTTACGCTGGTGATTGTACTGACCTCCGTAGCGCTGCTGGCGGTGATTTCCATCACCCTCTCGGCGGTTATCACCTTGTCGCCCTGTCGGCCCATTGTGCGCATGCTGGGGTTCTTGTACCGCCTGCCGCTCTTTATCCCCTTTATTGTGGCCGCGCAGATGATGCGCACTTTTCTCGCCAAAAATGGCCTGATGAACAATGCGCTGGTGGCCACCGATCTGTTTACGCCGCTGGAAACCGTCTCCTGGCTGGGCTGGAAGGGGATAATCATTACCTTTGTCTGGAAACAACTGGCGTTTGCCACGCTGCTTATCTGCGGCGCGATGGCGGCGCTGGAGCAGTCGCAGATACTGGCTGCGCGAAACCTCGGGGCCTCGCGTCCACGTATTCTGTTCGACATTATTCTGCCGCAGGTGCTGCCCGCTATTGGCGTGGCGCTGGTGCTCTCCACCGTGACCATGATGTCGGTGCTGTCCGTGCCGCTGATGATCGGTGTCGGCACGCCGACGATGATGACCGTGGACATGGCGTTCCGCGTTAATTCCTATGGCGACTATGCCGTGGCTAATGCGCTTGGCGTGGTGTCGCTGCTGATCTGTGGCGCGCTGTCGTGGTTCTATCTGCGCCATAGTCTGCAACAGAAGGGAGGCGAATGATGAAAGAGGCAACAATGACATTACCGGACACGTGGCTGGCGAAAGGGCGTAGAAAGCTGAGCGCCAGTCTTCCTCTGCAAA
>DFPL01000001.1 GCA_002377245.1 Enterobacteriaceae bacterium UBA3516
ATCATGGCAGATTACCAGGGTAAAAAAGTCGTCATTATTGGTCTTGGTCTGACGGGGCTCTCGTGCGTGGATTTCTTCCTCGCGCGCGGCGTCACGCCGCAAGTGATGGACACGCGTACCTCTCCGCCGGGGCTGGATAAACTGCCGGAAGAGGTTGAGCGTCACCTTGGTAGTCTGAATGATGGCTGGCTGCTGAACGCCGATCTGATTGTCGCAAGCCCGGGTATTGCCCTGGCACACCCCTCGCTGAGTGCGGCGGCAGAGGCCGGGGTCGAGATAGTCGGTGACATTGAACTGTTTTGTCGCGAAGCCGAGGCTCCGATAGTCGCGATTACCGGCTCAAACGGTAAAAGCACCGTCACCACCCTGGTGGGTGAAATGGCGACCTCCGCGGGTGTTAACGTCGGCGTCGGCGGCAATATTGGCCTGCCTGCGTTGATGCTCCTTGATGAGTCGCGTGAGCTGTATGTCCTTGAGCTTTCGAGCTTCCAACTGGAAACCACCTCCAGTCTTGAAGCGGTGGCGGCGACTATCCTCAACGTCACCGAAGACCATATGGACCGATATCCGTTTGGTCTACAGCAGTACCGGGCGGCAAAGCTGCGGGTTTATGAAAACGCTAAAGTTTGTGTGGTCAATGCAGATGATGCGTTAACCATGCCGGTGCGCGGTGCCGATGAACGTTGCATTAGCTTTGGGGTTGATGTGGGTGACTATCATCTGAATCGTCAGCAGGGGGAAACCTGGCTGCGCGTGAAAGGTGAAAAAGTGCTTAACGTTAAAGAGATGAAACTCAGCGGCCAGCATAACTACACCAACGCGTTGGCGGCTCTCGCACTGGCAGACGCTGCGGGTCTACCGCGCGCCACTAGCCTTAAGGCCCTGACCACATTCACCGGGCTGGCGCACCGCTTCCAGCTTGCCCTTGAACACAATGGTGTGCGCTGGATTAATGATTCTAAAGCGACCAACGTCGGCAGTACTGAGGCGGCCCTTAATGGTCTGCAGGTGGATGGTACGCTCCATCTTCTTCTGGGCGGTGATGGGAAGTCAGCCGATTTCACCCCGCTGAAACGCTATCTTGAGGGCGACAGGGTGCGGCTTTACTGCTTTGGCCGTGATGGCGCAGCGCTTGCCGCGTTGCGCCCGGACATTGCCGAGCAAACTGCCGATATGGAACAGGCGATGCGCCTCATAGCGACCCGTGTTCACTCCGGCGATATGGTTCTGCTTTCTCCGGCCTGTGCCAGCCTCGATCAATTCAAAAACTTTGAACAGCGTGGCGACCTCTTTACTCGCCTTGCAGAGGAGTTAGGTTGATGCGCTTAACGCTCCCGCGTCCGAGAATGCCGCGCCTGCCAGGATTTGGAATCCTGGCATGGGTGTTTGGCGCATTGAAGGGCTGGGTGATGGGGTCACGTGTAAAAGACGATGACAGCCTTGTCATGTATGACCGCACGATGCTGTGGCTGACGTTAGGTCTGGCGGCAATCGGCTTCATTATGGTGACCTCAGCGTCAATGCCGGTAGGCCAGCGATTGACCGATGATCCGTTTTTCTTTGCCAAGCGTCATGCGCTCTATCTCTTTCTGGCGTTCTGTTTTGCCATGGTGACGCTCCGCTTGCCAATGGAGTTCTGGCAACGCTGGAGTTCAGCCATGTTGATCGCCGCGATCGTCATGTTGCTTGTGGTTCTGCTGGTGGGAAGTTCCATCAACGGTGCATCACGTTGGATCGATTTAGGGATCATGCGTTTCCAGCCTGCGGAATTTACCAAACTGTCGCTGTTTTGCTACCTGGCGAACTACCTGGTACGTAAGGTTGATGAGGTGCGTAATAACCTGCGCGGATTCCTGAAACCGATGGGCGTGATCATGGTGCTGGCCGTGTTACTGCTGGCACAGCCCGACCTCGGTACGGTCGTTGTGCTGTTCATTACCACTCTTGCGATGCTGTTTCTGGCAGGGGCGAAGCTTTGGCAGTTTATTGCCATCATCGGGTCCGGTATTGCTGCAGTAGTGCTGCTGATCCTCGCCGAACCCTATCGTATTCGCCGTGTGACCTCGTTCTGGAACCCATGGGATGATCCTTTTGGTAGCGGTTACCAGTTAACCCAATCTTTGATGGCCTTTGGACGCGGAGAGTTGTGGGGACAAGGACTTGGGAACTCGGTGCAAAAACTGGAGTATTTACCCGAAGCGCATACGGACTTCATCTTCGCCATTATCGGGGAAGAACTGGGTTATATCGGTGTGGTACTGGCGCTTTTAATGGTATTCTTCGTCGCTTTCCGCGCCATGTCCATTGGCCGTAAAGCGCTGGAAATTAATCAACGATTCTCAGGTTTTCTGGCCTGCTCTATTGGCATCTGGTTCAGCTTCCAGGCGTTAGTTAACGTGGGTGCGGCGGCTGGTATGCTGCCGACCAAGGGTCTGACACTGCCGCTGATCAGCTACGGTGGTTCCAGTTTGTTGATTATGTCGACGGCCATCATGCTGTTGTTGCGTATTGATTATGAAACGCGTCTGGAAAAAGCCCAGGCGTTTACACGAGGTTCACGATGAGCGGTCAAGGGAAGCGGTTGATGGTGATGGCGGGGGGAACCGGAGGACATGTCTTCCCGGGACTGGCCGTTGCCCATCATTTGATGGATCAGGGCTGGCAAGTGCGCTGGCTTGGAACCGCCGATCGCATGGAAGCCGATCTGGTACCCAAACACGGTATCGAGATCGACTTTATCCGCATCTCAGGTTTACGCGGTAAAGGTGTAAAAGCCTTACTGCTCGCGCCGTTACGAATTTTTAATGCCTGGCGTCAGGCGCGCGCGATCATGAAGCGCTATAAGCCGGATGTAGTTCTGGGCATGGGCGGTTATGTTTCTGGTCCAGGTGGTCTGGCGGCCTGGTCGCTGGGCATTCCCGTTGTGCTCCATGAGCAGAACGGCATCGCCGGGCTCACCAATAAATGGCTGGCGAAAATCGCCACCAAAGTGATGCAGGCTTTTCCAGGCGCATTTCCAAAGGCGGAAGTGGTTGGCAATCCTGTTC
Organism: Enterobacteriaceae bacterium UBA3516; assembly: GCA_002377245.1. GTDB lineage: Bacteria > Pseudomonadota > Gammaproteobacteria > Enterobacterales > Enterobacteriaceae > CBFFRJ01. The sequence goes on from DFPL01000001.1 coordinate 3,048, forward strand.
GTGTTGATGTGCTCGCGCTGCCATTACCACAAGAACGCTTGTCTGGCCGCGAAGGGCCGGTACGGGTGCTGGTAGTGGGTGGTTCGCAGGGGGCGCGGGTACTGAACCAGACGATGCCACAAGTGGCAGCGAAACTGGGTGAGACGGTCACTTTCTGGCATCAGAGCGGAAAAGGCGCGCAGCAAACCGTTGAGCAGGCCTATGCCGACGCGGGGCAGCCACAGCACAAGGTGACTGAGTTTATTGATGATATGGCGCAGGCCTACGCCTGGGCTGATGTCGTGGTCTGTCGTTCCGGTGCATTGACGGTCAGCGAAATTGCCGCAGCAGGTTTGCCCGCGCTCTTTGTCCCGTTCCAGCATAAAGACCGGCAGCAATACTGGAATGCATTACCGCTGGAAAAAGCGGGGGCAGCCAGGATCCTGGAGCAGCCGCAGTTTACGGTGGATGCCGTTGCCCAGACCCTTGCGAGCTGGAACCGTAGTGAATTACTGGCGATGGCTGAGCGCGCACGTGCCGCCGCTATCCCGGACGCCACCCAACGAGTGGCAAACGAAGTGAGTCTGGCAGCTCAGGCTTAAATACTGGCGATGCCTTTTGCGTCGCGCGAATTTGAAGTGGTAGATGGCATAGATAATGAATACACAACAACTGGCAAAACTGCGCTTAATCGTGCCCGAGATGCGTCGCGTTCGGCACATTCACTTTGTTGGCATCGGTGGTGCTGGCATGGGCGGTATTGCCGAAGTTTTGGCTAACGAAGGCTATCAGATTAGCGGTTCCGACCTGGCGCCGAACCCCGTCACGCAGCAACTGAGCGCGCTGGGAGCAACGATTTATTTTAATCATCGTCCTGAAAACGTCAGTGAGGCCAGCGTGGTGGTGGTGTCGAGCGCAATCTCTGAGGATAACCCGGAGATTGTGGCGGCTAACGAAGCGCGTATTCCTGTTATCCGACGCGCTGAAATGCTTGCTGAGTTGATGCGTTTTCGTCATGGCATTGCCATTGCCGGTACGCACGGTAAAACAACGACCACCGCGATGGTCTCCAGTATTTATGCTGAAGGCGGTCTGGATCCGACTTTTGTGAACGGTGGCCTCGTAAAAGCGGCGGGTGTCCACGCGCGTCTCGGTCATAGTCGTTACCTGATTGCGGAAGCGGATGAGAGTGACGCTTCTTTCCTCCATCTGCAGCCAATGGTGGCTATTGTCACCAATATCGAAGCTGATCATATGGATACCTATCAGGGTGACTTCGAAAATCTGAAAACGACCTTCATTAACTTCCTGCATAACCTGCCGTTTTACGGCCGTGCAGTGATGTGTGTGGACGATCCGGTTATTCGTGAACTGCTGCCACGCGTGGGCCGCCAGACAACGACTTATGGTTTTAGCGATGATGCCGACGTCCGCGTACAGGACTACCAGCAAAAGGGCGCTCAGGGTCACTTCACGTTGATTCGTCAGGATAAGCCGGATCTACAGGTTTTATTGAATGCGCCTGGACGCCATAACGCGTTGAATGCGGCGGCGGCAGTCGCGGTAGCGACCGAAGAAGGCATTGAAGACGAAGATATCCTGCGTGCACTGGAGAATTTCCAGGGCACTGGCCGTCGTTTCGATTTCCTCGGCGAATTTCCGCTGGAAAACGTTAACGGCAAAACCGGTACCGCGATGCTGGTGGACGATTATGGCCATCATCCGACGGAAGTGGATGCCACGATCAAGGCCGCACGCGCGGGCTGGCCGGACAAAAACCTGGTGATGCTGTTCCAGCCACACCGCTTTACCCGAACGCGCGATCTGTACGACGACTTTGCGAATGTGCTGACGCAGGTTGATGCGCTGCTGATGCTGGATGTCTATTCCGCGGGTGAAACGGCAATCCCGGGTGCGGACAGTCGCTCCTTGTGCCGCACCATCCGTGGTCGCGGTAAAGTGGATCCGATTCTGGTTTCCGATCCGGCACAGGTGGCGGCTATGCTGGCTCCTGTTCTTACCGGCAACGATCTGATTCTCATTCAGGGCGCCGGTAACATCGGCAAAATCGCACGCCATCTGGCGGAAGTGAAGCTGAAGCCGCAGGAGGAAGAGCATCATGGCTGAGAAAGTTGCTGTCCTGCTGGGCGGCTCTTCTGCGGAACGTGAGGTTTCGTTGAATTCTGGTGCAGCGGTGCTGAAGGGCCTGCTCGAAGGTGGGGTTGACGCGCATCCTATTGATCCACGTGATGTCGATGTCACCACGCTTAAAACAATGGGCTTCGACAAAGTATTTATCGCCCTTCACGGCCGCGGCGGTGAAGATGGCACATTGCAAGGACTGCTCGAATTTATCGATTTGCCCTATACCGGCAGTGGTGTGATGGCATCAGCTATCTCCATGGATAAAATGCGTAGCAAATTGCTCTGGCAAGGTGCAGGGTTACCTGTCGCCTCTGGCGTTGCCTTAACGCGACAAGAATTTGAAATTGGACTTAAGAACAGCGCTATTCAGCGTATTGAGGCCCTGGGGTTACCCGTTATTGTCAAGCCCAGCCGTGAAGGGTCCAGTGTCGGCATGTCTAAAGTGGATGAATCTGGTGCATTGCATGCCGCTTTAGCCCTTGCCTTTCAACATGATGATGAAGTTTTAATCGAAAAATGGCTAAGTGGACCAGAATTCACGGTTGCGATACTCGGTGAAGAAATTTTACCGTCAATTCGCATCCAGCCTGCTGGAACCTTCTATGATTATGAGGCGAAGTATCTCTCTGATGAGACGAAATATTTCTGCCCTGCAGGTCTGGAAGCGGAAGATGAAGCGAAATTACAGTCCCTGGTGCTGAAAGCCTGGCAAGCGCTGGGTTGTCGCGGATGGGGGCGTATTGACGCCATGAAAGACAGCGATGGTCAGTTTTATTTGCTGGAAGCGAACACTTCGCCGGGTATGACCAGTCATAGTCTGGTTCCGATGGCAGCGCGTCAGGCAGGGTTGAGTTTCTCCCAGCTTGTCGTGCGTATTTTGAATCTGGCGGAGTGATATGTCTCAGGCTGCGCTGAACACGAGAAATCGCGATGTCGAAGAGGCTCCATCTTCCCGTCGCAGCAATGGAACGCGTCTTGCAGGCATTATCTTCCTGCTGGCGGTGCTGTGTACCGTGTTGGCGAGCAGTTGGGTGGTTCTGGGCTGGATGGAAGATGCGCAACGATTGCCGTTGTCGAAGCTAGTGTTGACGGGCGATCGCCATTACACGCGCAACGATGATATTCGTCAGTCCATACTGGCGTTAGGCGCACCCGGCACCTTTATGACGCAGGACGTCAACATTATCCAGAGCCAGATTGAACGGCTACCCTGGATAAAGCAGGCGAGTGTCAGAAAGCAATGGCCCGATGAATTGAAGATTCATCTGGTTGAATTTGTGCCGATAGCACGTTGGAATGATCAGCACATGATGGATACCGACGGTAATGCGTTCAGTGTCCCAGCCGATCGTACCAGCAAGCAGGTTTTACCCATGCTGTATGGCCCGGAAGGGAGTGAAAGTGAAGTATTACAGGGCTTCCGTGACATGGGGCAAGTGCTGGCAAAGGATAAATTCACGTTAAAAGAAGCGGCAATGACGGCACGACGTTCGTGGCAATTGACGCTCAATAACGATATCAAGCTCAATCTGGGCCTAGGCGATACGATGAAACGCCTGGCACGTTTTGTTGAACTGTATCCCGTGTTACAGCAGCAAGCGCAGGTTGATGGCAAAGAGATAAGCTACGTGGATTTACGCTATGACTCTGGCGCGGCGGTAGGTTGGAAACCGGCCCCGGCACAGGACCCTAATCAGCAACAGAATCAGGCACAGGCAGAGCAATAATGATCAAGGCGACGGACAGAAAACTGGTGGTTGGACTGGAGATTGGCACCGCAAAGGTAGCCGCTTTAGTAGGGGAAGTTCTGCCCGACGGTATGGTCAATATCATTGGTGTGGGAAGCTGCCCGTCCCGCGGTATGGATAAAGGCGGCGTGAATGATCTTGAGTCGGTGGTAAAATGCGTTCAGCGCGCCATCGACCAGGCTGAATTAATGGCTGATTGCCAGATTTCTTCAGTCTATCTTGCACTGTCAGGCAAGCATATTAGCTGCCAGAATGAGATTGGTATGGTACCTATCTCTGAAGAGGAAGTGACGCAGGAAGATGTCGAGAACGTAGTGCATACTGCGAAATCCGTACGTGTACGCGATGAGCATCGCGTGCTGCATGTCATTCCTCAGGAATATGCCATTGATTACCAGGAAGGTATCAAGAACCCGGTTGGCCTTTCCGGCGTGCGTATGCAGGCAAAAGTCCATTTGATTACCTGCCACAACGACATGGCGAAAAACATTGTTAAAGCTGTGGAACGATGTGGGCTGAAAGTTGACCAACTTATCTTCGCTGGTCTTGCGTCCAGTTATTCCGTGTTGACGGAAGATGAACGTGAACTCGGTGTCTGCGTGGTAGACATCGGTGGTGGTACAATGGATATGGCGGTCTATACAGGCGGAGCGCTGCGTCATACCAAGGTTATTCCCTATGCAGGGAACGTGGTAACCAGCGATATTGCCTATGCGTTTGGCACGCCGCCAAGTGATGCTGAAGCAATCAAAGTACGCCATGGCTGCGCGCTGGGATCGCTGGTAGGGAAAGACGAAAGCGTCGAAGTACCGAGCGTGGGCGGGCGTCCGCCACGCAGTCTGCAGCGACAAACGCTGGCAGATGTGATTGAGCCGCGCTATACCGAGCTTCTCAATCTGGTTAACGATGAGATTTTGCAATTGCAGGAACAGCTGCGTCAGCAAGGGGTGAAACACCATCTTGCAGCGGGGATTGTTCTGACCGGCGGTGCGGCGCAAATTGAGGGCTTAGCAGCCTGCGCGCAACGTGTGTTTCATACACAGGTGCGTATTGGTGCACCGCTGAATATTACTGGCTTAACAGATTATGCCCAGGAACCGTATTACTCGACGGCGGTGGGCCTGCTGCACTACGGAAAAGAGACCCATTTAAGTGGTGAAGCAGAAGTGGAAAAACGCGTATCAGTCGGCTCATGGTTTAAGCGAATCAACAGCTGGCTGCGTAAAGAATTTTAATTTTTCAGAGACCGGGGCACATTAACGGTCTCAGGCGACAGGCACAAAACGGAGAGAAATTATGTTTGAACCTATGGAACTGACCAACGACGCGGTGATTAAAGTCATCGGCGTCGGTGGCGGCGGCGGTAATGCCGTTGAACACATGGTGCGCGAGCGCATCGAGGGTGTTGAATTCTTCGCAGTGAATACCGATGCTCAGGCATTGCGTAAAACTGCGGTGGGTCAGACCATTCAGATCGGTGGTGGCATCACCAAAGGTCTGGGCGCTGGGGCAAACCCAGAGGTCGGCCGCAACGCAGCGGAAGAAGACCGTGAAGCGCTGCGCGCGGCATTAGATGGCGCCGATATGGTCTTCATCGCAGCGGGAATGGGTGGTGGTACCGGTACGGGTGCGGCACCCGTGGTCGCTGAAGTCGCAAAAGATTTAGGTATTCTGACCGTCGCTGTTGTGACCAAGCCTTTCAACTTCGAAGGCAAGAAGCGTATGGCATTTGCGGAGCAGGGTATCGCTGAGCTGTCCAAACATGTGGACTCGCTGATCACGATTCCGAACGACAAACTGCTGAAAGTTTTGGGCCGCGGTATCTCACTGCTGGATGCCTTTGGTGCGGCGAATGACGTACTGAAAGGCGCGGTACAGGGTATTGCCGAGCTGATTACGCGTCCGGGTCTGATGAACGTCGACTTTGCTGACGTGCGTACCGTGATGTCTGAAATGGGTTATGCCATGATGGGCTCCGGTGTCGCGAAGGGCGAAGACCGTGCGGAAGAAGCTGCGGAAATGGCGATCTCTTCTCCGCTGCTGGAAGATATCGATCTGTCTGGTGCTCGTGGCGTGTTGGTCAACATCACGGCTGGCTTTGACCTGCGTCTGGATGAGTTCGAAACCGTCGGTAACACTATCCGTGCATTTGCTTCGGATAACGCGACTGTGGTTATCGGTACCTCTCTGGATCCAGATATGAACGATGAGCTGCGCGTAACGGTAGTAGCGACCGGTATCGGCATGGACAAACGTCCGGAAATCACCCTGGTTACCAATAAACAGCAGCAGCAACCGGTGATGGACCGTTATCAACAGCACGGTATCCCGGCCATGCAACAAGAGCAGAAGCCTGCATCTAAAGTGGTTAACGACAATACGCCGCAGACCACGAAAGAGCCGGATTATCTGGATATCCCAGCCTTTTTGCGTAAGCAAGCTGATTAAGAATTGGCTGGAAGTTGGGCATCTCCGCTCTTTGTGCTAAACTGGCCCACCGATTGTGTAGTACACTTCGGTTGGATAGGTAATTAGGCGAGATAATACGATGATCAAACAAAGGACACTTAAACGTATCGTTCAGGCGACTGGCGTCGGTTTACATACCGGCAAAAAAGTCACCCTGACGTTGCGCCCTGCGCCGGCCAATACCGGGGTCATCTATCGTCGCACTGACTTGAATCCTCCGGTAGATTTCCCGGCTGATGCTAAATCTGTGCGTGATACCATGCTCTGTACGTGTCTGGTTAACGAGCATGACGTGCGGATTTCAACCGTTGAGCATCTTAATGCTGCTCTGGCTGGTCTGGGTATCGACAACATTATTGTTGAAGTTGATGCGCCAGAAATCCCGATTATGGATGGCAGTGCTGCACCGTTCGTTTATCTTCTGCTGGATGCCGGCGTTGAAGAGCTGCGCAGTGCGAAGAAATTCGTCCGTATCAAAGAGACGGTGCGTGTTGAAGACGGCGATAAATGGGCAGAGTTCAAACCGTACAACGGTTTCTCTCTGGACTTTACTATCGACTTTAACCATCCGGCGATCGATGCCAGTACTCAGCGTTATGCGATGAACTTCTCTGCCGATGCATTCATGCGCCAGATTAGCCGTGCGCGTACGTTTGGTTTCATGCGCGATATCGAATACCTGCAGTCACGTGGTTTGTGCCTGGGCGGGAGCTTCGATTGTGCCATCGTTGTTGACGATTATCGCGTACTGAACGAAGACGGTTTACGTTTCGAAGATGAATTTGTGCGTCATAAAATGCTGGATGCAATTGGTGACTTGTTCATGTGTGGTCACAATATTATCGGTGCATTTACCGCGTTCAAATCCGGTCATGCCCTGAACAACAAATTGTTGCAGGCAGTCCTGGCAAAACAGGAAGCTTGGGAATACGTGACTTACGAAAACGATGCTGAACTGCCGCTGGCATTTAAAGCGCCTTCACTGGTTCTCGCATAAATCTAACGTAACACGTTAGATATAAATTCGACTGGTCTTTCTGGCAAACTCTCTCCTGCCAGAAAACCAGTCGTTTTTTTATTTCCTTCCCGTTTATTTTTGCTGGTCATGCCCAACATGCTCTCTAAGGCATGAACGCGTTCGATTGCTGGTTTCCTGGCCAATTTATCCCGCTTAGCGCCTTATTATCGCTGCCGTTGTTGTGCATTAATGGTAATATCGGTGCGCAAAATAACGCGTTCCGAAGTTAATACGGGCAAGTTTGAATCATTTTTGGTGGATTGAGTGAGCGGAATACTGACGCGCTGGCGACAATTTGGCAGACGTTATTTCTGGCCGCATCTCTTATTAGGGATGGTCGCGGCAAGCTTTGGCTTGCCTGCGCTCAGCAGCACCGAACACACCGAGCCTGCGAGAGCGACTACCCGTAATCATGAAGGCTCAGGCACGGTCAACTTTACCAATCTGGCACTGCTGGAAGGTAGCCGTCGTCCTAACTTTACCGTGGATTACTGGCATCAACATGCCATTCGAACCGTTATACGTCATCTCTCTTTCGCGATGGCGCCTCAAGCGCTGCCGGTCGTGGAAGAAGCCTTACCCATTCAGGCACATCACCTCGCCCTGTTGGACACGCTCAGTGCACTTCTGACTCAGGAGCGCAGACCGCCGACTGCCGTTAATCAGCCATTTTATGCTGATTTCTCATCGCACTCCGTCTTTACCGTCCGTGTCTGGATAAGCCAGGTGCAGGGCATACGCGCCGGACCTCAACGCCTTAGCTGAAAAAATAACCTTCAACTAATTTTTGCCTCCGCAGAGCGGGGCGTTTGAGATTTTATTATGCTTATTAAATTATTAACAAAAGTATTCGGTAGCCGTAACGATCGTACATTGCGTCGTATGCGCAAAGCGGTCACATTAATCAACTCCATGGAACCTGCCATGGAGAAGCTCACTGATGATGAGCTGAAAGGCAAAACTGCAGAGTTTCGTGCGCGTATTGAAAAAGGTGAGACGGTCGAAAGCCTGATCCCGGAAGCCTTCGCGGTTGTACGTGAAGCCAGTAAACGTGTGTTCAATATGCGTCACTTTGACGTGCAGCTGCTCGGCGGTATGGTATTGAACGAACGTTGCATCGCAGAAATGCGTACCGGTGAAGGTAAAACGCTGACCGCGACGCTGCCAGCTTACCTCAACGCCCTGAGTGGTAAAGGCGTACACGTGGTAACGGTCAACGACTACCTTGCCCAGCGTGATGCAGAAAACAACCGCCCTCTGTTTGAATTCCTCGGTTTAACCGTCGGTATTAACTTACCTGGAATGCCTGCCCCGGCGAAGCGCGCTGCCTATGCTGCAGACATTACCTACGGAACGAACAACGAATACGGCTTCGACTACCTGCGTGACAACATGGCGTTTAGCCCGGAAGATCGCGTTCAGCGTAAGCTGCATTATGCGCTGGTCGATGAGGTGGACTCCATTCTGATCGATGAAGCGCGTACGCCGCTGATTATCTCCGGTCCGGCGGAAGACAGCTCTGAGCTGTACCGTAAAGTGAACAAAATCATTCCTCATCTGGTGCGCCAGGAGAAAGAAGATTCTGACACCTTCCAGGGTGAAGGCCACTTCTCGGTTGACGAAAAATCTCGTCAGGTAAACCTGACCGAACGCGGTCTGGTAATGATTGAAGAGCTGCTGGTCAATCAGGGCATTATGGATGAAGGCGAGTCTCTCTACTCCCCGACTAACATTATGCTCATGCATCATGTGACGGCGGCATTGCGTGCCCATGCACTGTTTACTCGCGACGTTGACTACATCGTAAAAGATGGCGAAGTCATTATCGTTGATGAACATACCGGTCGTACCATGCAAGGCCGTCGCTGGTCAGATGGCCTGCACCAGGCTGTTGAAGCGAAAGAAGGGGTGGATATTCAGAACGAGAACCAGACGCTCGCCTCCATCACCTTCCAGAACTATTTTCGTCTGTATGAAAAACTGGCCGGTATGACCGGTACAGCGGATACCGAAGCCTTCGAGTTCAGCTCTATCTATAAACTTGATACCGTCGTGGTACCGACAAACCGCCCGATGATCCGTAAAGATATGCCGGATCTGGTCTACATGACCGAAGCTGAAAAAATTCAGGCGATTATCGAAGACATCCGTGAACGCACCGCGGCGGGTCAGCCGGTTCTGGTGGGGACCATCTCCATCGAGAAATCCGAAGTGGTTTCCAATGAACTGACCAAAGCAGGCATCAAGCACAACGTACTGAACGCCAAATTCCATGCGAAGGAAGCCGACATCGTTGCGCAAGCCGGTTATACCGCAGCAGTGACCATTGCAACCAACATGGCGGGTCGCGGTACTGACATCGTGCTGGGCGGGAGCTGGCAGTCCGAAGTCGCTGAACTGACCGACCCGACGCCAGAGCAGATTGCGCAGATCAAAGCCGACTGGCAGATTCGCCATGACGCCGTACTGGCGGCTGGTGGCTTGCATATCATCGGTACCGAGCGCCATGAATCTCGCCGTATTGACAACCAGCTGCGTGGCCGTTCTGGCCGTCAGGGCGATGCCGGTTCTTCACGCTTCTACCTGTCTATGGAAGATGCACTGATGCGTATTTTTGCCTCGGATCGCGTGTCGGGCATGATGCGTAAACTGGGGATGAAGCCAGGCGAAGCCATTGAGCACCCGTGGGTCACCAAGGCCATTGCCAATGCGCAGCGTAAGGTGGAAAGCCGTAACTTTGATATCCGTAAACAGCTGCTGGAATACGATGATGTGGCGAACGATCAGCGTCGTGCGATCTACACTCAGCGTAATGAGCTGCTGGATGTTTCTGATGTTAGCGAAACCATCAACAGTATCCGTGAAGATGTCTTTAAAGCGACCATTGATGGTCATATTCCGCCGCAGTCACTGGAAGAGATGTGGGATATTTCCGGCTTGCAAGAGCGTCTGAAAAACGACTTCGATCTTGATCTGCCGATTGCCGAATGGCTGGACAAAGAGCCAGAACTGCATGAGGAGACGCTGCGTGAGCGTATTCTGGAGCAGGCCGTCGAGGTTTATAAACGCAAGGAAGAGATCGTTGGCGTAGAAATGATGCGTCACTTCGAAAAAGGCGTCATGCTGCAAACGCTGGATTCCCTGTGGAAAGAGCATCTGGCGGCGATGGATTACCTGCGTCAGGGCATCCACCTGCGTGGTTATGCACAAAAAGATCCGAAGCAGGAATACAAACGTGAATCCTTCTCGATGTTTGCGGCGATGCTGGAGTCATTGAAATATGAAGTGATCAGCACGTTGAGCAAAGTCCAGGTGCGTATGCCGGAAGAAGTTGAAGCAATGGAGCAGCAGCGCCGGGAAGAAGCAGAGCGTCTGGCACAGATGCAACAGCTCAGCCACAGCGATGACCATGCAGAAGCGGCGGCGGATCTGGCCGCGCAAACGGGCGATCGTAAGGTGGGGCGTAACGATCCTTGTCCTTGTGGGTCCGGTAAGAAATTCAAACAGTGCCATGGCCGCTTGAGCTAAAAGGTACGAATAAAAAGAAAGGCGCAGAAATCTGCGCCTTTTTTATGGAGTTATCACCATGAAAATACTGCAAATTGCTGTGGGAATCATTCGCAACCCACAACATGAAATCTTTATCACCCAGCGTGCTGCTGATGCCCATATGGCAAATAAATGGGAATTTCCTGGCGGGAAAATTGAGCAGGGAGAGACTCCTGAGCAAGCGGTTATCCGTGAGCTTGAAGAGGAAGTGGGAATTATCGCACGTGCTCCGCAACTATTTGATACCCTGGAATATGCATTCCCGGATCGCCACATTACGTTATGGTTCTATCTGGTTGAACAGTGGGAAGGCGAACCATGGGGAAAAGAAGGGCAACCCGGCAGTTGGGTTGTGCTGACTGAAGACGATGCTGAAAAGTTTCCCCCGGCAAATGCACCCATCATCACAAAATTAATGCAGCAACGATTGGGCAACTGATTCATGAAACCGTACGGGCTATCATTACCCGTACGGTAACCCTGTCTTAGCGCTGTTCTTCACTCCAGTCATCGCTATCGGTAAGGTCCCCTGAGCTGGGGATACGCTTCTCTTCTGCCGCCCATTCGCCTAAATCGATCAACTGACAACGTTTCGAGCAGAAGGGGCGAAACGGGCTGGTTTCATTCCACACCACGGATTTGCCACAATTGGGGCAATTAACGTGCATAATTTCTGACATTTCAGCTCCTTAGCAGCAGGCCAGTTCGAAATCCAGTCGTTCCGGGACGACACCGTGTTCGCTGTCGAGCGGCAAGAAACGAATAGCAAAACGGCTTTTATGACCTGAGATTTGAGGGAAGAGTTGAGTGGCCAGATCCAGCTTCAGGCGCAGCAGATCGGCATCTTCACCGTTGTCCTGGTAGAAACCATTGAGGCTGGTCTGTTTACGAAACTCGGCGGAATTACGAATAAGATCCAGAATCAATGACAGGGTATGCATAAGCGGTGCGAGGCTATCAAGCCAAACTTTAACCTGAGCGTCGCGGTGCTCCTGGGGCATATGAAGCCAGACATGAAGCGTAGGCAGGTCAAAGCTACAGCAACCGCCGGGAATATTTAATCGCTGGCGCACAAGGCCAATCAGCCTGTCTTCACGCATCAGTTGCCCCACTCGCGGGGCGCTCATCAGCATACTACTCGTCTCTTTCAATTGCAGGCGAATAGCCTCAATCCTGCTTAAATCAACACCAGGGACTTCAACCCAGGCTTTCAGCTTTCTCTGCTGGCGCTCAAGTTCTTTCAGCAACTCGGTACGGATATCACCGCGCTCAAACACATCCAACAGTTCCCCTGCATTACGGAAAAAATGTAACGCATCGGCATGATCGGCGAGAGGCAGACGGACGGTGAGTTGCTGGAGTAAAAACTCGATACGCAGCCAGGTACGCATCTTTTCATTAAGGGGGTGTTCAAATAATACGTCGGTCTGCATTAGGGAGTTTCCTGTGATACAGCCTGTGATGCAAAACCCAGATAGGTTGCATGCAGGCGGGCAACATCCGATGCGATTGCATCTGGTGCGCCATTATTGTCAATAACATCATCCGCGACGGCGAGCCGTTCTTCACGGGTGGCCTGCGCGGCAAGAATTTGCTCAGCATGCTCCCGGCTCACGCCGTCACGCTGCATGGTTCGTTGAATTTGTACTTCAGGCGAGACATCAATCACCAGGACTCTGTCGGCTTTTGTTTGTAACTGATTTTCAACCAGTAAGGGCACAACCCAAAGTACGTAAGGCGAAGTGGCTTCAGCCAACAGGCGTTGCGTCTGTTGATGAATAAGCGGATGCAGTAGCCCGTTGAGCCAGCTTTTTTCGAAAGGAGAGGCAAATACCCGGTCACGCAGTGCACGACGGTTAAGCGTGCCATCCTGATGAAGGATTTCTGTACCGAAATGTTTTTCGATTTCTGCTAGTGCTGGCGTTCCGGGTTCCACGACCTCGCGAGCAATAACGTCGGCATCCACAATATTGATGCCCTGTCTGGCAAACGCATCGGCAACCGTACTTTTGCCGCTGCCAATCCCGCCGGTTAATGCGACCGTGTAACCCATTGCGTTCTTTCTCAAAAAAATGTCTGCCCTGAAAATTAAACTGGCCTGTTTTTCACATCATCCGGTTGGCAATATAGCCAGCGTGAACAAGCGAAGCGCGGGAAGGGAATATGTATTTCCATGTTGAATCAATAGGTTGTAATTTAATCAATACAACACGATGTAATAACCCGAACAACCGCTCTTTCAACAGGTAAATTTATAGGATTGTAGCGTAAAAAAAGAGAATTTCGCAGTCTTGCGGAGTCCTTATTAGTGCGTATGATAGCGTCACTGGAGTTGTGTGTTTGCAAGTCTGCATTGTTCGCCATTAACCCCAGGAATCCGAAATGCGTATTGAAGAAGATCTGAAATTAGGTTTTAAAGACGTTCTTATCCGCCCTAAACGTTCTACCCTCAAAAGCCGTTCCGATGTTGAGCTGGAGCGCGAATTTACCTTTAAGCATTCAGGCATGCGCTGGTCTGGCGTACCGATTATCGCGGCCAACATGGATACCGTGGGTACCTTTGCGATGGCGAAAGCGCTGGCATCCTTTGATATCCTGACTGCGGTACATAAGCACTACTCTGTTGAAGACTGGAAAAGCTTTGTACAAAGCGAAACCGAATCCGTGCTGCGCCATGTGATGGTCTCTACGGGGACTTCTGATACGGATTTCGAAAAAACTAAACAGATTCTGGCACTGCATCCGCAACTGAACTTTGTCTGTATTGACGTTGCTAACGGCTATTCAGAGCACTTCGTACAATTTGTGGCAAAAGCGCGTGAGGCCTGGCCAACCAGAACCATCTGCGCGGGCAACGTTGTCACCGGCGAGATGTGTGAAGAGCTGATACTGTCGGGTGCTGATATTGTCAAAGTGGGTATTGGCCCAGGGTCCGTGTGCACCACACGTGTTAAAACGGGCGTCGGCTATCCACAGTTGTCTGCGGTCATCGAGTGTGCTGATGCGGCGCATGGCTTGGGTGGTCAGATTGTCAGTGATGGTGGCTGTACCGTGCCTGGTGACGTGGCGAAAGCTTTCGGCGGCGGCGCTGATTTCGTTATGCTCGGCGGTATGCTGGCAGGTCATGAAGAGAGTGGCGGCACCGTGGTTGAAGAAAACGGTGAAAAAGTCATGCTCTTTTATGGCATGAGCTCTGAGTCTGCGATGAACCGCCATGTTGGTGGGGTTGCGGGTTATCGTGCTGCGGAAGGCAAAACGGTCAAACTGGTTCTGCGTGGACCGGTGGAGAATACCGCCCGCGATATTCTTGGTGGTCTGCGCTCCGCCTGCACGTATGTAGGGGCCTCCCGCCTGAAAGAACTGACCAAACGTACAACCTTTATTCGCGTTCAGGAGCAGGAAAACCGCGTTTTCAATAGCCTCTGACCGTTCGCAGGCGTAGCGCTCTACGCCTGCTTCACCCTACGCCGCTCATTGCATCTCCTAAATGAAATATCGGCAGATACATCGCCACTACCAGTGTTCCAATGATGATGCCCGTCACTACGAGAAGCAGGGGTTCAAGCAGTGACGCCAGATTATCTGCCTGATGTGAGGTTTGCTCACTATGATGTTGCGCCAGATTTTGCAGCATAGTATCCAGCGCACCTGACGCTTCTCCCGTTCTCACCAATTGAATACAAAGCGGTGTAAACATGCCGCTGGCGTTCAGTGCTGTCGAAATGGCCTGGCCCTGCACAATCTCCTGATGTACCTCCCGGATTTTGTCCTGCCACCAGGGGCAGGTCAGGGTATTCACCACGCTTTCAAGGCCTTGCAGGAAGGTGATGCCCGAGCGCTGGGTCAGCGCCAACACCGTGAAAATCTGGCTTAATCGTTGCCCGCGAATCAACTGACCCATCTGCGGGCAGGCGAGAAGCACGCGCTGTCGATAACGCCGCCATCCCTGATGACGCCTTAACCCTGACAGTACGCTCACTCCCACGATGGTCAATAGCAGCAGCGGGATGCTGCACTGTTGCATAAGATCTGCAAAGGCGATGACACCGCGCGTCAGGGCAGGGAGGGGCGTATTGAAGGTCTGATAAATGGTGGCAAACTCCGGAAGCACCAGGTACACCATCGCCAGCACGACCACGAACGCCAGCGTGAGAATAATCAACGGATAACGCAGGGCTTTTTTCACTTTTCGGGAAAGCAGAAGTTGGGCTTTTTGCTGATCCGCAAGCTTAAAGCAACATTCGTCCAGGTTACCCGTTAACTCGCCCGTGTTCACCATCGTCAGGTAAAGAGGCGGAAAGACATCGGGCCACTGCGCCAGGGCCGTAGAAAAAGGTTCGCCCATCTCCAGTTTACTCGCCAGGGTATGCAGCAGTGCCTGCCATTGTAAAGAGGACTGCTGATTTGCCAGTAACGTCAGGCCTTCGGGAAGGGGTAAACCCGCCTGTAAAAGCGTGGCTAACTGACGCATGATCTCGCAGCTGTACTCGCCTCGCCATAACCTTGTGCGGACCGAATGGCGCTTGAGTGAGAGCGGATGAATGTGCTGCTGGTGCAAGTCGAGCATAACGTCCTGCCGTTGCGCCTCCCAGCTTGTACCCTGTACGAGTTGCCCTTCGCTATTCATTCCCGACCAGTGCCAGAGCGCTTTAGTGGCCATCAGGCATCCCCAGAACCCGCACCAATTCTTCAATACTGGTCAAGCCTGATTCAACGGCCTGGCACCCATTCTGAAAAAGCGTTGTCATTCCAGCCTGCCGGGACAATGTTTCGATTTCGGCAGCAGGCAGGCCACCGGCGATGGCATGACGGAGGGCGCTATTCACCTCCAGCACTTCAAATAATGCCACCCGACCATAAAACCCGTGATAACAGCGATCGCAACCTGATGCCTGCCAGTGTGGTAGCGGTCGGGGCCAGATAGAAGGGGGGACATGCGCGCTCTCCGTCATCCGTTGCCGACAATGCGGGCACAATTTTCTAACCAGCCGCTGCGCAATAACCAGTGACAACGCTGACGAGATCATCCAGCGAGCCACCCCCATTTGCTGGATACGTACCAGCGTTTCGGTCGTGGAATTTGTGTGCAGTGTAGAGAGTACCAGATGGCCAGTTTGCGCAGCTTTGATCGCAATTTCTGCTGTTTCACCGTCGCGGATCTCACCGATCATAATAATATCGGGATCCTGGCGGAGCAGCGCTCTGAGTACCGTCTGAAACGTCAGGCCAGCACGCGGGTTGATTTGGGTCTGATTCAAGCCCGGAAGGGGAATTTCCACCGGGTCTTCCACACTGCAAATATTGACGCCAGCATCGTTTCGGGCCTGTAAGGCGCTGTAGAGCGTCACGGTTTTACCGCTCCCGGTTGGTCCGGTCACCAGCATCAGCCCCTGAGGTTTATTCAGCGCTTCTTTAAACTGCGCAAGCTGCGGTTGCGTCATGCCGAGCTTAGTCAGATCCAGCGACTGACTAACCTGATGCAGCAGACGAAGCACTACCTTTTCTCCATGGCGGCAGGGCAGCGTGGCAATACGAAAAGAGACCTCCTGACCGGCGAGCATTACGCTGAACTGACCATCCTGCGGTACCCGGCGCTCAGCGATATCCAGATTCCCCAGCACCTTAAGGCGTGCTGTCAGTGTGCCTGCCAGCGTGCTGGAGAGGGGCGGCAAAGGGTGCAGCACCCCGTCAACGCGTAAACGGATACGGTAGTGGTGTTCACCGGGTTCGAAATGAATATCGGAGGCGCGTTGGGCCAATGCCTGTTCCAGCGTCTGGTTCAATAATGTCACTGCGGAACCGTTTTCTTCTGAAGCCGTTATCTGCGGCGCATCATTCGCCAGTTGAAAATGGCTGTCCATCTGCTCCTGGGTCCAGCACTCAATATCCACGCGTCGCTGAGTGGCGAATCGCAAGGCTTCCAGCAGTTCCGTTGAGGGTTCTCCAACAACGGCAATGTTAAGCATGTGGGCGTCGCTGGTGAGTAATATTGCCCGGTGGCGCTTACATAAGGTGTGCAGTTTGTCCTGTTGCATAGCGCTCTCCTTACTGGCTATTCACACGAAAAACATCTTCACAGGCCTGTTTTAGCGAGGTGTTATCGGTGGTTTCGCAGGTGCGGGACCAGCCGGACATGCCATCACTACCGCTCCACTGTGGCGTCATCACTACGCGCAAGCCATTGAGACTCTCCTGCCCCGTCAGCGTGATAACGCCTTTAGTCACCGTCATGGCGGAGACGTAACGGGTGGTTGCCGGGCTGGGGATGCCGTTGGCGCCACCATTGCAACTGTCTACGCCACCGTGATCCAACGCGCACAGTTCTACCGCTGTCCGATAGGGGACAAAGGTTTGCAACATATCGGTCATGGCGGCTTTGCGCAGGTAGTTCTGATAGGCGGGGATGCCGATGGCACTCAGGATGGCGATAATGCCGATCACCACCATCAGTTCAATTAAGGTGAATCCACGTTCTCTGTCCCTGTTCTGCTTCATATTCTGCTCCTTGTGTTAGTACAAACCACTCTGGCAGCAGAAGAGAAAACGAACGAGAAGGGAAAAACAGAACGTGGAAGGGGGTTCCACCGTTTTTAACGTCGTTACTTTGCGGTACAGAAAAATGACGAGGCGTCTCGCAAAAACCCTCTCCAGAAAGAGAGAGGGTCATGTCATTGTTCAGCGAAAACGCATGGATAAATCCAGCGCGCGCACATGCTTAGTCAGTGCGCCAACGGAGATAAAATCAACACCGGTCTCGGCGAACTCTCGAATCGTGTCGAACGTGACGTTGCCGGACACTTCAAGCCGGGCCTGACCGCGAGTGCGTTTTACCGCTTCGCGCATCTGTTCGGTTTTAAAGTTGTCGAGCATGATGATATCGGCACCGGCTTTTAAGGCATCGTCCAGTTCTTCAAGGGTTTCAACTTCGACCTCAACCGGCACATCCGGGTGCAGCCAGAACGCTTTCTCTACCGCCTGACGTACTGAGCCTGAAGCGATGATGTGGTTTTCTTTAATCAAAAATGCATCGGAGAGGCCCAGGCGGTGATTCGCGCCGCCTCCGCAAAGCACCGCATATTTCAGCGCCGTACGCAGACCCGGCAGCGTTTTTCGTGTATCAAGCAGTTGGGTTGTGGTGCCTTCCAGCAGCGTCACGTAGCGGCGAACTTCGCTTGCAACGCCAGACAGGGTCTGCACGAAATTAAGCGCGGTACGTTCACCGGTCAGCAGAACGCGCGACGGACCCTGTAACTCAAACAGCGGCTGATTGGGCGTCACGGCATCGCCATCTGCCACATGCCAGGTTATCTGCACGTCATCGCCCGCAAGCTGAATGAAGACCTCTTCAACCCAGCGTTTCCCGCAGAACACGCCCTCTTCACGGGTGATGATCACCGCATGGGAGTGGTTGTCTGCCGGCAACAATTGCGCGGTAATATCATTACTGGTATCGACTTCGCCACCCAGATCTTCGCGCAGGGCTTGCGCGACGGCGGCGGGGATGTCCAGCTCAATGCGTTGCAAAAGGGCGTCACGTCGGCTGTCAGGGTTATAACGGCGAGGCGGCATGATAAAACTCCAAAAAAGGTAGCTAATCAGAAAGTTAGAGTGTGTTCTGCGATTGAGGAGGTACTCAACTTACACTGACAGAACAGCGTCTGAACATGCTACTCTAGAGCGTGTATGAGCACCATAAATAAGGAGATCCTGCATGCTGTTAAATAAGGGCTGGCTGGTGGATGCGCGGCATGTGCCGTCCCCCCATTATGATTGCCGCCCCGATGACGAAACGCCTTCGCTGTTGGTGGTTCACAATATCAGTTTGCCGCCGGGGGAGTTTGGCGGTCCGTGGATTGACGCGCTATTTACCGGCACGCTGGATCCTGCTGCTCATCCTTTTTTTGCTGAGATTGTTCACCTGCGGGTCTCGGCACACTGCTTAATTCGCCGCGATGGCGAAATCGTTCAGTATGTCCCTTTTGATAAGCGTGCGTGGCATGCCGGTGTGTCGGTGTATGAGGGCCGCGAACGGTGTAATGATTTTTCAATCGGCATTGAGCTGGAAGGCACGGATAATCTGGCCTATACCGACGCGCAATATGCTCAACTGGCAAACGTGACCCGTGCACTTATCGCTAGTTATCCTAAGATTGCCAGTCACATGACCGGGCATAGCAACATTGCCCCTGTCCGCAAGACCGATCCTGGCCCGGCGTTTGACTGGGACCGTTTTCGCACACTTGTGGCGGATAACACAGAGAAGGAGAGTCCATGACATTGTTTACTATGCTGCTGGTGTTGATAGCCGAGCGGCTGTTTAAACTCGGTGAGCACTGGCACCTGGACCATCGGCTGGAAGTGGTGTTCCGCAAAATTAAGCGCTACTCCGTCTTCAGCACACTGCTCATGACCGCCTGCGCAATGTTGGTGACATTCCTCATTCTGCGGGCGCTGACCGGGCTCTTTTTCAATGTGCCGCTGCTGGTGGTCTGGATTCTACTGGGATTGCTGTGTATCGGGGCGGGAAAGGTGCGTATGCATTATCATGCGTACCTGAAAGCAGCCTCACGCAATGATGAACATGCTCACAACGCCATGGCGAGCGAACTGACGCTGATTCATGGTGTGCCGCCAGGGTGCAGTGAGCGTGAATATCTGCGTGAGCTACAAAATGCGCTGTTGTGGATTAACTTTCGTTATTATCTCGCGCCACTGTTCTGGTTCATTGTCGGCGGCGTTTGGGCACCCGTAACGCTGGTGGGTTACAGCTTCCTGCGCGCCTTGCAGTCCTGGCTTGCGCGCTATAAAACGCCCAATGAGCGCCAAAAATCAGGTATTGATGCCATTCTGCACGTGCTTGATTGGATCCCGGTTCGCCTGGCAGGCGTATTTTACGCGTTGATCGGCCACGGTGAAAAAGCGTTACCCGCCTGGTTCGCTTCTCTGGCTGACAGGCACTCTTCTCAGTATCAGGTACTGACGCGGCTGGCGCAGTTTTCGCTGGCGCGTGAACCTCATCTTGATAAGGTTGAGACGCCGAAAGCCGCCGTCTCGATGGCCAAAAAAACCTCGTTTGTGGTGGTCGTGGTGGTCGCCTTACTCACCATTTACGGCACGCTGATATAACCGCGTGCCGTTATACTCGTCAAACTTCAGGCTGCATGTGCGCTGACTTGCCGCCTTCCTGCAATCAGAATTATTTAGAGTATAAATTTATTGCGTATCCGCAGACGGGATGCCGAAGTCGGGCATCCCGTTTTCTTGCCAGCGCACCAGCTTAAGACGGGTATGACGATTGGGGTCATACAGCGGGTCGCCTTCGATTTCCGTATAATTTCGCGCGTGATACACCAGCAAGTCTTCACCTGACTCCGTTTGCGTAAAGCTGTTATGACCGGGGCCGTACTGACGGTTTTCATAGCTGGTTCTGAATACAGGATCCGCTGCTTTGTGCCAGTTCGCAGGATTTTGTGGATCGGCGCTGATATCAATCCACAGCAGCCCCATGCAGTAGTTTTCATCGGTGGCGCTGGCGGAGTAGCTGATAAACAGTTTGTCGCCGTGGAAGAGCACTGCCGGGCCTTCGTTGACCAGAAAACCCCGGCACTCCCAGTCGTACTCGGGTTTGCTCAGCATGACGGGCTCGCCTTTGAGGGTCCAGGGATTCTCCATCTCTGCCAGATAGAGGTTTGAGTTACCGGCAATATGCGGTGATTTCTGCGCCCAAAGATACCAACGTTTTCCCTGATGAACGAAGGTGGTGGCGTCGAGTGCGAAGGTATCGAAAGGCGTTTTAACCTGACCTTTTGCAACCCAGGTTCCGCTCAAAGGATCGACGTCGGTACACTCCAGTACAAACATCCGGTGCTGGAACATGTTCAACTCATCCAGCGCTTTCGTCCAGGTAGCAGCAAAGTAGAGATACCACTTGCCATCAATATGATGCAGTTCTGGTGCCCAGATAAGTTCGCTCATTGGGCCGCTATCCGGCTTCCGCCAGACGGTGACCCCCTGCGCATCACGCAGACCTGCCAGGGTATCGGCTCTGCGGATTTCCAGGCGGTCATACTCCGGCACAGAGGCGACGAAATAATAGCTGCCCTCGTGATAGAGGATGTACGGATCGGCACGCTGTTCAATAAAGGGATTAGGCCAGTTCATTATGCTTTCCTTACTTGTTCCGCCGGTATGGTCTGGGTTTCACTCAGTTCGTGATAATTCACGCGGCGTTTTTCCAGGTCGGCCTGAATGGTTTTCATAAACTCACGATCCACTTTCAGCAAGCGAACCACCCCTGCTGTAATCAGGTAGCCCACACCCGGAATAATGGTGAACAACAACATAATGCCATTGATGGCGCTCGGGCTCTGCGCTTTGGCACCCGCGTCATAACCGTACCAGGAGAGCAGGAAGCCGACCATTGCCCCCGCAACCGCCAGCCCTACTTTCAGGAAGAACAAGTTGCCGGAGAAGCTGATGCCCGTAATACGTTTGCCGGTTTTCCATTCCCCGTAGTCGTCGACATCCGCCATCAGTGACCAGTGCAGTGGTGATGGGATCTGGTGCAGAATGTTAAGCAGGAAGTACAGCACCACAATCATCATGGTGGCTTTCGGATCGAAGAAGTAAAAAGCGCAGGAGAAAATTGCCAGCGCGATGTTGGTCCAGAAGAAGACTTTCAGTTTGCACCAGCGGTCGGTCAGCACCTTCGCCAGCATACTGCCGATCATCATGCCCACAACACCGAGGCTGATAAAGATCGTAGCGAAGTGGGTGCTTTCACCCATCACCCAGGTAACGTAATACATCGTGGCGGCCATACGGATAAAGCCGGGGCAGACGTTGCTCAACGTGAGGAGCAGTATCCGCACCCACTGGTCGTTCTTCCACACGTCTTTCATGTCTTTCTTCATGTCGTCATGGGTCGGCACTGCCGGACGAACACGCTCGCGCACCGTGGCGAAGCAGAAGAGGAACATGCACATGCCGATAAATGCCAGCACCGTCATCGCCATCTGGTAGCCTTTGGCTTTATCTTCGCCACCGAACCATTCCGCCATCGGCAGCAGCGTCAACGACAACAGCAGGGTCGCAATGCCCACCATCACAAAGCGGTAGGACTGACAGGCGACACGCTCTTTCGGATCGTTGGTGATCACGCCGCCCAATGAGCAGTAAGGAATATTGATAGCGGTATAGGTTAATGACAGCAGGAAGTAGGTGATGAAGGCATAGATAACCTTGCTATTATAGGTCCAGTCAGGCGTGGTAAACATCAACACACTGAACACCGCATAAGGAAGCGCTATCCATAAAAGCCAGGGGCGAAAACGGCCATATTTACTTTGCGTACGGTCAGCAAGCGCCCCCATGATGGGGTCAGTGACGGCATCAATGACGCGGATGGAGAGCAACAACACGCCTACCAGGGCCGGCGCCAGCCCGAAAATATCAGTATAAAAATAGTTAACAAACAACATTATGGCGCCAAAGATGATGTTACATCCGGCGTCACCCATGCCATAGCCGATTTTCTCTTTAACAGACAGTTTAGTCGCGTCCATTGGCGATACTCCCAGTGAGATGTGGGAATAATTATTCGCCTGCTACACATAATTTGCGTTACAGGATGCTGGCAGAGACATGGACAAAACGGCTATGTAAAGGAAAGTGTGAGGAAGGTAACATTAGGGTAACAACCCTCTCCCGAATGGGAGAGGGGAGGGAACGGCATTAATGCGCTTTGGCTACTTTCGCCGTTTTCTTTTTGAACATATAACCGATGCCCAGGATCACCAGCCAGACCGGGATCAGGTAGACGGAGATCGCCATACCGT
The DNA here is from genome assembly GCA_002377245.1 of Enterobacteriaceae bacterium UBA3516. Lineage (GTDB taxonomy): Bacteria > Pseudomonadota > Gammaproteobacteria > Enterobacterales > Enterobacteriaceae > CBFFRJ01. Next base: position 25,793 of record DFPL01000001.1, read on the forward strand.
CGGTCATCAGCATGATCACCAGAACTGCCGCCATGAAGACCAGGCAAACCCAGTTGCCCAGCGGGTAAAGCAGTGCCGGGAAGCGAGTGGTGACGCCCTGTTGCTGTTTTGCACGACGGAACTTCATATGCGCCAGGCTTATCATCGCCCAGTTGATGACCAGCGCGGAGACCACCAGCGCCATCAGCAGACCAAATGCAGATTCTGGTGCCATGTAGTTGATTAACACACACAGTGCGGTAACCAGAGCAGAAACGATGATGGTGTTGACCGGAACGCCACGTTTATCCACGCTCAGCAGGGCTTTCGGTGCGTTGCCCTGTTGGGCGAGGCCGAACAACATACGGCTATTACAGTAAACGCAGCTGTTATAAACGGAGAGCGCGGCGGTTAATACCACGATGTTCAGTGCGTTAGCCACGAAGGTGTCGCCCAGTTCGTGGAAGATCAGGACGAACGGACTGGTATCGGCGGTCACGCGGGTCCACGGCATCAGGGAGAGCAGGACGGCCAGAGAGCCTACATAGAAAATCAGGATGCGGTAAATCACCTGATTGGTCGCTTTAGGAATGCTTTCGTGCGGGTTGTCGGCTTCTGCTGCGGTAATACCGACCAGTTCAAGACCGCCGAATGAGAACATGATGATCGCCATCATCATCACCAACCCCGAAAGACCATTTGGCAGGAATCCACCCTGTTCCCACAGGTTACGTACCGTGGCCTGCGGGCCAGCATTACCGCTAAACAGCAGCCAGCCGCCGAACAGGATCATGGCAACCACAGCTACCACTTTAATAATGGCGAACCAGAACTCCATTTCGCCAAATACTTTTACGTTTGTCAGGTTAATGGCGTTGATAGCAATAAAGAAGACAGCCGCTGAAGCCCAGGTGGGTATTTCAGGCCACCAGAATTGAATATATTTACCCACCGCGGTTAATTCTGCCATGGCGACCAGAACATACAGAACCCAATAGTTCCAGCCAGACGCGAAACCGGCGAAACCGCCCCAGTATTTATAGGCGAAGTGACTAAAAGAACCGGCCACCGGCTCTTCAACCACCATTTCGCCCAGCTGGCGCATGATCAGAAAAGCAATAAAGCCTGCAATGGCATAACCCAGAATAATACCCGGGCCTGCTGATTTAATGACTGATGCGCTGCCCAGAAACAGGCCAGTCCCGATAGCTCCGCCCAGCGCGATAAGCTGTATATGGCGGTTCTTAAGGCCGCGCTTAAGCTGATCGCCGTGCTGTTGACCTTCCATCATGAAACCTCGTGTGTGGTTATTATATGTACGCTGTCGTTTGCGTGTAATTAAGTAATTCCATTTTTTGTATTGTTTTATTTACGAAGCGCTGTTGTGAATTTTCATCCATCCCTTTCGTAAGGCTCAGAATAGTGATAAGCGCCTGCGTTTGCACCTGCTTTGTGAAGGGTTGATGACGACTTGAATAAAAAGAAACCATTTGTAAATCGCTTCGTTTTTGCCTGGAAAATAATCATTGGATTTTTTATTCATTAATTTGACATAAGAATGCATATTTATTGATGCTGAACCGGTTCAAATTCGTTTGGAGGCGTTTCATTTTCGTTAAAACTGCCTCTTAAGTAGTAAAGGAGAGATTTGTGCAACGTTACATGTTTGAAACGTTATTTCTGTAACGTTGTTAAAATGTGCAGGGTTTACTGATTTCAATCAAAACCTGTATGGACATAAGGTGAATACTTTGTTACTTTAGCGTCACGAATATGAAATTGGTAAGACCAATTTACTCCGGGCGAATGGTAGAGACAGGGAACAATGGCCTACAGCAAAATCCGCCAGCCAAAACTATCCGATGTGATTGAGCAGCAACTGGAGTTTTTGATTCTTGAGGGGACGCTACGTCCCGGTGAAAAACTCCCTCCAGAACGTGAACTGGCTAAACAGTTTGACGTTTCTCGTCCTTCATTGCGTGAGGCCATCCAGCGTCTCGAAGCGAAAGGGCTCCTGCTTCGTCGCCAGGGTGGCGGTACCTTTGTTCAAAGCAGCCTCTGGCAGAGCTTCAGCGATCCACTCGTCGAATTGCTCTCCGATCATCCCGAATCCCAATTTGATCTGCTTGAGACACGTCATGCGCTGGAAGGCATTGCTGCTTATTACGCCGCATTGCGCAGCACGGAAGAAGACAAGGTCAGGATTGGCGAACTGCATCAGGCGATTGAGCTTGCGCAGCAGTCCGGTGACCTCGACGCGGAATCCAGTGCCGTCGTGCAGTATCAAATCGCTGTAACCGAAGCGGCGCATAATGTGGTGCTTTTGCATCTGCTACGCTGCATGGAGCCGATGTTGGCACAAAACGTTCGTGAAAACTTTGAATTGCTCTACGCGCGCCGCGAAATGCTGCCGCTGGTGAGCAAGCATCGCAGCAGTATTTTCGCTGCGATCATGGCCGGTGAACCGGAAGAGGCGCGTGAAGCCTCCCATCGCCACCTGGCCTTTATCGAAGAGATTTTGCTGGATCGCAGTCGTGAACAAAGCCGTCGTGAACGTTCACTACGTCGACTGGAACAGCAGCGAAAGAATTAGCATTTTCTGGTGGAGTTTGAGCCGGAAGAGTTGTAACTGAGAGCGCCAAATTCAGAGCGCGGCAACTAAACGCAGAACCTGTCTTATTGCACTTTTAGTTGTTCAAAATAATTTTGGCTGTATCGCGGCGGCAAGCGCGCGAATCCCACGAAGCATAGTGAACTATGTGACTGGGGTGAGAAAGCGAAGCCAACAAAGAGACAGCCAGAAGTATGAAGAACAAAGAGTGCAATGGGACAGGTTCCAGCTAAATCAACGTATTAGATAGATAAGGAATACCCCCCATGTCAGAACGTTTACAAAATGACGTGGATCCGATTGAAACTCGCGACTGGCTACAGGCGATCGAATCGGTAATCCGTGAAGAAGGTGTTGAGCGTGCTCAGTATCTGATTGACCAGCTGCTTTCCGAAGCCCGTAAAGGCGGTGTGAAAGTTGCCGCTGGTACCGGAGCTGGCAACTACGTCAACACTATTGCCGTTGAAGACGAACCGGAATACCCGGGGAATCTGGAGCTGGAACGCCGTATTCGTTCGGCCATTCGCTGGAACGCCATCATGACGGTTCTGCGTGCTTCCAAAAAAGACCTCGAGCTGGGTGGCCACATGGCGTCCTTCCAGTCTTCCGCAACTGTTTATGAAGTGTGCTTCAACCACTTCTTCCGTGCGCGCACCGAGAAAGACGGCGGCGATCTGGTTTACTTCCAGGGCCACATCTCTCCGGGCGTCTATGCACGTGCTTTCCTGGAAGGTCGTCTGACTGAAGAGCAGATGAACAACTTCCGTCAGGAAGTTCATGGCAAAGGCCTGTCTTCCTACCCGCACCCGAAACTGATGCCGGAATTCTGGCAGTTCCCGACCGTTTCTATGGGTCTGGGTCCTATCGGTGCAATCTACCAGGCTAAATTCCTGAAATACCTGGAACACCGTGGCCTGAAAGATACCTCTAAACAGACCGTTTACGCCTTCCTCGGCGACGGTGAAATGGATGAGCCGGAATCCAAAGGTGCGATCACCATCGCCACCCGTGAGAAACTGGACAACCTGTGCTTCAT
>DFPL01000270.1 GCA_002377245.1 Enterobacteriaceae bacterium UBA3516
ATCGCTGCAAAAAGTAATATTACTGGGGTTCCCTCTCCTCTTGCGAGGAGGGGGCATCCCTCAGCGCCGACGCAACCAGATCATTACAGCCATAAAAATCACTCCCGGCGCCCATACCCATAATAGCTCTGACATGATCACCTGATGCCCATAGGGCGTGGTGTACTTTGACAAAGCAAAAGGCGCGACCTTAATCACCTGCCAGGGCGCAAAAAAGCGTTCATCCGACCACGGCCATAGCCAGCCGACCCCTTTACCGCCGGTCGTCACCGAATCCAACAAACTATGTGACAGCAGCGACACCGTCAGAAATGCCCAACAGCGCATCAGGCTTGCCTTAAACCAGCGTCTTCCCAGCCAGAGAACGAGTATCGGCACCACAAAAGCAAAGATCAGCGAGTGGGTAAACCCACGATGGCCGAATACGTTGCCGTAGGCCACCCCGAGTTTAAAGGAGAGCACATCGGCATCGGGTAACATCGCCAGCGCAATGCCTGCCAGCAGTAGGCCGCGGGGGATCGCTTTGCTGCCAAGCCCGAGCCCCAGGCAGAGCGGTACGGCGGCGTGAGTAATAATGGTTGGCATCGTCAGTCCTTGAACAAAAGAGAGCAGTATAAACGAGGCGACGTCATCACTGGTTACCTGTTTTCTGAAAGTCAGCGCAGAGGTAAACCTTCATTCTGATGGGGCGTGAACATCGAGCGGGCCAACAAAGCCGATGGCACAGAACAGCCGTTTTTGGTCTATCGGCAATGGCGAAACAAAATGGTCGGGCGGAGGGGAAAAGGGAGTATCAGGCCGACTCCTGGGTAATCAACTGCCCGGAAAGGGTAATGCGCTGAGTCTGTAATTCAGGCTCTTTTAGCTTACGCATCATCAGGCCCGCCGCCTGTCGCCCGGTCTCTTCACTGGCAGAGGAGACGTAGGTAAACGACGGCGAAGTGAGATTCACATGCAGCATATCTTCAAAACCAATCAGCGCGACCGACTGGCTCAGGAATACGTCCTTCCCCACGGTGCGCCCCACCTGATGAATACCGTTTATTGAACCAATAATCGCATTCGGTGAATGGCAGAGCAGGGCGGTAATGGTGTTGTTCTTTTCCAGCAGATGACGGGTAGCCAGACTCACCGAGTCGGTACTTTCAAAACAGGCGGGGGTGAATTCATCGCGCAACGTCATTCCGTACTGCTTGAGCGCACTATGCATGCCGAGCAAGCGCTGGTGGCGCACCCGATCGTTTTCCATACCGCCAACATAGGCAATATTGCGATGGCCGCGTTCAATCAGATAACGGGTGGCAAGGCTGGCGGCCTGGCGATTATCACGCATCACCAGATTGCACGGGTCATCCACAACAGACTGCGAGACGACGACCAGCGGCATGGGGCACTGGCGGATTTTTTCCGGCAACTGCGCGGTCGTGGCGTCACTGGCGAGATAAATCACCCCCGCCACACCTTGCTGTTTGAAGGAGAGCAGGCAGCGTTCGAGATGATCGTGCTCATCAAGAGGCTGCCCGAGGAAGACCATGTAGCCCTTACGCTCCAGTTCCTGAACAATGCTCGCCATCACCTTGATGGAAAAGCTGTCGCTGAAATCGCGTAAAATCAGCCCTATGAGGTTAGAGGTATTTGAACGAAGGTTAGCCGCCGCCACGTTATGCACATAGCCCAGCTCGTTGATGGCCGAATGGACGCGTTCGATGGTTGCTTCCGAAATCTTGCCTTTCTGGCGCAACACCAGCGACACGGTTGAGACGGAAACGCCCGCCAGTTTAGCGACATCAATGATGCTGACCTTTTTCAAACCTGCTCCCTGAAAGTACAAAATAATCAGTCAGAAATAGTAAAGCCTCCTGTACGAATACAGGAGACTTATTTACCTTTTGAGCACAAGGTTATTTGCCAAGCGTGGTCGCCATAGACTGAGCGATAAACTGCGCACGCGCGCCGAATATAACCTGTACGCCTTTGTCACCGACGAAGACCACACCTCGTGCGCCGACGCCGTTAAGGCCTTCTTTATCGACATTGTCGCCGTTGAGCACTTCAACACGCAGACGAGTGATACAGGAGCCCACGGTATCAATGTTTTTCGCCCCACCCAACAGGCCAATGATTTCCGTGACCAGCTCTTCGTCGGTCTTATCGCTTGCATCCGCTGAAACTTCAGTACGGCCCGGCGTTTTCACATCGAAACGGCGGATCACGAAGCGGAAGGTGAAGTAGTAGATCAGCGCCATCGGCACGCCAATGAAGACCGCGCTAAGGAAGTTGGTCTCATAACCGTTAAACGACGGCAGGATACCGAAGGAGATATAGTCGATAAGCCCGGCGGAGAAGGATTTAGCGATATGTGCATGCATCAGATACATGCTCATGTAGGCCAGGCCCGCCATGATGGCGTTGAACACATACAGGATCGGCGCCACGAAGATAAAGGTAAACTCGACCGGCTCGGTAATGCCTGTTAAGAAACAGGTTAACGCGGCGGAGAAGAGGATACCTGCGGCGATTTTTTTGTTTTTGGTGTGGGCTTCATGGTACATCGCCAGACAGGCCGCAGGCAGCGCGAACAGCATCAGCGGGAACTCGCCCTGCATGAACTTGCCAGCGTTCTGGTAGGTATTGCTGCTGAAGGTCTTGGTCCCTTCTTCCAGCATTTTGAACCAGATTGTCTGGTCGCCGTGAATGACCTGGCCTGCCTGGGTGGTGTAGTCACCGAAAGAGTACCAGAAGGACGGGTACCAGATATGGTGCAGACCGAGCGGGATCAACGCGCGTTCCGTCAGACCAAAGATAAAGGTTGAGGCCGCCTGGTTATCACCGTTGACGATAACCGAAAGCGCATCGATACCAGACTGGATATGTTCCCAGACGTACGGCAGCAGCAGCCCCAAAATAAACGACATGAACGCTGTCGCAATGGCAACAAAGCGTTTACCCGAGAAGAAACCGAGGAATTCCGGCAACTGCATGGTGTGGAAGCGGTTGTAGCACCAGGCAGCAAGAATACCGCAGATAAGCCCACCAAAGACGCCCATTTGCAGCGTTGGAATGCCGACGACCATGGCGTATTTACCGCCCTGAGAGGCCATTTCCGGCGTAATGCTCAGCACGGTGCTGATGGTGATGTTAGTGACAAACACGGAGACCGCCGCAGAGAGTGCGGCAATGCCGGATTCCGAAGCCAGTCCGACGGCAGAGCCGATGGCGAACAGCATCGGCAGGTTATC
>DFPL01000276.1 GCA_002377245.1 Enterobacteriaceae bacterium UBA3516
AATGAAATTAAAGGATCAGATCTCGGGGGCGTCGGGGTTTGGCATACAGCGCTCCCGCAGCCAGAGCGATGCCGGGGTAATGAACTTAACCGGGGAGACTTATAATTACACCGATCCGCTGTCCAGTAACGGCAGCGCGACGGTAACCGTGCCGTTATTCGCCCGCTATATACAGACCGCCGCCACGCCCACTGGCGGTAAAGCAGACGGCATGCTGGAATACACCGTGAGTTATAAATGAGAGCATACTGATATTCAGAAAACGCCCCGGCAGAGATGTCGGGGCGTTTTCATATGAAACAGCATGATGCCTGATGGCGCTTCGCTTATCAGGCCTACGAGGTCAAAGACAAACCGTAGGTCGGATAAGGCGTTAGCCGCCATCCGACAAGACGGGCAGAGATGTCGGGGCGTTTTCATGTGAAACAGCATGATGCCTGATGGCGCTTCGCTTATCAGGCCTACGAGGTCAAAGACAAACCGTAGGTCGGATAAGGCGTTAGCCGCCATCCGACAAGACGGGCAGAGATGTCGGGGCGTTTTTTTCATGTGAAACAGCAGGATGCCTGATGGCGCTTCGCTTATCAGGCCTACGAGGTCAAAGTCAAACCGTAGGTCGGATAAGGCGTTAGCCGCCACCCGACAAGACGGGCAGATGTCGGGGCGTTTTCATATGAAACAGCATGATGCCTGATGGCGCTTCGCTTATCAGGCCTACGAGGTCAAAGACAAACCGTAGGCCGGATAAGGCGTTAGCCGCCATCCGGCAGAACTCATGCGCGCTATCAGAAGTTATAAGTTAAGCCGAGGGTATAACGGCGACCGTCGAGAATGGTGTCATAGGTTTCGTAATCAATTTGCTTATCCAGCACGTTGTAGACGCCAGCGGAAACCAGCAGGTCTTTGGTGGCGTTATAGCGCAGACCGATATCCACCTGTGTATAAGACGGAGTGCCCTGCGACATGGTGGTACGGCTCAGGTATTCCGAGGTTTTGCCACGGAAGTTAAGGCGGCTCCACACACCCACATCCTGAGTGGCCTGCCAGTCCAGGGTGGTATTGAGCATATGCTTCGGCATTTTATTCAGTGGCTTACCGGAGAACTGCCCGCTCTTCTGCTCAGACTCGGTGAAGGTATAGTTCGCGGTCAGGTTGAGGTCCGGGGTGATTTTCCAGCCGAAGGTCGACTCCACGCCGCGCATATTGGCTTTGTCGACGTTCACCCGGTCGCTGACGAAATCATAGCTCACGCTACCAATAGTACAGGCCGGATCGGCGCTGCTGTTGCAACGACGCGCCTCAGTGATTTTGTTTTTGAAATCAGTATTGAAGAGGGTGATGCCAGCGTTGAGATTGTCGTTGTTATCCCACAGTAAGGCCAGTTCTTCGCTGACGCTCTTCTCGGGCTTGAGATCCGGATTGCCGACAATAATGCCGTTCAGACGCCCACCGCCGGTAACCTGGCCCCAGTTTGCCGATGACTGACGCAGATCCGGCGCACGGTAACCGGCGGATACGCCGCCTTTCAGCGTCCATTGCTCGGTCAGATGCCAGACGCCGTAGCCACGCGGCGTCCAGTTGGTCCCGTAGTTTTCGTCTTTATCCATGCGCAGACCGCCGGTCAGGCTCAGATTATCGAGAATGGCCCATTCATCTTCTGCAAACAGCGCCCAGCTCCAGCGGGTCAGCTTATTCAGACCGTCTGCCGCTTCCAGCTGGTTACCGTTATCGCGCAGTTTTTCGTAGCGATACTGACCGCCCAGCGTCAGGGTATGCGCATCGAGGAAGATCTGATTTTGGGTATTAAAAATGGTGTTATACGACTTCATTTCACGACCGGGGTTATTGGTCTCTTCCTGCTGGAGGTAGCTGGTGGTGTTAACGTCGTCGTAGTAACCGCTGTGGGTCAAGGCATAGGTGGTGTGCTCGTAGCGGCTTTCGCTTTTGCTGTTGGGCGTACAGACGTTGCCACGGCAGCTCTCGGCGGCAGATGACTTGCCCGGCGTACTGTTACGGTCCTGCAACTCGCGTGATACATCAAAATCAATGTCGTTTTTATCATCTGGCGTGAGGTTCAGGGTGATGCCGCCGTTACGCAGACGCTGTTCGTTGTAGCCGTTAAGAATGTTATCTTCGGCGCGACGTGAGAACAGCCCTGTCACTTTGGCCCCCAGCAGGCCATCAACTAACGGACCAGACGCATACGCATTGGTCTGGTAAAGATCGCCGGAGTCGCGATTCTCCTGCCAGGTCGCATCGCCATGCAGGGCGCCGCTCCAGCCACGGGTATTCGACACTTTTTTGGTGATGACATTGATGACGCCGCCCATCGCATCCGAACCATACAGTGAAGACATCGGCCCACGAATCACTTCAATACGCTCAATGGATTCCAGCGGCGGCAACCATCCCTGTTCGATCCCGGCGTTGTCGCTGTTTGGACGGGTGCCACGGGTGCTGATGCGTTTGCCGTTGACCAGGAAAAGGGTGTACTGAGAGCCCATGCCGCGAATGCTGATATCACTGCTGCTGGCCCCACCGGTGACCACGACGCCGGGAACATCTTTCAGCGCATCGGTGACATCGCGATACGCTTTGTCTTCAATCTGCTGTTTAGAGATAACCGAAATGGAGGCGGGAGCATTCTGGATTTTTTGCTCGAACCCGGTTGCCGATACCACCAGGGTGTCCTGGTCGGCTGCGTGAAGCAAGGAAGGTGTCATGGCTGTGCAGATTGCGACAGCAACTATTTTTGCGCGAGGTGTCATCATATCATTCCGTTTCAATGAAAAAGCGCCATCTGAAAACCATGAGAAATCTAAGCGTTTGTCTTTTAAGGACTCTCGGGATGGCGAAGCGGAAAGATTGTGTAGAAAAAATGGAATATTGTAAATACAAGTGAGAATTGAAATCATTTGTATTTACTTTGAAAAGAATTAAGAAGCCATGATCCATCAACGGGATAGCGGCGAATGTAAGGGAAAGTAAAGAGGAGGGCCAGCGCCCTCCGGGTTTATTTCAGCAAATGTTCAGCGTGGAAGCGCAGATGATCTTCAATAAACGAGGCGATGAAATAATAACTGTGATCGTAACCGGGTTGAACCCGCAGGGTGAGCGGCCATGCGCTCTGGCGGGCCATTTCGGCCAGGCGGGCAGGCTGTAACTGTTCAGCCAGGAACTGATCCGCATCTCCCTGATCGATAAGTGTGGGTATGGCGTCAGTGGCCTGACTTGCCTGCATCAACACGCAGCTGTCCCATTCCTGCCAGGCTGCCGCGTTTGCCCCGAGATAAGCAGTAAACGCTTTCTGCCCCCACGGGACTTTTGTTGGGTTCACGATGGGCGCGAAGGCCGAAACGCTGGTAAAGCGGCCCGGATTTTTCAGCGCCATTACCAGTGCGCCATGTCCGCCCATCGAGTGCCCGCTTATCGCCTGGCGATCGCTGACGGTAAATTCAGACTGGATGAGCGCGGGCAACTCGTCGCGCAGGTAATCGTACATCCGGTAATGGGCGGCCCAGGGCTGCTCGGTGGCATTGAGGTAGAAACCGGCGCCTTTGCCCAGATCGTAACCGTCTGCATCGGCTACATCGTCACCCCGGGGGCTGGTGTCTGGCATTACCAGCGCAATACCAAGCTCAGCGGCAACACGTTGCGCACCCGCTTTAAAGGTAAAATTCTCGTCGTTACAGGTCAGGCCGGAGAGCCAGTAGAGAACCGGTGGCGGAGTATTTTCACGCACAGGCGGCAAAAAAATGCTGACGGTCATCGAACAATTCAGCACGGTGGAGTCGTGTCGCACGCGTAGCTGACGCCCTTCAAAACAGCGGTGCTCTTCAAGCAATTCCATGCAAGGCTCCTTCGATATTGGTTAACAGTAAAAGCGTGATAGCTCTCCATAATACAGATTATTCATGGCGCTGTGAGCAACTTTCACTTTCGCTTCGTTGCCTCATATTGCATCATTAATTTTACTTTTTATTAACTTTTGAGGTGCGCATGGCGCTTCGAATTGCGCTAAGCGGCTTTATTGTCCTGGTCGTGGCGATGGGAATAGGGCGTTTTGCCTTCACCCCACAGGTCCCGCTGATGATTCAGGACGGGCAATTGACCCTGACCAGTGCCGGGCTGGTGGCCGCCACCAACTACCTCGGTTACCTCATCGGCGCATGGGATGCGATGCGTGCCCGTCGCCACGTTGAGATGCGTCTTTATCTCGGTGTCGCGGGTGCCGTTGTCCTGACCTTTCTCTCCGCAGTTGCCGACAACGCATTCACGCACGGTGCGCTGCGTCTGGTGATTGGCGCGATGAGCGGCTGGGCGATGGTGCTGACCGCGGCCTGGACCAACGAACGTCTGGCGCACTATGCCCGCCCGGGTCTCAGTGCCGCCGTGTTTGCAGGACCCGGCGCCGGTATTGCATTAAGCGGCCTGCTGGCGGTGGCGATTCAGTCGCGCGGTCTTTCTGCCGCGGCGGCCTGGCCGGTCTACGGTGTGCTGGCGCTGATCCTGGTGGTCTTAATTGGACGCTATCTGCCGCGCCCAGGGCAGTTGCATCGCGCGGGTGAACAGCCAGAGCCTCTGCATCTCACCCCGGACCTCAAGCGACTGGTCTGGAGCTACAGTCTGGCGGGCTTTGGTTACATTCTGCCGGCAACTTTTTTATCGCAAATGGCGGCGCTGCGGTTTCCGGGCAGTCTGTTTGCCCAGTTTGTCTGGCCGGTTTTCGGTGCGGCAGCCGTTTTGGGCATCGCGCTGAGTATTGCCCTGCGCCACCTGGGGCAGAGTCATCAGCGACTGGCGGTGGTGTTATGGCTTCAGGGCGCAGGCGTGGCGGCGGCAAGCGTGCTGCCAGGCATGAGCGGACTGGTGATTGGCGCACTGTTAGTCGGCGGCGGTTTTCTGTGTGCGGTGCAGCTTTCGTTATTATATGGGCGTGAACTGGCACCCAATCATACGCGTTATATGGCCGGTTTGTTGACCACCGGCTATGCCATCGGGCAACTGATTGGCCCGATGACCTCAGCGCTCTCCACCTGGCTCACCCAGAGGCTGGAACCCGCGCTGGGGCTGGCGGGAATCGCCTTACTGCTGGCGGGTATTTTGGTGTGGAAGCGCACGCGTTAACAGGCGTGAGCTATTTCATTAATTATCGCGGTGAATACTGGATTCTGTGCGCGACCTCACGCACAATGATTCCTCACTTCGCTGGTCACCCCGGCGAAGATGCCACACCTGCAGGAGAATAAAAAATGTCATCACTCAGTAAAGAAGCGGCTCTCGTTCATGAGGCCCTGGTTGCTCGCGGCCTCGAAACCCCCTTGCGCCCACCCGTCGACCTGGATAATGAATCCCGCAAGCGCCTGATAGCCGGTCATATGACTGAGATTATGCAGCTCCTTAATCTCGATCTTGAGGATGACAGCCTGATGGAGACGCCGCACCGTATTGCTAAAATGTACGTTGATGAAATTTTCTCGGGCCTGGACTATGCCAATTTCCCGAAAATCACCGTCATTGAAAACAAAATGAAAGTGGACGAGATGGTCACGGTGCGCGATATCACGCTGACCAGCACCTGCGAACATCATTTTGTCACTATAGATGGCAAGGCGACGGTGGCGTATATCCCGAAAGAGTCGGTGATTGGCCTGTCTAAAATTAACCGCATCGTGCAATTCTTTGCCCAGCGTCCGCAGGTACAGGAGCGTCTGACGCAGCAAATCCTTACCGCGCTGCAAACCCTGCTCGGCACCAATAACGTCGCGGTCTCCATTGATGCGGTGCACTACTGCGTGAAAGCCCGTGGCATTCGTGATGCCACCAGTGCCACAACCACGACCTCGCTGGGAGGACTGTTTAAGTCCAGCCAGAACACGCGTCAGGAATTCCTGCGCGCTGTACGTCACCACAACTAGTTTTTAACAGGAGCCGGATACATGGAAAGAAATGTCACGCTGGATTTTGTACGTGGCATTGCCATTCTCGGTATCCTGCTTTTGAACATCGTCGGCTTTGGCCTGCCGAAGGCTGCGTATCTCAATCCCGCCTGGTACGGCAGTGTGACCTTACACGACGCCTGGACCTGGGCGGTGCTGGACCTCTTTGCCCAGGTCAAATTCCTCTCTCTGTTCGCCATCCTCTTCGGCGCCGGTTTGCAGATGCTGCTCCCGCGGGGGAAGCGCTGGATCCAGTCCCGACTGACGCTGCTGGTCCTGCTCGGTTTTATTCATGGCCTGCTATTCTGGGACGGAGACATTCTGCTGGCCTATGGTTTGATTGGTCTGATTGCCTGGCGAATGGTACGTGATGCGGTCAGCGTGAAAACGTTGTTCAACACCGGTGTGGCGCTCTACCTCATTGGGATTGCGGTGCTGCTGCTGTTGGGCGTGATTTCAGGCAGCACGCCGAACCGCTCCTGGATCCCGGATGCGGCCAATATTCAATACGAAGGGTACTGGAAAACCACCGGCAGCGTGATGGAGGCCATCGGCAATCGTGCCGATCTGCTCTCCAATGGTCTGCTGGCCCTCGGCGCACAGTATGGCTGGCAGCTTGCTGGCCTGATGCTGATAGGCGCAGCCCTGATGCGCAGCGGCTGGCTGAAAGGGCAGTTCAGTTTGTCTCATTATCGGCGTACCGGCCTCTTTTTAACGCTGCTGGGTGTGGCCATTAACCTGCCCGCCATCGTTGCGCAGTGGCAGGTAGAGTGGGCGTACCGTTGGTGTGCGTTTATTTTACAGGCTCCACGGGAACTCAGTGCGCCGGTGCAGGTGCTCGGTTATACCTCGCTTATTTTTGGTTACTGGCCGCAGCTCTGCCGTAGCAAACTGGTGAGTAGTATCGCCTGCGTCGGACGCATGGCATTAAGTAACTATCTGCTGCAAACGCTGATTTGCACAACGCTCTTCTACCGCTTTGGCCTGTTCATGAAGTTCGACCGCCTGCAACTGCTGGCGTTTGTTCCGCCGGTGTGGGCCGTCAATATTCTTTTCTCCGTCTTCTGGCTGCGTCGCTTCCGTCAGGGGCCCCTCGAATGGATATGGCGTCAATTAACCGCGCGTGCTGCGGGGACATCATTACCACGCACATCCAGATAACGATCTGGATCACAATCATTAACAAAATGGATGTAACCGTTTCCATTCGTGTGATGCGACTCACGTAGTCCGACCGCGCCGGCTGAGAGAATAGCCGCCTTGCTAACCACAGGGAGCATGTCTGTGAGCGACCGCATTCAATTCAAGGTTAAATACTATGGTAACCATTCGTGATGTGGCCCGTCAGGCGGGCGTTTCCGTTGCGACGGTTTCCCGCGTATTAAACAACAGTGCACTGGTGAGTCAGGACACGCGTGAAGCCGTGACCAAAGCGGTGGCGCAGCTGGGGTATCGCCCCAATGCCAACGCCCAGGCGCTGGCAACGCAGGTCAGCGACACCATTGGCGTGGTGGTAATGGACGTCTCTGACGCCTTCTTCGGGGCGCTGGTCAAAGCGGTGGACGTGGTGGCGCAGCAGCACCAGAAATATGTGCTGATTGGTAACAGCTATCATGAGGCTGAGAAAGAACGGCACGCCATTGAGGTGCTGATACGACAACGCTGTAACGCGCTGATAGTTCATTCAAAAGCGTTAAGTGATGAAGAGCTGGCCGGGTTTATGGAGCAAATCCCCGGCATGGTACTGATTAACCGCGTGGTGCCGGGTTACAGCCATCGCTGCGTCGAGCTTGATAACGTCAGCGGCGCCATCATGGCGACCCGAATGCTGCTCAATCACGGCCATCAACGCATCGGTTATCTGGCCTCCAGTCACCATATTGAAGACAACGATTTGCGGCGTGATGGCTGGTTTAAAGCCCTGGCAGAGCAGGGGGTTACCGCGCCGGATACCTGGGTTGGCACGGGTTCACCGGATATGCAGGGTGGTGAGGCGGCGATGGTGGAGTTGCTGGGGCGTAACCTGCAGCTCAGCGCCGTGTTTGCCTATAACGACAGCATGGCGGCAGGGGCGTTGACCGCGCTAAAAGATAATGGCATTGCGGTGCCGCAGCATCTCTCGTTGATTGGTTTCGACGACATTCCTATTGCCCGTTACACCGACCCGCAACTCACCACCGTGCGTTACCCCATTGCATCCATGGCCCGTCTGGCGACCGAGCTGGCGCTGATGGGCGCAGCAGGAAAGCTCGATCCTGAGGCAAAACACTGCTTTATGCCGACGCTGGTGCGCCGTCACTCCGTTACATCACGGCAAATTGGGGTAACGATCACTAACCTATGACGTTTGATGATGTAACCGTTTTCAATCTGTGAGTAAATTCACAGTATCTTAACAACGCGCTGACTATGATGTCAGCGTTTTAGGAGCTGAAACACGATGTAACGGTGATTAATCACTTTTACGGAAGCCATAAGCTTAAAGCATCGAAAAAAACGCATTACTGGAGCGTTACCCCACACGGAAGAAAGAATTTTTTGAGTGAACTTCGGCCGACAGTAACGTTTCATTAACTTACTGCCCCGCCGATCCTTTAATTCACAAGAACTACCCTGCAAAAAAACCGGAGATACCATGAATAAGAAGGTGTTGACTCTGTCTGCTGTTATGGCAAGCATGCTGTTTGGCGCGGCTGCTCACGCTGCGGATACCCGTATTGGTGTGACCATCTACAAATACGATGACAACTTTATGTCCGTTGTGCGTAAAGCCATCGAAAAAGATGCGAAAGAAGCGTCTGGCGTACAGCTGCTGATGAACGACTCCCAGAACGACCAGTCCAAACAGAATGACCAGATCGACGTTCTGCTGGCAAAAGGCGTTAAAGCACTGGCAATCAACCTGGTTGACCCGGCGGCTGCAGGTACCGTGATTGAGAAAGCTCGCGGTCAGAATGTGCCAATCGTGTTCTTCAACAAGGAACCAAACCGCAAAGCGCTGGACAGCTACGACAAAGCCTTCTATGTGGGTACTGACTCCAAAGAATCCGGCATCATCCAGGGCGACCTGATTGCCAAGCACTGGGCGGCGAACAAAAACTGGGACCTGAACAAAGACGGCCAGATTCAGTTCGTTCTGCTGAAAGGCGAACCGGGCCACCCGGATGCTGAAGCGCGTACCACTTACGTTATCAAAGAGCTGAACGACAAAGGCATCAAAACCGAGCAGCTGCAGTTAGATACCGCTATGTGGGATACCGCAATGGCGAAAGATAAGATGGACGCATGGCTGTCTGGTCCGAACGCTAACAAAATTGAAGTGGTTATCGCTAACAACGACGCCATGGCAATGGGTGCGGTTGAAGCACTGAAAGCCCACAACAAATCTTCGATTCCGGTATTCGGTGTCGATGCCCTGCCAGAAGCACTGGCACTGGTTAAATCTGGCGCACTGGCCGGTACCGTTCTGAACGATGCCAACAACCAGGCGAAAGCGACCTTTGACCTGGCGAAAAACCTGGCAGACGGTAAAGGCGCCGCTGATGGCACCAACTGGAAAATCGACAACAAAATTGTTCGTATTCCTTACGTCGGTGTAGATCAGGAAAACCTGTCTCAGTTTACTGGTAAGTAATATTTAGATTTACGTACACACGGGGCGCATCTTTTTGCGCCCTGTTATAACAAATATGCCAGGCCAACAAGGTATAATTATGGTCAGCAACAATACTCAGTCGTCCGGTGAATTCTTGTTGGAAATGAGCAGCATCAACAAGTCCTTTCCTGGCGTAAAGGCTCTCGATAATGTCAATTTAAAAGTGCGTCCTCATTCTATCCATGCATTAATGGGTGAGAATGGCGCGGGTAAATCAACATTATTAAAATGCCTTTTTGGGATCTACCAAAAAGATTCCGGCAGCATTCTTTTTATGGGAAAAGAGATCGACTTCCATTCTGCAAAAGAAGCACTGGAAAATGGTATCTCAATGGTTCATCAGGAATTAAACCTGGTGTTGCAACGTTCTGTCATGGACAACATGTGGCTGGGTCGTTACCCCACCAAAGGTGTGTTTGTCGATCAGGACAAAATGTATCGCGATACCAAAGCTATTTTTGATGAGCTGGATATTGATATCGATCCCCGTGCGCGTGTCGGAACATTATCTGTTTCGCAAATGCAGATGATCGAAATTGCCAAAGCGTTCTCCTATGACGCCAAAATCGTTATTATGGATGAACCGACTTCCTCGTTGACCGAAAAAGAAGTTAACCATCTTTTTACTATTATTCGTAAGCTGAAAGACCGTGGCTGCGGTATCGTTTATATTTCGCATAAAATGGAAGAGATCTTCCAGCTGTGTGATGAAATCACGATTCTGCGTGACGGGCAGTGGATCGCCACCCAGCCGCTTGAAGGGCTGGATATGGACAAGATCATCGCCATGATGGTCGGTCGTTCACTGAACCAGCGTTTCCCGGATAAACAAAACGTCCCGGGTGAAACCATCCTTGAAGTACGCAACCTGACGTCACTGCGCCAGCCGTCTATCCGTGATATCTCCTTTGATTTACACAAAGGTGAGATTCTCGGCATTGCGGGACTGGTCGGGGCGAAGCGTACCGATATCGTTGAAACCTTATTTGGTATCCGCGAAAAAGCGACGGGTACCATTAAACTGCACGGCAAAAATATTAATAACCATAACGCAAATGAAGCGATTAATAATGGCTTTGCGCTGGTGACGGAAGAACGTCGTTCAACCGGTATTTATGCTTACCTGGATATCGGATTCAACTCATTGATTTCCAATATTCAGAATTACAAAAACAAAGTCGGTTTGCTCGACAATTCACGCATGAAGAGTGATACCCAGTGGGTTATTGACTCAATGCGCGTTAAAACGCCAGGCCACCGTACACAAATCGGCTCGCTCTCCGGCGGAAACCAGCAAAAAGTGATCATCGGTCGCTGGCTGTTGACGCAACCGGAGATATTAATGCTGGATGAACCTACGCGCGGTATTGACGTAGGTGCGAAATTTGAAATTTATCAGCTGATCGCAGAGCTGGCGAAGAAGAATAAGGGGATTATTATTATCTCCTCTGAAATGCCAGAATTGTTGGGTATCACTGACCGTATTCTGGTAATGAGCAATGGTCTCGTTGCCGGAATTGTTGACACTAAAACGACAACGCAAAACGAAATACTCCGTCTTGCGTCTTTGCACCTTTAAGATCAGGGGCTCCTCATGAGTGCGTTAAATAAAAAAACTTTTCTCACTTATCTGAAAGACGGCGGTATTTACGTTGTTCTTTTGGTGTTACTGGCAATCATCATATTCCAGGACCCCACGTTCTTAAGTTTGCTGAACTTAAGTAACATTCTTACCCAGTCCTCCGTGCGTATCATTATTGCACTGGGCGTGGCCGGGTTGATTGTGACGCAGGGTACGGACCTGTCAGCCGGACGTCAGGTCGGCCTGGCTGCGGTGGTTGCGGCAACATTATTGCAGTCTATGGAAAACGTGAACAAAGTTTTCCCGGAAATGCAGACCATGCCAATCATCGTGGTGGTGGCGATTGTCTGTGCAATCGGTGCCATTATTGGTCTCATCAACGGTATCATCATTGCATACCTGAACGTGACGCCGTTTATCACCACCTTAGGCACCATGATCATCGTGTACGGTATTAATTCCCTGTACTACGACTTCGTGGGGGCGTCACCGATTTCCGGTTTTGACAGCGGTTTCTCCACCTTCACGCAGGGGTTTGTTGCGCTGGGCTCGTTCCGCCTCTCCTACATCACCTTCTATGCGCTGATTGCGGTGGCATTTGTCTGGGTGCTGTGGAACAAAACCCGCTTCGGTAAAAACATTTTCGCTATCGGCGGTAACCCGGAAGCGGCGAAAGTGTCTGGTGTTAACGTTGCGCTGAACCTGCTGATGATTTATGCCCTGTCCGGCGTGTTCTACGCCTTCGGCGGGATGCTGGAAGCGGGCCGTATCGGCTCTGCAACCAACAACCTCGGCTTTATGTACGAACTGGATGCGATTGCAGCCTGCGTGGTGGGTGGCGTCTCCTTCAGCGGCGGCGTGGGTACCGTACTTGGCGTGGTGACCGGTGTGATTATCTTTACCGTCATCAACTACGGCCTGACCTATATCGGTATCAACCCTTACTGGCAGTACATCATCAAGGGCGGCATTATCATCTTCGCGGTGGCGCTGGACTCCCTGAAATACGCCCGTAAGAAGTAATTTTCCCTAACCGGCCATGTGGCTTGCCGGTAAAGAGCAAAACCCCCGTCAATGCGTTGGCGGGGGTTTTTTATTGTACCTCAATCTGTTTCATTCTATATTTGTACGGAAGAATACCGTACATTAACCCGCAGTCAGGGAGTCCAGAGTGCAAGCACTCAAAAAACAACGTATCGATTTGCGCCTTACGGATGATGACAAGCACATCATTGAAGAAGCGGCGGCATTATCTAACCAGACGATTACCCAGTTTATGGTCTCGAGTGCCTCGGAGCGAGCAGCCCAGGTCCTGGAGCAGCATCGTCGTTTGATCCTCAATGAAGAATCCTGGCGTCTGGTGATGGACGCTATCAGTCACCCGCCGGCACCGGATGACAGGCTGAAACGCGCAGCCAAACGTTTAGAAGACATGGAGTAAGTCGTGGCGCCATTAAGCATCACTCTCTTTTCCGAAGGAGCGGAATACGATTTTTCAGATTTTGACTGCGGTGATGCATCGCTGAATAGCTTTCTGAACAATCATCTTGCCCGCCAGCACCGGGGCCGAATTTTACGCGGTTACCTGCTGGTCACCAGGGATGCTTTACCGAAAGTAATGGGTTATTACACCCTGTCTGGCAGTTGTTTCGAAAAGGAGACCTTGCCCTCTAAGACCCAGCAGCGGCAGATACCCTACGCCAATATTCCCAGCGTTACACTCGGGCGGTTGGCGATTCATAAAGATCTGCAGGGAAAGGAGTGGGGTACAACTCTGGTCACGCATGCCATGAAAGTCACTTATCTCGCCTCGCAGGCGGTGGGCATTCACGGCATGTTTGTCGATGCGCTTAATGAACGAGCAAAGGCATTTTATTTGAAGCTGGGTTTCATTGCGTTATGTGGCTCGAATGCCAGTTCACTTTTCTACCCCACAAAATCTATAGAAAAGCTCTTCGTGGAATAAGCGACAGGTTATTCCCCATCATCCTTTGACAGGGAAACGTCTTACCGTGAAAGCGCATCTGCCGCCGTGATTAGTGCCAGATGGCTTAACCCCTGGGGCACATTTCCACGCCACTCACCGGTGCGCACATCAAACATCTCATTAAAGGTTTCGACGTTGCCTTTGTCGCACAGGGTATCAAGGATGGTGTCCATGCATTCTTTGGCACGGGCTTTCTCCCCCATGTACGCCAGTGCTTCGACCAGCCAGAATGAGCAGGCGACAAACGTACTCTCTTCCTTTTCAACTTCGCTGTAGCGGTAGAGCATAGGCGTGCCATGGCCCAGCTCGCTGACGATCGCGTTAAGTGTTGATTTCATGCGGGCAGGATTACAGTGGCGCCCGTAGTGCCAGGCCATGCAAAGTGAGGCATCCAGTTTGTCCGTGCCGGCAAAGAAGGTGTAAGCCTGTTTTTCCTCTGACCAGCAGTGCGTTTCAATCCACGCTTCAATGCGCGCCTTTTCCCGGCCCCAGCGCTCAAGCCAGGTCTTTTCGAGATGGCCTTCCTCGGCAAGGTAAACGGCAACGTCCAGGGTGACCCAACTGGCCATTTTGGAGTGGGTATAATGCTGAATGTCGTGCAGTTCCCAGATGCCTGAATCGGCTTGTTTCCAGGTGTCCGCACAGGTATTAGCGAGAGAGGCCAGCAGCCTCGCAGTGGTGAGATCAAGAATATGCCCGGCGCGAACAAACAGCATCGCGGTAGCCAGTAAATCACCGTACATACTTAGCTGCTGCTGATCCCGGGCATTGTTGCCAATACGGACGGGCAGCGAGTTTTTGTACCCGCTCAACGGAGGATAGCTCTCCGCCGGAACCACGCCGCCTTGCAGGGTATAACAGGCCCGCACTTTACCATCATGGCGCAAAATCGTGTTGGTGAGCCATGAGAAAGCGGCCTTACACTCTTCCAGCGCACCAATGACGCTAAAGGCGCGGATAATCAGGCAGGCGTCACGTGTCCAGGCGTAGCGATAATCGTAATTTTTTTCCCCACCAATCCCTTCCGGCAGCGAGGTGGTTGGCGCGGCGGCCAGCGCCCCTGTCGGGGAGTAAAGTAAAAACTTTAGCGCCAGCGCTGAACGTTTGACATGCTCAGGGTAGATGCCCTCATAGGTGAGACTTTCTGCCCACAAACGCCAGACGTGGTCAGAAATATCAATATGCCCGTCTATTTTCTCAAGCGACGGGATGGCAAGCGGCTCCTTTTCACTGACCAACAGGGCGATAAGCGAGCGGACGCCTTCACGGGCAATGAGCGTGCCTTCAATTGCGTGATCGTCATAGCAGGTCACGCTTACGTCTTCGGTCGAACGCAGCATCGCCATTAAATCGCCGATGTGCATGACCTGGCCCTGCTCAGTGTCCTGAATCCACGGCGCGCGCGTGCAGGCGGCAGTACCCGGCACAAAAGTGACCCGAAGTTCCACTTCCCCTTCAAGGCCTTCAATACGCCGAGCCAGTTCACACCAGGGCAGACGACCGGCATAGTTGCTGTTAAGGGATTCGGTAAGCAGAACGCGACCGGAGGCGGTTTCAAATTGCGTTTCTAGTACGTTGCTGTTGTCACGATAGCGACGCTGAATACGGTATTCTTCGACGGGTTCAATCTGGAAGTAACCGCCCGCAGCGGCATCAAGAATGCGATCGAACAGGGGAGGTGAGTCCATATTCGGGGCGCACCACCAGTCTATGGCCCCATCTGGCGCAATCAATGCCACCGAGCGCCCATCGCCAATGGCCGCATAGTCACCCAGCCCGGCATAGCCTTCGATACGTTGTGGATGAGAGTACGACTCGTTCTTCATCTTTTCTCCTGGCGTCAGCGATGGCGACAACCGTGCGCCATCAAATTATGAGCATCAGGATTAAGCGTAACCAGGAATAGCAGGGGTGCCGGAAAATTACGTGTCTTTTCATTACGCTGACTAACGATAGCTGATGGTGTACTCCAGTTTACCGTTGGCTTTACCTGCACTGAGGCTGTTTTCGGTCTGAACATAACGGGCGAAAAGAGGAACGGTAATGGTACGAGAACCATCATCAGGCAAGGCATAAGCGTAGGCTGAGTTCAGGTTAATTTTGCCAGTAACTGACTGCGTACTGGAAAGTTGAATGCCGATCCCGGTGGCAGCAGAGGCGTTGTTGGCAATGGCCATTATCCCGTCTGCTGCGGTGATTGTGCCATCGAGAGGGGTGAGGGTGATGTCGGCGGCATTGTTGGTTAATGCCTTCACCGTGTTGCTCGTTCCGTCAAAAGTGGCCACGGCGGTTGCGCTGTTACCATAAAACCAGCCACAGTCGCTGAGCTGGATGCTGGCGTTTTTCCATTCGGTGCCCGAACCTTTGCCCGTAAAATCAGAGACATGGTGCGAGCCCATCGGCACGGTCATTGATTGGTTGGCTGGGGTGATATTGCAGGTGGGGGTAGTGATAGTCAGGCTGCCAGTAATTTTGATTTCGTAAATGGGTACCCTGCTGTTTGCCTGGCCTAAAGAATAGCGTGCTACCGGCAAACCACTCCCGGAGACTATACCACCCGTTATATTCTCTGCTGTTTTGACGAGTACGAAGTAGCAAGAAACAGGCCAAACAGATGAAAAGAAACAACTTTTTGAATTTATACAGCTTGTCGTCGGATAGCTATAAGGGAAAAAAATGCCGTTATCATGAATAAATTGTATGCCAACGCCATCCACCCCCGTTTGATAAATTTTTGAACCTGATGACGTTTCCTGGCGTGGCAGGGAAGCGTAACTGTAACTAAGTTGAAAATGCCCTGTACTGTCACATACCACCCGGGGTTTTTGTGCATTCGTTGAAATATCGATATTTTGTCGATATATAACCGTGCCGGTTGCAAGGTCTGACCGCACACTAATTGCTGTCATTGCCAATGGTAGCGCGAAAGTTTTCGTGCTGGCTTGTGGATACGTAACGGTAGGGGAAAAATCACAGGCGGCGATAATGCTCCCGTTACACATACCCATAAGTAGAATAAATAAGAACAACATCCCTGTTTTATGCACTGTTCATCCTCATTATTAGCTTCATGCAATAACGATGAACAATAGGGCGTATCAGTATCCAGAAAGGAATATTATATTTTGGAGAGAAGGGGCTATCTTCGATAAAAACAACAAGCGTAAAAAATAGCCATACTTTAAGTGTCAGCAAATATGAATGCTTTTCTGGCGAACATGTTAAAAAAGGCAGGCCGAAGCCTGCCTGTTCAAAATCAAACGGTACCGGTACCGCCGTCAGAACACCACACCTGGCCGGATGAATAAGAGCTTTCATCGGAAGCAAACAGCACATACAACGGCGCAATTTCTACCGGCTGACCTGGACGGCCAAGCGGGGCTGAAGCGCCAAACTGTTTCACTTTTTCCTGAGGCTGACCGCCGCTGGATTGCAGCACCGTCCAGTAAGGACCCGGCGCCACCGCATTCACGCGAATCCCTTTTGATCCCAACTGCTGTGCCAGCGCTTTGGTGAAGGCCGCGTTACAGGCTTTAGTCTGTGCATAATCCAGCAGCATAGGGCTTGGCTGGTACGCCTGAACGGAGGTGGTATTGATGATGACCGCACCTTCCTGCAGGTGAGGAATCGCCGCTTTGGTTATCCAGAACGGGGCATAAACGTTGGTTTTGAAGGTCGCGTCGAAGGCCTCAGTGGTCAAGTCTTCGATAGACTCACAAAATTGCTGACGACCTGCGTTATTAACCAACACTTCGAGCCCGCCAAGTTGATTAACGGCGTTTTCGACCAGTTGTTTACAGAAGGCTTCGTCGCGGATGTCACCCGGCAGGGCGACCGCTTTACGCCCTTCAGCCTTGATCAGCGCGATCACCGCTTCGGCGTCGGACTGCTCTTCAGGCAGATAGTTAATGGCCACATCGGCACCTTCGCGGGCAAAGGCGATAGCCACCGCACGACCGATACCTGAATCCCCACCGGTAATCAGGGCACGCTTTCCTGCCAGGCGACCCGAGCCGATATAACTGGTTTCCCCGTGATCGGGAATAGGTTTCATTTCAGAAGCCAGACCTGGCGGCTGCTGTGGTTGTTCCGGAAAAGGGGGGCGCGGATAATGATGATGTTTCTTGTCTGCAGGACTCATATTTATCTACCTCTTAGAGAAAAACCAGAATTTTAAGGTAGACCCTAATATACGTTTTCGCTAACCAATCAGATTTATCGAAACGTTTTTTTAATTATCTATACAAATAAAAGCAGCAGATAGTTATTTGCAGTGACAAATTAACTTTTTAACGGTAAATAATTTAAAGCTTTAACGTCAAGGATATATCTCCCGGATGTTCTTTTTTTGAACATATTGGCAACAGCCTGTTAACCTCATTGTCTGCTTAAAATAACACCATTAAAGAATTGTCTTAATCATAACAAATAGGAGGTCTAACCAGATTGGTTTTGAAAATATATTTCCCGCTACAACAAAGTTCATGCAATCTTTCTTGTTATATTTTTCATTTCAGTGCTACGCTCATTGAGGCATAACATTCGTCACAGCATTCACAAGGAGATTAGGATGAAAAACGAATCAGCATTTCCTGCATTTCCCGTTAATGGATGGCAGGTCGGGGCAGTGGAAGATCTGAATAGCGTGGTAATACAGTTTGGGTACAGTACTTCGCCTTATGCACCAGGCGGATCAACGTTCGAATCGCAGTTTTTTAGCCTTACGCCTGAAAAAGTTAGAAGCCTTATTTATGATTTGCAGGTAAGCCTGCACAATTACGAAGACAAAGTTGCCTGACGTGCTACGGAAAGTAAAGGATTGACGCAGCAGCAGCCTGCATAACACTGTAGCCTGCTGCAAGAATATATTCTTACGCTTACAGGATTTTACCGTAATGTCCGCGGCGTGCTTCGCAAATATTGTTGTTTCAGCGTAATCTGAATGTCAGGATGACCTTTGCAGATAAGCTGAATAATATCTGTTGTAAAAGTTGTGCAGGAGCGCCTATGAATGTTGTGTTTTTCAAAGTTGACCACCCGCCGCACGAAAAAATCAACCCAGTTCATTTCTATTTAAAATCCGTCAAACTTATCCGTGATAATGATGTTATTGCGGATTTGGGCGATTTGAAGGTAACCTCATTACCCTATTACTCTTTTACCATGGTGCCAACGGGTTTCGGGAAAATAGAGTATACCGTAGAGAACCGATCGCAGTTGCGTATAGAATGCACTGCCGGATACATTAAAACGGGTGAATACCTGGTCGCTACCCCTACGGGGGAATTAATAATGCCCTTCAATGCCTTGACCGGACTTTGGACAGTCAACAAAAGTGAAAAACGGGCTATTGATATTCAAGAATTCGTTAACCGCAAATACTTATTACTCGGCCCGGTCAGAAACATTAACCGTGGCGCGTCGGTTTACTGACCCGCTATTACAGGCGCGTTAGTTGTTTTTCTTTTGCAGATCAAGCAACTGTTCAACCGTCACCGCCGGGTAATCCTGCGCATCATCGGGTATTGCCTGCAAGGAGGGAATAGGTTCCAGCGGCCCTAAGAACCGTGGCTCGCGTTTAAATACATAGAGATCAGCGATAGCACCTAACCGCGCACCAAATTCCCGCACGCGAACACTCCACATATCTTTTGGCGATGGCACGGCATAACACTGGGCCTGAATCCCCATATGCTGGGCGATAAAGAGCGCACGTTCGCAGTGAAAACGTTGACTGATAATAATGAAGTCGTTGGTATCAAATACCCGCCGCGTCCGCACAATCGAATCCAGGGTACGGAAGCCCGCGTAATCAAGCACAATATCCGAAGGGTCGACGCCTGCGGCAATTAAGTCTTTGCGCATGGTGACCGGTTCATTATAACTCTGTTGCGCATTATCGCCGCTGAGCAGGAGGTAATTCACCTTGCCACTGTTATAGGCATTTAATGCACCCTGAATACGGTAGCGGTAATACTGGTTAATGACGCCAGTACGATAGTACTTGGCTGTACCCAGTACCACCCCCACCTGACGCCAGGGCAGGTCCTGCAAATCATCGTAGATGTAGGGCGCGGTTTTCCAACTCATCCAACGATCTAAGCCGAGCGCCGTTAACAGCAGTAAGCCGATAAGGACCAACAGGCTGTAAACAAAACGCTTTAACATGCAGACAAACTCGATGCGGGATTAAATTTCACTCAAGGCTACTTTACCCGTTCGGCAAGCGCAAGAATCGGGTGGTTAATTGCGGGCTTTTTCACCACTGCGGGCAATAAACCCGCAGTGAGGCAATCAGGAAAGCAGTTCTCGCTCAACGTTCTGGCAGCCCAGTGCCCGCAACGTGGCAACGGTTGCGTCCCACTGGGTCAATGGGGCATTGGCTTTTTCTGCGAGCACGGCACGTTGCATATCCGGGTAATCATAACCACTGAGGCTCATCAAATTCAGCGCACCCTGCAGGGGAGGAAGCGTAGGGTTGAAGGCCGCATTCTCGGCATAGCTGCCGCAGAAAATTTGCCCATCGCGACATTCAATGGCGACACCGGAAGGGGAGTGGGTATAAGGGCTATGACTTTTATTGGCTGCCGTGATAGCCGCTTTGGCCAGTGCATCACCCTGCAGAGCAAAACCATGATTCTGCTCATCCAGCAGCAGGGTTTTGATGTCGAGATCTTTTGGACCAAAGGCATCCGGGAGGTAGTCCCCCAACGTATGCGGTGCCCGGCCAGGAAGATTGATGCGCAGGGTCAGTCCACTGTTCAACTCGTTCATAAACTGACGGCAATGGCCGCACGGGGTGTAGTTGACGGTAACCGAGGCCAGGGCTTTTTCGCCACGGGACCACGCATGGCTGATGGCGCTCTGTTCGGCATGCACGGTTTGTTGCATGGTGGCGCCCAAAAATTCCATGTTGGCACCAAAATACCAGTGACCACTGATGCCACGGGCAATGGCCCCGACGTTGAAGTGGGAGAGTTCGGTCCGTGCGCAGGCCGCGGCAAGCGGCAGTAGTGCAAAAGCCAACGCGTCTTCGTCCATCCCGGTGGCGTTACGCAGTCCAGCAACCTGCTCTGCGCTTAACATCGCAGGAAAATGCGCGTCTGCCAGAATGGGCGCCAGAGCGGCTTGTAAATCATCCGCAAGAGTGGGAAACGCAGTGTGAAAACGTGAATGCATGGCGTTGCCTCATAGCAATGTAATGGGATCGTAGTTTACGGGCCGATTGCGCCTTTATATGTGATCGACATCTCACTGTATATGCAACTTATGAAATTCAAATTAAAAATGCGCGACGCATCGCAAATTTTAGCCCGCTATTGCCAGGATTATGGGGAATAAAAACGGCGCGATAAGTGACGTGATGATTCCGCAAATCACCAGTGCCAGCGAACTGAAAGCCCCTTCCTGATAGTCCAGCTCAGAACAGCGTGCGGTTCCCAGCGCGTGGGAGGCCGTTCCCATTGCCAGACCACGGGCAGATTTGGTATGAATTTTCATCACATTCAACAGGGTATGCCCAAACACTGCGCCCAGCACGCCAACAAAAATCACGCACACCGCGCTGATGGCCGGGATGCCGCCAATGCTGCCGCCCACCGCCATAGCAATCGGCGTGGTAACGGATTTTGGCAGGACCGAGGCGGCAATCTCAGGTGTGGCTCCCATCAGCAGGGCGATGACCGAGCCGGTGACCATGGCGACCACGCTGCCGATAAAACAGAGGGTAATGATCGACTTCCAGCGTGCCCGGATCTGGTGTAACTGTTCATAAAGCGGGTAGGCAAGCGCCACGACCGCAGGCTGCAATAGATCATTGAGGATTTTACTGCCCTGAAAGTAGTGATCGTAGGGAATGCCGGTGAGCAGCAGGAAAGGGATAATCACCACCATCGCTATCAGCAAGGGGTTGAGCAGCGCCATCTTAAACCGTGCGGCTAGCTTACGGGCGGCGAAGAAAACCCCCAGCGTCAAAGGTAAGGACCACCAGATATAGGCCATCATTATTTGCTCTCTTTCTTACCAACAATTTTGCGTTCACCGTGCACCAGATGGGTACTCCAGCTCACGACCAGAAATACAATTAAGGTGCTGATGGCACAGGAGACCACAATCGGGCCGAACTGGGCGCGCAGCATATCGTAGTACTGCATAACCCCGACGCCGATAGGTACGAACAACAGTGCCATGTAGCGAATCAGCACGTAACAGCCCGGATTGACCCATTTGGCTGGCAGAATCTGCAGTGCCAACAGGACGAAGAGGATAAGCATGCCAATGATGCTGCCGGGAATGGTGATGGGGAGCAGCGAGGAAAGATAAATGCCTGCATATAAACAGGCGTAAATAAGGGCAAAGGCGCGCAGATACTGCCAGACGATATTCAGTGATTTACTCATGGTGAAAACCCTTGATGAACTGTATTCATCATACAATTAAAGCTTGAAATGTGCTACCGATCACATCATGACTTCTGAGCATACCAAATATTCCTTTCAGGAACGTCAGGCATTACCCCAGGATTAAGCCCCTTCAGCATTGTTGCGGGCACTCACTGCGTTTTCTATATGCCCAATCACTTCATGAATGCCGCGTGTGATGACCCGGTCCTGACGCATGACAAGGCCCAGGGTGCGGTGCAGTGCGGGTACCAGCGAATGGACAACCAGCCCGCTGCGCTCTTGCGGGCTTTCGACCGCCAGACGCGGCACGATACTGTAACCCAGCCCGGCGCGTACCATCCGTTTGATGGCCTCGATGCTACCGAGCTCCATCACCGGCGTTATCGGTTTGCCGGCGCTTAATAACCAATTATCGATCAACTGACGGGTTCCGCTGCCGGATTCAAACACAATCAGCGGAATGTTCGCGCACAGGGCGGGGGTAAAAACGGAGGCGGTTTCGCTACGCTCAGCGGTGCTGATGACAACGAACTCCTCCGTCATCACCGGCGTGATGTCCAGAAGCCTTCCCGTCGCCGGTAAGGTCACGAGACCGACATCGATTCTGTTCTCCTCAACGGCACGGACAATGTCCTGCGTATTGCCGGTACGCACCCCCACCGTCAACTGTGGCCAGGACTTGCGAAGTGTGAGCAGTACGGCAGGTAACAGATGAATACAGACGGTAGCGCCTGTTCCCAGCGTCACGGTGCCGCTGATCTCCTGCTGGTGCAGGGCGACGGACTGCACCGCGGTGTTGACCGCTTTTTCAATGGCCTCGCAGTGCTCAAGCAGCGTCATTCCGGCGGGCGTAGGGCGGATGCCGCGCCCGGTTCGCTCGATTAAGCGTGCCTGCAGGCTGGCTTCTAACTGGCGGATCTGCAAACTGACCGCAGGTTGTGAAATCCCCAGTACATCAGCCGCTGCGGTAAAACTTCCCCGGCTTACGACCAACCTGTAGGTGGCCAGTTGATCGAGATTGAGGGTGGTCATCCAACGTTTTCCTTATGCGGGTAATAAGTGCAGACCTGTACCAGAGCGCAGCGCTTAGGGCTAGCCTTTCAGCAACGACGAGCAGGAGCTGAATCCATGATAATTACTGAAGCTGAAGAACAACATATTCCCGCCATCCACGCAATATACGCCTGGCACGTTGCCAACGGCACTGCCTCTTTCGAAACCGAAGTCCCGGCTATCAGTGACATGCGCGCGCGCTGGCTGAAACTGTGTGAAGCGGGGCTGCCGTGGTTTGTGCTGATCGATGAAGGGGTGGTGAAAGGGTATTGCTACCTGTCGCGCTACCGTACGCGCATGGCCTATCAGTTCACGCTGGAGGATTCTATTTATGTGGATGAGAACTTTCGCCATAGAGGAGCGGGAAAAGCGCTGCTGGCAAAGTCGATAGAGTGGGCAGAGCGGCAGGGTTACCGGCAACTGGTTGCCGTGGTCGGTAACAGCGAAAATGAAGCCTCCCTGGCGCTGCACCAGCGGGCGGGATTTACCCTGACCGGCACGCTAAAAAACGTCGGCTTCAAGCATGGTCGCTGGCTGGATATTGTCATTCTGCAACGCACCCTCGGCGAGGGCGCGCTGACGTTGCCGCAGGACAGCGCCAGCGTAGTGTCGGCCTGCGCGTAAACGATCTGCCTCCTTTTTTTAAAAATTTTTCGCCTGTCAGGAGAACCTGACGGGCTTTTGTAGCTGGTTTTCCTTCACTCTCTCATTGCGTTATTTAATTAACGATAATCATTTTCATTAAAACATAGCCTATGCTATATAAATTAGCACAGGCTAATTTCGTTCTGATTTTAATCACCTCTGGAGAGACCTGCATGCGGAAGTTCAAGAAAGTAACGGGGATACTGTTTGGCTCACTGCTCGCCCTGACCGCGATGAGCGCCCAGGCGGCAGAAAAGTTTAAGGTCATCACCACCTTTACGGTGATTGCCGATATGGCGAAAAACGTGGCGGGTGATGCCGCCGACGTCACCTCGATTACCAAGCCGGGCGCCGAAATCCACGAGTATCAACCCACGCCAGGGGATATCAAACGGGCGCAGGGTGCACAACTGATTCTCGCCAATGGCATGAATCTTGAGCTTTGGTTTCAGCGCTTTTACCAGCACCTCAATGGCGTCCCGGAAGTCATCGTGACCAACGGTATTACCCCGATGGGCATCTCTGACGGCCCGTATAACGGTAAACCCAACCCGCATGCCTGGATGTCGACGGCGAATGCGTTGATTTACGTCGATAACATCCGCGATGCCCTGGTGAAATACGATCCGCCCAATGCCGCGACCTATAAGCAGAATGCTGACAGGTACAAAAAGCAGATAACCGACACCCTGGAACCCTTGCGCAAGCAGGTCGCTGATATCCCCGAGGCGCAGCGTTGGCTGGTTACCAGTGAAGGGGCCTTCTCCTATCTGGCACGCGATCTCGGGTTAAAAGAGCTCTATTTATGGCCAATCAACGCTGACCAGCAGGGCACGCCACAACAGGTTCGTCGCGTCATCGATCAGGTGAAAAAAGCCCAGATCCCGGCCGTCTTCAGTGAAAGCACGGTGTCGGACAAACCGGCCCGACAGGTGGCGCGAGAGACCGGGGCGCACTACGGCGGCGTGCTCTACGTCGACTCGCTGAGCGCGCAGGACGGCCCGGTGCCCACCTATCTTGAGTTGCTGAACGTGACCACCCGCACTCTCGTGCAGGGCATCAAAACCGGCATGAAGGAGTAAAACATGACGCAAACGGCAGGCATTACGGTTGCTGGTGTAACGGTCACTTATCGTAACGGGCATACCGCATTACGGGATGCGACCTTCAGCGTCCCCGTCGGTTCGATTGCCGCCCTGGTGGGGGTCAACGGCTCCGGTAAATCAACGTTGTTTAAAGCCGTCATGGGCTTCGTGCGCCTTGCTGCCGGAACCATTGCGATCGCCGGACTGCCAACGCAGCAGGCATTGCGGCAAAACCGGGTTGCGTATGTTCCTCAGGCCGAAGAGGTGGACTGGTCTTTTCCGGTGCTGGTGGAGGACGTGGTAATGATGGGGCGCTACGGGCGAATGGGGATGCTACGCATGCCGAAAGAAAACGACAGGCGTATTGTCACCGAGGCCCTGGAGCGGGTCGATATGCTGGCGTTTCGTCATCGACAAATTGGAGAACTCTCCGGCGGGCAGAAAAAGCGGGTGTTTCTGTCACGGGCGATTGCTCAGCAGGGCGACGTCATCCTGCTTGATGAGCCCTTTACCGGCGTGGATGTTAAAACCGAAGCCAAAATCATCGACCTGCTGCGTGAATTGCGCGCTGAAGGTAAAACCATGCTGGTCTCCACCCATAATCTTGGCTCCGTCACGGAGTTTTGTGACTACACGGTGATGGTCAAGGGTACCGTGCTGGCGAGCGGCCCCACGGACACCACCTTCACCGCTGAAAATCTGGAGCAGGCCTTCAGCGGCGTGTTGCGCCATGTGGTGTTGCACGGCACCGAAGACCGTATCATCACCGATGATGAGCGTCCGTTTGTCGCGCATCGGCGGCCTGCGGGCGAGAGGGGGCAGGGATGAACACGCTGCTTGAACCTTTTGCCTATGAATACATGCGTAACGCCATGTGGGTCTCCGCGATGGTCGGGGGCCTGTGCGCCTTTCTCTCCTGTTACCTGATGCTCAAAGGCTGGTCGTTGATTGGTGATGCGCTGTCGCACTCGATTGTACCAGGCGTGGCGGGCGCTTATATGCTCGGGCTGCCGTTTGCGCTGGGGGCGTTTATGTCGGGCGGACTGGCGGCGGGGAGCATGCTGTTTCTCAACCAGCGTACACGGCTGAAAGAGGATGCCATCATCGGGCTGATTTTCTCCTCTTTCTTTGGCCTCGGCTTGTTCATGGTGTCGCTGAATCCCACGTCGGTCAACATTCAGACCATCGTGCTTGGCAATATTCTGGCGATTGCGCCAGCCGATATTCTGCAACTGGCGATCATCGGCATCGTCTCCATCGCGATCCTGTTCTTTAAGTGGAAGGATCTGATGGTCACTTTCTTTGATGAAAACCATGCCCGGGCGATTGGCCTGCGCCCGGAACGACTGAAAGTGCTCTTTTTTACCCTGCTGGCGTTGTCCACCGTGGCGGCGCTGCAAACGGTAGGGGCGTTTTTAGTCATCTGCCTGGTGGTAACGCCGGGTGCGACCGCGTGGCTGCTCACCGACCGTTTCCCTCGTTTGCTGATGATTGCGGTCGCCATTGGCAGTCTCACCAGCTTTGCCGGTGCCTGGGCCAGTTATTATCTGGACGGCGCCACCGGCGGGGTGATTGTGGTGGCGCAAACGCTTCTCTTCCTGCTGGCATTTGTGTTTGCGCCTCGCCACGGGCTGTTGGCAAATCGTCGCCGTGCACGGCTGACGCTGGAGGCGCAGAAATGATGACCTTATTGCTCGAACCCTTCCAGTTTGCCTTTATGAATAACGCGCTGCTGATAGGGCTGATTGTCGCCATTCCCTGTGCCTTGTTGTCGGTATTCCTGGTACTCAAAGGCTGGGCGCTGATGGGCGATGCGATGAGCCACGCCGTGTTCCCCGGCGTTGTGCTGGCCTGGATGATGGGAGTGCCGCTGGCATTGGGAGCATTTGTGGCCGGGCTCTTTTGCGCTATAGCCACCGGTTTTTTGCAAGATAACAGCCGTATTAAGCAGGACACGGTAATGGGGATCGTCTTCTCCGGTATGTTCGCCGCCGGGCTGCTGCTCTATCTTGCGGTGAAGCCGGAAGTCCATCTCGACCACATCTTGTTTGGCGATATGCTGGGCATTAACAATGCGGACATCATGCAAACCGGAGCGATCGCGGCGGCAATCGCGGTGATTATTGGCGTGAAGTGGCGCGATTTTCTGCTTTTCTGTTTTGATCATCAACAGGCGCAGGTGAGTGGTCTGCACACCCGCTGGCTGCATTATGGCTTGCTCTGTATGGTCTCGCTGACCATTGTGGCGACGCTTAAAGCGGTGGGGATTGTGTTGTCAATTTCGCTGTTAATTGCGCCAGGGGCCATTGCTGTTCTGCTGACGAACCGTTTTCATGTTGCGCTACTGGTGGCGGTGGGCGTTTCGGTGACGGTGTCGTTGCTGGGGATTTACCTGTCGTTCTTTATTGATAGTGCGCCCGCGCCAACAATTGTGGTGCTATTTGCGCTGGTGTTTATGGTGACGTTTTGCGTTGCCAGTTGCAAAGCAAGGCGGGGGGAGTTGAGGCGATTATCGGAGGGGTAGTTTTTTGCGAAATGGTTTCGGAGTATTTATTTTATTTCGGTGCGCTCGTTCCGTTCCCCTCACCCNNTCCCCAAAGGGGCGAGGGGGAAAAGCGTGCCCGATGTTGCACATGTGCATCCCCACCTTCCTTCCCCCTGAAAGAGGCGCTACTATGTCGCCTCATTTTTTCAGGGGCAAGATATGCGTGTATTACTGGCGCCGATGGAAGGTGTGCTCGATTCGCTGGTGCGCGAGCTGCTGACCGAGGTCAATGACTACGATCACTGCATCACCGAGTTTGTTCGCGTGGTCGACCAACTGTTGCCTGCAAAAGTGTTCCACCGTATCTGCCCGGAGCTCAATCACCAAAGCCGCACCCCCTCCGGTACGCTGGTGCGCGTACAACTGCTGGGGCAATACCCACAGTGGCTGGCGGAAAATGCCGCACGCGCCGTGGAGTTGGGCTCCTGGGGAGTGGATTTAAACTGCGGCTGCCCGTCGAAAATGGTGAACGGCAGCGGCGGTGGGGCCACGCTGCTCAAAGATCCAGAAATGATCTACCTCGGCGCAAAAGCCATGCGTGAAGCCGTGCCTTCCCATCTGCCCGTTACGGTGAAGGTGCGTCTCGGCTGGGACAGCGGCGAGCGGCAGTTTGAAATTGCCGATGCGGTGCAGCAGGCGGGCGCTTCTGAGCTGGTGGTCCATGGCCGCACCAAAGAAGATGGCTATAAAGCCGAACGCATAAACTGGCAGGCTATCGGTGAGATTCGCCAGCGTTTGTCCATTCCGGTTGTCGCCAACGGTGAAATCTGGGACTGGCAGAGTGCGCAAGCGTGTATGGCCGTCACCGGTTGTGATGCGGTGATGATTGGTCGCGGCGCCCTGAACGTGCCTAACTTAAGCCGGGTGGTAAAACACAACGCTCCCCGTATGCCCTGGTCTGACGTTATCCTGATGCTGCAAAAATATACCCGTCTGGAAAAACAGGGCGATACCGGCCTGTACCATGTTGCCCGCATCAAACAGTGGTTGGGCTATTTGCGCAAAGAGTACGATGAGTCTCAGGGCGTCTTTGAACAGGTGCGTACCCTTAAAACTTCTGCGGATATTGCCCGGGTCATTCAGGGCATAAAGCAATAATCTTGGGATCGTAATCACGTTTTTGCGTGACGCCGATTGAGTGAAAGGGGCAACCTGATAGAGTTTTGCTCCGTGGATTGTTACTGCGAAAGCAGGCTAAACCTGATGTTCTGGCATTTGCCGGAAGTCAGGTTTTTTTGTTTCTGGGGTTCGGATGAAAATCGCCAAAATACTTAATAATAATGTGGTGGTCGTGCTGGATGAACAGCAACGCGAGCAGGTCGTGATGGGCCGGGGGCTTGCGTTCCAGAAACGTATTGGTGACGAACTGGATGAGCGCAAAATCGAGAAGATTTTCGCCCTGCAGAGCGACGAATTGATCGGGCGCTTAAGTGAGTTGCTAAATCAGATCCCGCTGGAGGTGATGACTACCTGCGATCGCATCATCGACTTAGCGCGTGAACGTTTGGGGAAATTGCAGGAAAGCCTCTACATTACGCTGACCGATCACTGCTTTTTTGCCCTCGAACGGATAAAAAACGGTCAGGTGATCCGCAACGTGCTGTTGTGGGAAATTCGCCGACTGTATCCAAAAGAGTTTCAACTGGGGCAGGAAGCGCGCGCGATTATCGCGAAGCGGCTGGGTGTGGAATTGCCCGAAGATGAAGCCGGGTTTATTGCGTTGCACCTGGTGACGGCGCAACTGAACAGTGAGATGCCGGAAGTCATGCACATCACCAAGGTGATGCAAGAGATCCTGCATATCGTGAAGTATGAGCTGAAGCTGGAATACAACGAAGAGTCGTTGAGTTACCACCGTTTTGTGACGCACCTGAAGTTCTTCTCGCAGCGGATGCTGACCCGCACCGTTGTGGAAGATGATGACCTGTCGCTGCATCAGGCGGTTAAAGATAACTATGCGCGTGCCTGGCGCTGTGCGGAAAAGGTTGAGCGCCACTTGCAGAAAAACTATCAGCGTAACTTAACCACTGAAGAGATTATGTTTCTCGCGATCCATATAGAGCGTGTACGAAAAGATAAGCGCTAGTCATAAGCGCGATGCGTTACCCCAAATTATTCGTGCCCGCACCGGCGGCGTGAATAATGAAAGGTAAAACAGGATTGTTACTGCGACACGCAGGCAAAACCTGAGACCGGCCCGCAAGGCGCCGGGCTCAGGTTTTTTTTTACTCAGTCACCGCCTAAGGGCATATAAGAAGTAAGGAAAACAGCATGGAATATCAAGCGCTGGCGAAAGATATTCTCAGCCACGTTGGGGGCAAGGAGAACATTAGCAGCCTGGTGCATTGCGCCACCCGACTCCGTTTCAAGCTCAAAGATGGCAAGCAGGCAGATGCAGAAGGGTTAAAGGCAAACCCCGGTGTCATTATGGTGGTCGAGAGCGGCGGTCAGTTTCAGGTTGTGATCGGCAACCACGTCAACGATGTCTGGCAGGCAGTGCGAAATGAAGCCGGTCTGACCGATGATTCACCCACTGCGGCCCCGGATAAAGAAGAAAAAAGTTCGCTGTTGGGGCGAATGATCGACATCGTTTCCGGCATTTTTACCCCGTTTATCGGCATTATGGCGGCATCCGGTATCCTGAAGGGGCTGCTGGCGCTGGCCGTGGTCTGCGGCTGGCTTTCGACCACCAGCGGCACTTATCAAATCTGGTTCGCCGCCAGCGACGCGCTGTTTTTCTTCTTCCCGCTTATTCTGGGCTACACCGCCGGGAAAAAATTCGGCGGAAACGCCTTTGTGACCATGGCAATTGGTGGCGCGTTGACCCACCCGTTGATGATCAAGGCGTTTGAAGCCAGTCAGGCACCCGGTGCTGTCAGTGAAACTTTCTTCGGTATTCCGGTGACCTTCATCAACTACAGTGGCTCGGTGATTCCGATCATCATCGCCGCGTGGGCGAGCTGCTGGCTGGAGAAACAGTGCAATAAATTCCTCCATTCGGCGGTGAAAAACTTCTTTGGCCCGCTGATCTGCATCGCGGTGATTGTTCCTCTAACCTTCCTGGTGATTGGCCCACTCGCCACGCTACTGAGCCAGGGCCTGGCGCACGGCTACCAGGCAGTTTACGTCTTTGCCCCCTGGCTTGCCGGCGCCGCGCTCGGTGCCCTGTGGCAGGTGTGCGTGATCTTCGGTCTGCACTGGGGGCTGGTACCGCTGATGATTAACAACCTGACCGTCTTTGGTCAGGACACCATGCTGCCGATTCTGCTGCCGGCGGTGCTGGGGCAGGTGGGGGCGGTACTGGGGATTTTTCTGCGTACCCGTGATCCACGCCAAAAAATTCTCGCTGGCTCTGCGGCCACCGCCGGTATTTTTGGCATCACCGAGCCTGCGGTCTATGGGTTGACGCTGCCGCTACGCCGCCCGTTTATCTTTGGGTGTATTGCAGGGGCGATTGGCGGGGCGATTGTCGGTTTTAGCGACAGCCACGTTTATTCCTTCGGCTTTGCCAATATCTTTACCCTGGCGCAAATGATCCCGCCAGGCGGCGTGGATAGCACCCTGTGGGGCGGCATTCTGGGAACGGTGGTTTCGCTGGTATTAGCCTGCGTGATGACCTTTGTGGCGGGCATGCCAAAAGCGCCTGTCATCACCAAACCGATTGCCGTACCGCCGGGTGAAAATGACATTCTGGCACCCATGACCGGCACCGTGCTGGCGCTCGAACAAGTCCCGGACAGCACCTTTGCAGCAGGGGTATTAGGTGAAGGGACGGCAATTATTCCTCTGGATAACAAAGTGATTGCCCCTTTTGCGGGTGAAGTGGCCTCGCTTTTCCAGACCAAACATGCCATCGGCCTGCTGAGTGACAGCGGTATTGAGTTGCTGATTCACGTCGGCATCGACACCGTAAAGCTGGACGGCAAACCCTTTACCGCCCATGTTAACGTTGGCGATAAGGTGCAGCCGGGGGACCTGCTGCTGGAGTTCGACCGCGATGCGATTCTGGCCGCCGGGTACTCGCTGGCCACGCCCATTATTATCAGTAACAGCGACAGTTACCGCGCTGTGACGACCGTAGCCGCATCGGCTGTAGAATCTGGCATGCCGCTGCTGACGGTCAATCGTTAATCAAAGGAGAGAGCAATGAAAGCATTCCCGAATGACTTCTTATGGGGCGGCGCCATCGCCGCCAACCAGGTGGAAGGCGCTTATCTGGAAGACGGCAAGGGCCTGTCCACCTCTGACGTGCAACCTAAAGGGGTGTTCGGCGACGTGGTTGAGCGCGTGGCGGGCGACAGCGGCCTGAAAGATGTCGCTATCGATTTTTACCACCGCTACCCGGAAGACATCTCGCTGTTCGCGGAGATGGGCTTTAGCTGCCTGCGCGTCTCCATTGCCTGGACGCGTATCTTTCCGAATGGAGATGAAACCACGCCGAATGAGGCCGGGCTTGCCTTTTATGACAAGCTGTTCGACGAGATGCTGAGCAAAGGCATGACGCCGCTGGTGACGCTGTCCCACTACGAAATGCCGTGGGGACTGGTAAAAGGCTACGGCGGCTGGGGTAGCCGTCAGACTATCTCCTTCTTCGAACGTTACGCCCGCACCGTCTTTGCGCGTTACAAAAACAAAGTAAAACTGTGGCTGACCTTCAATGAAATCAACATGTCCCTGCATGCGCCGATGACCGGCGTGGGGCTGGTGGAAGGCAGCAGCAAAGCGGAAATTTTCCAGGCTATTCACCATCAGCTGGTGGCCAGCGCTCTGGCGGTCAACGCCTGTCACGAGATTATTCCTGACGCCAAAATCGGCAACATGATCCTCGGCGGTCTGATGTATCCGTTGAGCTGTAAACCGGACGATGTGCTGGAAACGTTGCAACAAAACCGCACCTGGCAATTCTTTGGTGACGTGCAGTGCCGCGGTGAATACCCGGGATACATGCTGCGTTTCTTCCGCGAAAACGGTATCGAACTTGACGTGACGGACGCTGACCGCGCTGCGCTGAAAACCACCATCGATTTTATCTCCTTCAGTTACTACATGACCGGCTGCGTCACGACCGATGAAGAGCTGAATCAAAAGGCGCGCGGCAACATTCTGAGCATGGTGCCGAACCCGCATCTGCAAAGTTCTGAATGGGGCTGGCAGATTGATCCGGTGGGCCTGCGAACGTTGCTGAACGTCATGTGGGATCGTTGGCAGAAGCCGCTGTTCATTGTTGAAAACGGTCTGGGTGCCAAAGATAAGCAGGAAGCGGACGGCAGCGTCAACGATGATTACCGCATCAGCTATCTGAATGACCATCTGGTACAGGTCGGTGAAGCGATTGAAGATGGCGTTGAGGTGATGGGCTACACCAGTTGGGGCCCGATCGATCTGGTCAGCGCCTCGAAAGCGGAAATTTCTAAACGCTACGGATTCATCTATGTTGACCGCGATGATAACGGCAACGGCACCCTGGCGCGCAGTCGGAAGAAAAGTTTCTTCTGGTACAAAGAGGTCATAGCCAGCAAAGGCGCCTCTCTCAAGCGATAAGCGCTAAAGAAAACGCCCTCCCGAAGGGGAGGGCGCATCACATCAGAAAATCATCTTAAATACGCCGGTCACCACCAATAGCCCAATAATAAAAATAATCAAAACAGCCCATAACAGTAATTTCAACATAGTCTTATCTCCCTTTTTGTCGATCACTCAAGCAAAGTGTAGCAACCCAACTGAAATATGCTTTTTTTCTATACTTAGCCTTTTACTGCAAAACCGGAGAACATCATGACGACGCAAAAAGTGGCAATCGTGACGGCGGCAGATTCGGGCATCGGTAAGGCGTGTGCTCTCATGCTGGCGGAGCAGGGGTATGATGTGGGCATTACCTGGCACTCAGACGACGAAGGCGCGCGTGAGACGGCGCGAGAAGTGGAAGCGCGGGGCAGGCAGGCGCGAACCATTAAACTGGATTTGAGTCAGCTTCCCGAGGGGGCAAACGCGATCGCAGAGTTAATTAACCAGTTCGGGCGCATTGACGTGCTGGTCAACAATGCGGGTGCAATGACCAAAGCGCCTTTTCTCGACGTGACGCTAGATGCATGGCGCAAGATTTTTACCGTCGATGTGGAAGGGGCAATGCTCTGTTCGCAAATTGCTGCCCGTCAGATGGTGAAGCAAGGGCAGGGAGGGCGCATCGTTAACATCACCTCGGTGCATGAACATACGCCGCTACCGGAGGCCAGTGCCTACACGGCGGCAAAACATGCGCTAGGCGGTTTAACCAAGTCAATGGCCCTTGAGCTTGTTAGTTACAACATACTTGTCAATGCGGTAGCTCCGGGAGCCATTGCGACACCGATGAACGACATGAGTGATGAGGATGCAAAACCCGGCTCGATGCCGATTATTCCGCTTGGCAGACCGGGGAAAACTGAGGAGATAGCAAGCCTGGTGGCATGGCTCTGCTCTGAGCATGCCAGCTACACCACCGGACAATCGTTCATTGTCGACGGTGGCTTTATGCTGGCAAACCCGCAGTTTAACGCCACCCGTTAACTATTCGTCGGCAGAGCGGCAGCGCTGTTTTTTCTGCCTGCGACGGAACCACCACCGTACCGCGAAGACCAGTACCACGGCCAGCACCAGCCAGATTAATCGTTTGGCGTGCTGGTCAAACTGGTGCAGCCAGGGGCCAATGACTTCTCCGCCCACATAGCCAAGCGTGGTGAAAATCAATGCCCAGACGATGGCACCAAATATGTTTAACGGCAGAAAGATTTTTGGCGGCAGATGGCTTGCGCCGATCAGGATCGGCCCAATAATGCGAAAGCCGTACATAAAACGTGTGCCGATGACAAACAGCCAAGGGCGACGGTTGATAAGGCGTTGGGCTTTTTCAATTTTGTCCTGATGCTTTTTGAAGCGGTGCAGTATCGTCATGCCGTATTTACGACCTAACAAATAAAGTAACTGATCGCCAATCATGCCACCGAGCGCCACCGCTGCCACGACCAACGGGAACTTCAGTAAGCCCTGGTGTGCGGCCACACCGCCCAACAGGGTGATGGTCTCCCCTTCAGCGACACTCCCGACCACCAGTGCTGCATAGCCGTACTGGCTGATAAGTGCATTGATATCCATAGTAAACCACTCTCCTGTTTAACACTCTAAGCATACACCCTATGAGTCGATCCCGCCGGGAAGCGATTTTTTGCGCTGTACACAAATTAACCGTCAGAGTGACTTATACTTAGAGAGTCGTAGTTCGGGCAGTCAGCAAGGGGGCGTTATGAACCATGTCTGGGGACTTTTTTCCCATCCCGATCGTGAAATGCAGGTTATCAAAGGCGAAAACGAAACGGTTTCGCATCACTACACCCACCATGTCTTCATCATGGCGGCCATTCCCGTTATCTGTGCTTTTATCGGTACCACGCAAATTGGCTGGAATTTCGGCGAAAACAATATTGTCCAGTTGAACGCCTTTACCGGGCTCTACCTTGCCGTTCTGTTCTACGCCCTGATGTTGGGTGGCGTCGCAGTGATGGGCCGGGTCATCTGGTGGATGGCGCGTAATTATCCGCAGAGGCCGTCGCTGGCGCACTGTATGGTCTTTGCCGGTTATGTCGCCACACCGCTGTTTTTAAGCGGCATCGTGGCGCTGTATCCGCTGGTCTGGCTGTGCGCCTTAGTCGGTACGGTCGCGTTATTTTATACCGGTTATCTGTTGTATGTCGGGATACCGACCTTCCTGAATATTGACCGGGAAGAGGGATTAAGTTTCTCCAGCTCCACGCTGGCCATTGGCGTGCTGGTACTGGAAGTCCTGCTGGCACTGACCGTGATTTTGTGGGGCTACGGCTACCGTCTGTTCTGATGTGCGGCGTTGCTGGCGTAAATGCCAGCAACGCAATCTTCTGCAACGAATCTTCGGTGGCGGCGATAAAGCAGGGCGGCTATTATGCCAGAGCCAGCTTCTGTTATTTATTTCTTCAACAGATGCGGTGTGCGTAATAACGTGCCTGAATAATTATATGAAGTCACACCATGCCGAAATTCCGTGTTTCTTTATTAAGCCTCGCGCTTCTTTTTACCGTGCCTGTTGCTCCCCAGGCGCTGGCCAAAACCCCGGCTATGACGGTTGCCGCGCAGCCAGAGATCGCCTCGGGCAGTGCGATGATTGTTGATCTCCAGACCAATAAAGTCATCTATTCGAGTCACCCTAATCTGGTGCGTCCGATTGCCTCTATCACCAAGCTGATGACGGCGATGGTGGTGCTGGATGCGCATTTACCGCTGGATGAGAAGCTGAAAGTCGATATCAGCCAGACGCCGGAGATGAAAGGTATTTATTCCCGCGTGCGCCTGAACAGTGAAATCAGCCGAAAGGAGATGTTATTGCTGGCGCTGATGTCATCCGAGAACCGCGCGGCGGCAAGCCTGGCGCACCATTATCCTGGCGGTTACGGGGCATTTATTCGTGCAATGAATGCCAAAGCGCAGGCACTGGGCATGAAACATACGCGTTACGTCGAGCCGACAGGGCTCTCAACCAGCAACGTCTCGACGGCGGAAGATTTGATTAAGTTGCTGATTGCGACGAAGCAATATCCGTTATTAGGACAGCTGAGTACCACACGCGAAGATATGGCTACCTTCTCGAACCCCGGTTATACATTGCCGTTCCGTAACACCAACCATCTGGTGTACCGCGATAACTGGAATATTCAGTTAACCAAAACCGGGTTTACCAATGCCGCCGGGCACTGCCTGGTGATGCGCACGGTCATTAACAACAAATCGGTGGCGCTGGTGGTGATGGATGCCTTTGGCAAATATACCCATTTCGCCGATGCCAGCCGCCTGCGGACCTGGATTGAAACCGGGAAAGCTCAGCCAGTTCCGGCCTCTGCGTTAGACTATAAACGTCAGAAAGCAGCGCAGATGGCGCAAAATCAGGGCGGGCAAACCGCGCAGAACGATTAATTATTCCGGCAGCGTCCAGTCACCGTCGTTGAGTGGGCGCTGCATAATCAACGTATCCCGCCAGTCTCCTTTTTTATACCCGACGCTGCGCAGTTGACCGGCCAGCTCAAAGCCATGTTTCTTGTGCAGTCGCAGAGAACCGGCGTTGTTATTGCCATCGCCAATCACCGCAATCATCTGGCGCCACGGCCCCTGTTCACAGCGTTCAATCAATGCGCTCATCAAGGTGCTGCCGATGCCGCGGCCCGTCATGCTGGCGTCAACGTAAATGGACTCTTCAAGGGTGTAACGATACGCCGGGCGAGGGCGGTACGTTGTGGCGTAACAGTAGCCGACCACGATGCCGTGATACAGCGCAACCATCCAGGGAAGTCCTTCATTGGCTGTTTTGATCATCCGTTGACGCATTTCATCAATCGTTGGCGGCACTTCTTCAAACGACGCGCGACCATGAAGGACGTGCCAGGCGTACAAGGACGCAATTGCGTGGACATCATCAAGGCAGGCATCACGCACGATCAATGCGTTTTCTGACAGGACATCAACAGCAGACATGATGGGGTACTCCTCAGGGTGGTAAGCCAGAGAAACGTTTCTCTGGCCACCGCGATACTGTAGTACGAATAAAGCATACAATACAGTCTGGCTTAAGCCTCTCCCTAAGTTAGCCTGTGAGGTTTGGCTAAGGTAACCGGTTACCGCCAGTGTTTTCTTTTGCTGGTCTTGCCTATACCAGGGTTCATGCTATTCGTTGGATCATTTTCCAGGTAAAAACGTTTTAAATGATCATCTGCGTCATATAAATGTCCGACATTATGTTCCGCCGGATATTGCGCCCCGCGTTGCCGCAACAGGGCCAGCATCTGCGCTTTAAGCGCATGGGTATCCACCCCTTTTTTCACAATATAGTCCTGATGGAAAACGTGGCAGAAGAAGTGACCGTAGTAGAGTTTGTGAAGCACCTGGCTGTCGATATCCGGCGGCAGTTGTTCAAACCAGTCGTTATCGTTACGCCGTAGCGCAATGTCCAGCGCCAGAATATCCTCCACCTCGTCCGCATGCACCGCCTGGTAACGAATG
This sequence comes from Enterobacteriaceae bacterium UBA3516, assembly GCA_002377245.1. GTDB lineage: Bacteria > Pseudomonadota > Gammaproteobacteria > Enterobacterales > Enterobacteriaceae > CBFFRJ01. Next base: position 36,950 of record DFPL01000276.1, read on the forward strand.
GCCGCGCCCGCCGCCGCGAAGCGGTGCAGGAAGGCTTTATTACCCTCTTCCGTTGTACAGGCGAAGAAGCCGCCTTCCGCAGAGGCAAAGCATTCACTGAGCCACTGCTGAGCCTCAGCAATACCGTCACCTGACATTTTCAGAAGCAGGTGGTGCTCATATTTGTCCCGCCAGCTTTTCATTCGCGGCGGCAGGTGGGAGGGGAAAAGATGCCCCAGCTTTTGCATGGCGCGATCGGTAAAATGCGGTTTGAACACCGAGGCTTTAGCCAGCAGCGCATCGGTTCGGCCTTTGAGGGTAAAGAAGAAGGGCATCTTGTCGGTGCCGAGCTTGTCTATCATCAGGAAAGTATCTTTGCCATAGCGCTCGGCGATGTCATAAATATCCCGGTGCATATATTCACCCGCCACAGGCAAGTTTTTAAATTCGCTAAGAATATGACGCCGAATATGATTCAGCACTTCCGGTTGATTCGTGCCGATATAAAACACCTGCTGGCGGGACTGCGCCGCGAAGGTGTCCAGGCGCACCGCAAAAACGGCCAGTTTCCCTGCGCAACCGGAGGATTCAAACAGCCTGTCCGGGTCGGCGTTATAGCGTGCCGGGGTGTCGGCATTCACATCGCGCACGCGGGTGACGTAATCCTGATCGTGTCCGTGGCGGCCATCGTGGCGTACATCGGCATCCGTTACCCGTTCATCATCCAGTTTGCCTAAAATCTGCTCCGGGGTGGCCCCAAGATCGATCCCCAGATGATTAACCAACTGCAGTCTGCCGTTTTCATCAATGCGGGCATACAGCGACATTTCGGTGTAGGCCGGGCC
>DFPL01000144.1 GCA_002377245.1 Enterobacteriaceae bacterium UBA3516
TGGGCAGCTGATTGCCGCAGTCGTGAATTCGTTGCCGCGCTGATAGCAGAAGAGTGGCGCCGCGCTGGTGGTGAAGGGCTGGAAATCCCGACTGATCCGCACCGCCAGATGCAGAAGATTTTTCGCTGGCTGGACGGCGAGACGGAGTACGCCGCTGAAAACGTTAGCCTGCTGACCCCGGCGATCCTGGCTGTTCTGCCACTGGAATTTCGCGGACGGCTGGTACCTGAGGAAGACAAGATGGCACGCATTGCGGCAGCGATGAAGGAGTGCGCTGAGGCCAAACAGGCCGTGCTGCTGGGCGCGCCAGAACATCAAAAACTGAAGGAGGTAAGCGAGGGTATCACGTCGCTGTTCAAACTCATGCCAGAGCAAATAGGGCCGCTAATGACGATGGTCACGACGATGCTGGGGGCAGTATGACAGGTTCAAAAATGGCGAAAGCCGCGGTGCTCGAACACCAACGGCTTTCAGGTGCAATAACTTTCGGCAATTGCGGAGAGCAGTATGTCAAACACCGCTGAAATATTCAAATTCCCTGCGCCTCCTCCGGCGCATCAGGAGGGTAGCATGGCCGATCTGGAAAAAGGCTATCTTCGCTTAGCCAATCAGATCCAGGACGCCTTGTGTATCGTCGAGCTGTCGGGGCGTGAGTTTCGTGTTCTGAATGCGATTGTCCGGCTGACGTATGGCTGGTCAAAAAAATCAGACCGGATCGCAAACAGCCTCATTGCGGAAAAAACCACGCTGAAGGTAAAACACGTATCCGAAGCCGTGCTGAGTCTTGCCTATCGGAACATCATTGTCCTGCGCCGTATCGGGCAAACAAGATACATAGGGATCAATACCAGTCTGGGCAAATGGGCCTACATCAAGCCCAATTGCACAAAGTGTCCGTTAGCATTTCCGGCTGCTGAAGTAGTTGCATTGGTTATTACCATCCCTGAAGACAATATCTACATTCCCCGGAAACAGGGATGGTTATCCCTGAAAAAAGGGATAGCTATCCCTGAAAAAGGGGATGGGGAAAACCCACCTCAAACCATCCCTGAAAACAGGGATAGTTATCCCCAAAAACAGGGAAAGGTATCCCCGGAAACAGGGAACACCAAAGACATTCTTCCAAAGACAAATATAAAAGATCTAACCCCCTTTAATCCCCCAAAGGGGAAAGTGAAGTTTGACCCACTGAGTATTCCAGTTCCTGAATGGCTGAATTCATCGTCCTGGGAAGAATGGGTGGCTTATCGCCAACAGTCTGGCAAAGCCATCAAAACCGAGCTGACCGTCACCAAAGCTTTCAAGCTCCTGAAGGATTGCCTGGATGAAGGCTTTGACCCTGTCGAAGTCATTAACACCAGCATTGCAAACGGATATCAGGGCCTGTTCAAGCCAAAGTTCGGCTTCCAGAGTCGTAAAGCTGCCCGGGATGTGAACCAGATTTCGCAGCCTGGCAAAAATATTCCAGATGGTTTCAGGGGGTAACGATGAAAAACATGATCGGTACTGGTGGCGCGCTTGAGCGTCTGAAGCGAATCATCCCAGAAACTGTTACGCCGAAGTTTACCAGCGTAGCTGAGTGGCAGGCATGGCAGGAGGAGGAAGGCCGTAAGCGCTGCGATGAAATCAACAAACTTAACCAGCGCAACCGGGCAGAAAAAATCTTCGGTCGTGCCGGCATCCAGGCGCTTCACCGCAGCTGCTCGTTTGCAAACTACAAGGTTTCCAGCCCTGAACAACGGCAGGCATTCAGCCTGGCGAAAAGCTATGCGCAGAACTTTGGCGGCGGCGGGTTCGCCAGCTTCGTGTTCAGCGGCGCGCCAGGCACTGGCAAGAATCATCTTGCAGCGGCAATTGGCAATCACCTGCTGGCTGCTGGCCATTCCGTTCTGGTGGTGACTATTCCTGACCTGATGCTCCGCGTTCGCGAGTGCTACGACGATGGGCAGTCCGAATCGTCTCTGCTCAATGACCTCTGCGGCGTAGACCTTCTGGTGCTTGATGAGGTCGGCATTCAGCGCGGCACCAGCGGCGAGAAGGTGATCATCAACCAGGTAATCGACCGCCGGCTGTCCTCCATGCGTCCCGTAGGCATCCTGACCAACCTGAATCACGGGGAACTGGTTTCCACACTGGGTGCTCGCGTCATGGACCGCCTGCAAATGGATGGCGGAATGTGGGTGAATTTTGACTGGGGAAGCTACCGCAAGAACGTTAGCCACCTGCGGTCAGTAAAGTGAACTGGGGGAGAACATGGCCAGTAAATCATTATGGGCAATAGTCGACTACCTCCGTGAAAACCAGACCATCACACCTCGTCAGGTTCAAATACTGCTGGGATGCGACAGCAAGAAGTCTCACAACCTGCTGTTGCATTTGATCAGAAAATCGGTCGTCGTCCGCGGGGGAGTGCCACACCACCCGGTTTACACACTGCTACCTGGTGAAGAGCCAAACATCAAGCGCCTCAAAGAAATTCAGGCGAAAAACGCCGTAGCAGCTGTATGCCGCCAGAACTGGCAGGGCTACCGCATCCACAAAATTTTCGGGAGTGCACGGGCATGAACGATTTACCGAGCAACATCGACAAACGCGCATTGCGGGATGCTGCGGAGAAGGCATTAATTTCGCGAGCACGATTAACTTTGATGGAATCAGTGTTTGACGATGAAGGTGAGGTCAGCCCAGAAACGCAGGAGGATATCAGAATCTGCGTTTCCTTCAATGACCTCACAAACCCAGCAACCGTGCTCACGTTGCTGGATGAACTGGAGGCCAGGACGCTCACTGTTAAGTTGCCGGAAGTGCGAATCACTGTAGCTGAATCACGACGCAGAAACATGACTTGGCGGGAGCTGGGTGCTTACAACGAAGGGGCCGATGTGGCTGTTGAGAAAATCAGTGAGGTCTGCGCCGCCGCTGGCATCACCCTGGTGGTGGGAGGGGAAGATGCCACTCACGCATGATGAACTTTGTCAGATAGCGTGTCGCTTCCTTCAAAACAACGGTTTCAAGGTGGCGTTTCACGATCGCTTTCTTGCCGCCGTCGCTACTGGAGAACAGCCGGACGCTATTGGTTTTCGCAATCTCGCCTCGTGCCTTATCGAGGTGAAGTGTTCGCGCGGCGACTTCTTGGCTGACCGAAAAAAGCGCTTCCGCATTGAGCCTGAAATCGGAATGGGAGACTGGCGTTTCTTCATGGCTGAACCCGGATTCATTGAGGTTTCCGACCTGCCGCCGGGATGGGGATTGCTGTTGGTCAAGAACGGTCGCGTTTATAAGGTTCACGGCTGGCCCGGTAACTCCATGTGGTGCACAAAGGCCCATAAACCGTTCAATGCAAACAAACAGGCCGAGTGCGACTACATGTATAGCGCTTTGCGCCGCATGCAGATCCGAGGGCATTTGAACCAAGTTTACGAAGGCGTAGTCGTGGGAGGCGAAGATGGTCACACTGCATAACGCTGACTGCTTCGACATTTTCCCGACATTAGCCAGTGACTCGGTTGACCTGGTGTGTGCCGATATTCCCTACGGTACCACGCAATGCCGCTGGGACTCCGTTCTCGACCTGCAGGTGATGTGGGAGCAGCTCTATCGCATCGCCAAACCGTCAGCCGCAATCGTACTGTTTTCCGCGCAGCCGTTTACCAGCGTGCTGGTCAACAGCAACCTGCATCACTGGCGTACTGAATGGATCTGGGAGAAAGGCAACGCTACCGGTTTTCTCAATGCCAAAAAGCAGCCGCTGCGTGCCCACGAAAACATCCAGGTGTTTTACCGACACCAGCCAACGTATAACCCGCAGTTTACTCACGGTCACGAACGCAAGACCAGCAAGCGGAAAACTGTCAATTCTGAGTGTTACGGGAAAGCGCTGGAACTGACGGAATACGACTCTACCAGTCGATACCCGCGAGATGTGCAATTCGCCTCGAGCGATAAGCAAACCGGAAATTATCACCCAACGCAAAAGCCGCTGGCTTTGGTCAAATACCTTATCGAGACCTACAGCAATCCCGGTGATGTCGTGCTGGATTTCACCATGGGGAGCGGTACCGCGGGAGTGGCCTGTCAGAATACTGGTCGCTCTTTCATTGGCATCGAAAAAGAAACTTCAATTTTCATTACCGCCTGCCAACGCATGGAGATCAAACAGGAGCTTGCAGTATGAGCGGAATAACCGAAAAAGAATGTCAGGAGTTGCGTGAGGTGATTCGTCGTTATGTCCATCTGCGCAAGGACGATAAAAAATCAGCACGACAATCATAACAGAATTGGTAATCAATTGGCTGTAGCCAAAAGATTCTGAGACAAGAGAATTCATCAAGTAGAATTTTCTAGATAATTGGACACTGGATACCCTTAAATCATAAAGAGTGTGCTTATGTCTTACCAGGTACCTGAAAAAGAGTAATTAAATGAATATGGTGTCGAGGCGTTTGGGAGCACATTATCGATTCGACATGTATCGCCATAAAGTTGGCTCAAATGCTGCGTTTTATTATACTACGTAGCTTCTATCAGGCTTGCGAAACACACGAATAGTATTTTTATAACTCCGGTTCATTTTCTGTGATTTTTACATGTCTTTGAAGAGTATTCTGATGAAGCGAGAGTGTTAAGCAGTGTTCGCCACGATCAATTGGGCAATTTGAATAGTTTGGTTTGATAGATTTCGTAGACATCAACGGCTAACTAATTGATTAAAGAAGTTCTAGAATAAAACCTCTTGGCCAGAGGTTTTTTATGTCTAAGCTTCGAATCACACAAACCTAAGTACTATGCAAATAACCATGACTTTGAGTCGAGGCGCTTCCTGTAAGTACTGGGACCAATCCTCTTATCTTCGAGAATTAAAGTAGCAATCTCTAATTTTATCTTTTTCAATTTTTGATGATATTTCCACCAAGGTTAAAGTAGGGGATGTATCAGTTAACAGGAAAGTCTTATTACCATTGTTGCAACTTCCAAAAATCATCTTACCCCCAGAGGAGGATAATAAAACAAATGATTCATTGTCTTTTAATTGGTAATAGTCTGGTTTTTTAAATGATGATATTTTTGCTATGAGTGATGGAACAATAACAAGGTTCAATCCTGTTATAACAATAAGTAACAACTTCTGTATTAGTAATGCGTCTTTCTTAAATGCTTGCCGTATTGAGTGCATGTAGCTAAAAGGAAGTATGAATAGCAAAGAAATATTTAAAAGAGTTATTGATGTGTTGCTGGTGAAGAATGTTAATGGATTTCTTGTCTCAAATACAGAGAAGTAGATTAGAGAGGTTATCAATATAATCAGGCTGTAGGCGGTTTTTTTGTGTTTAAGTATTCCCAACATCGAGATTGGGAATATAACCAGTATTGCAAATGCATATAGTATTGCTGCAGATTTCAATAGTGTGCTAAGGTCAAAAAATATGAAATCTTCCGGGTAGCCATAATATATTGAAAAGCCTACTTGGTGAAAGTATATTACTAAGTATCCTAAGGCGGTAATTCCGGCGAGTAGAGGGAATTTGTCTGTGATGATTTTTTTTAAGGGAATTAGATCTCTGGCTTCCATTGTGTTTACATTTCTGAATTTAAAGTTAGCACTATTATAACTTGATTACGATCATGGATGCTTTGATTTTTATTGTGTTTCTATGCATAATACCAGTGTCAGCCTGAACAACTGACAAACCTGTGCGCATTTGAGGGGACTTAAATGCGCGAACACAAGCCACACTCTCTTTTGTCTCAGATGCAGAAATGCACCTG
>DFPL01000045.1 GCA_002377245.1 Enterobacteriaceae bacterium UBA3516
AATGCTGGCAAAACCGTACGAAGCTTTTTGATAGCCGCCGTGGAGTTACTCACCGAGGCGGTGAATATTCTGGTGCTTCAGGTCTTCCGCAAAGACGACTATGCAGTGAAATATGCTGTAGAGCCGTTGCTTGACGGAGATGGACCGCTGGGCAATCTCTCCGTGCGCTTGAAGCTGATTTACGGGCTTGGTGTACTGAGTCGACCGGAATATGAAGACGCGGAGCTGCTGATGGCCCTGCGCGAAGAGCTCAACCATGACGGCACCGAATACGGGTTTACCGATGACGAAATTCTTGGTCCTTTCGGTGAACTTAACTGCGTGTCCGCCCTTCCCCCTGTCCCGCTTTTTGATACCAGCGACCCTGACCTGTACGCGATGCAAAAACAGCGCTACCAGCAGATTGTCCGTTCAACGATGGTGCTCTCTTTGACCGAGCTGATTTCTAAAATCAGCTTGAAAAAAGCGTTTCAGAAGTAAGCCTGCGCGCATTCGTGTATCCTTTGTCATTATTTCCCCCGTTTTCTGAGTCAAATGCCATGAAAGAAGTCGAAAAGAACGAAATTAAACGCCTGAGCGACCGCCTGGACCTCATTCGCCACCAGCAGGCCGCCCTGTCTTTGGTGGAGTCTGCCGAGAAATACGCAGAGCTGGAAAAAGAAAAAGAGACGCTCGAAACGGAAATCGAACGTCTGCGCGGCCAGTACAGCCAGAAGCTCAGCAAAGAAGCACAAAAGCTGGTGAACATGCCGTTCAAACGCGCCATCACCAAGAAAGAGCAGGCTGACCTCGGCAAACTGAAAAAAAGCGTGCGTGGGCTGGTCGTCGTTCACCCGATGACCGCCCTGGGTCGTGAAATGGGCCTGAAAGAGATGACCGGTTTTTCGAAGACCGATTTCTGATCCCGCGTCCCCTTCTTAACCGAAGGGGATGTCTTTCCCCCGAAAAACGCCCATCAAGCAAGATAGCCTAATGGAATGGGTTTCAATTGGCCCTACCACTTCGCGCATTAATGCGCACCGCTTCACACCCCGCAAAATCACATAAAATTAACATTGCCATTACAAAGCAGCCTATTAACCTTGTGCTCATGGCGTTGTGCTGCCGGAAACTGGCAGTACCACTTTCCTCCCGGATTTAACTGACACGGAGCAGATCATGACCGCGACGGCTGAACGGCTTTCTGAGGATGTTGCCCGGCGTATCAGAACACTCATTAAAGAAAAAGGACTTGAGGCAGGTATGCGTTTGCCTTCGGAGCGGCAACTGGCATTGCAGCTTGGCATCTCGCGCAATTCGCTGCGTGAAGCTATCGCGAAACTCATCAGCGAAGGGGTCTTACTGAGCCGACACGGTGGCGGCACGTTTGTGCGCTGGCAGCATGAGACCTGGTCAGAACAGAGCATTGTGCAACCGCTTAAGACACTGCTGGACGATGATCCGGATTACAGCTTTGATATTCTTGAAGCCCGCCACGCCATTGAAGGCAGCACCGCCTGGCATGCGGCCTTACGGGCCACGCCCGTCGAGAAAGAAAAAATCCGCCTCTGTTTTGAGGCTACCCTGGTCGATGACCCGGACCTCGCCTCGCAGGCCGATGTACGCTTTCATCTCTCCATCGCTGAGGCGTCACATAACCTTGTGCTGCTGCAAACCATGCGCGGCTTTTTCGATCTGCTGCAAAACTCGGTCAAGCAAAGCCGCCAGCGTATGTACCAGGTTCCCCCCGTTTTTACCCAGTTAACCGGGCAGCACCGGGAAATTATGGATGCCATTTTTGCCGGTGACGCTCAGCGCGCACGCGACGCCATGATGGCGCATCTCAGTTTTGTCCACACCACGATTCGCCAGTTTGATGAAGACCAGGCGCGTAGCGCGCGCATCACCCGACTTCCCGATGAAAAACTCACGCTTCCCTTTGGAGACTCCGCATGATCATTTCCGCCGCCAGCGACTACCGCGCTGCCGCCCAACGCATTCTGCCCCCTTTCCTGTTCCACTACATCGATGGGGGTGCTTACGCGGAGTATACGCTGCGTCGAAACGTGGAGGATTTGGGTCAGGTGGCCCTGCGTCAGCGGGTACTGAAGAATATGTCAGCGCTGAGCACGGAAACCACGCTGTTTAACGAAAAACTCTCCATGCCGGTGGCGCTGGCCCCGGTTGGACTTTGCGGTATGTACGCCCGTCGCGGCGAGGTGCAGGCGGCGGGCGCCGCAGATGCCAAAGGCATTCCCTTTACGTTATCGACCGTTTCCGTCTGCCCGATTGAAGAGGTGGCTCCCACCATCAAACGCCCGATGTGGTTCCAGTTATATGTGCTGCGCGATCGCGGCTTTATGCGCAACGCGCTGGAGCGTGCCAAAGCGGCGGGCTGTTCCACACTGGTTTTCACCGTTGATATGCCGACACCAGGGGCGCGTTATCGTGACGCGCACTCCGGCATGAGTGGGCAGAACGCCGCGCTCCGGCGCTACTGGCAGGCCGCGACCCATCCGCAATGGGCGTGGGATGTAGGTCTGCACGGCAGGCCGCACGATTTGGGGAATATCTCTGCGTATTTAGGGAAACCCACCGGGCTTGAGGATTATATCGGCTGGCTGGCGACCAATTTTGATCCATCGATTTCGTGGAAGGACCTGGAGTGGATCCGTGAATTCTGGGATGGCCCAATGGTGATCAAAGGGATCCT
>DFPL01000138.1 GCA_002377245.1 Enterobacteriaceae bacterium UBA3516
GGTGAACGGAATGGCCCTCACAGCCGCATATTCCCCTCACCCTTACCCTCTCCCCAAAGAGGAGAGGGGATTGTCCGTGCTCGTATTCTGTTCTGGGAACCCCGTATCCCCATACATATAAGCAATTAGAACCAGGCTTCCCACATCGCGCCGATATTAAACGAATCCAGATTATTATCGTCGGTACCGTTCACGCGGGCGGTGCGCTTGTTATCCACTTCGCCGCCGGTTACGTAGAAGCGCAGCATTGGGCGGAATTCCGGTCCCATGTCGATGGAGATGTTCTGCGACAGGGTAGCTTTCCAGCCGTCGTTATCGCCGCCTTTGTCATACGCCACTTTCTGCCAGCCCAGTTCGAGCCAGGTTGAATGGACATCGTTCCACCAGTACATCGGGCGCACGATGGCGTTGTAGTTCTTACGGTTGTCGGTCTTAATCGAGCTGTTGTCGTAGTCATGGAAGGCAAGCAGATACTCCACCTGCATCTGACGCGTAAACTTGTGCAGCCCTTCGAAGCTGGCATAAATGGTTTGCAGATCGTCGGTTTTGTTGTAAACGCTGTTATCTGAGTTATCAGAGTAACGGGCGATAACTTTATTCACGCCGCTGTCATTGGTATGGCTCAGCACCACGCCGCCCTGCCAGGCTTTCAGGCGATCGTCGCTCTCGATCGCTTTGGAATCAAAGCCGTAGTTGGCATAAATTTCCAGATCCAGTGGGCCGACTTTCATGCCGTGAATTTTTGAGGTGACGGCATAGTTACCTTTGTCGCCGGTGCCAGAGCTGCCGGTACAGGAAATACGTGACGGGTTATCACCATCATCAATCATTTCCGGATTACAGGACTCAACGGAGGCGACTGTTGCAACGTCAAACTGTACGCCACCGATATCGAAGTTCTTCACCCCGGCACCCTGGCCGTCATGGTTCATCCAGAAGTAGTCGTTAATGCCCTGTTGCGGACGCTGATGGAAGTCACGGCCGGCCCAGAAGTAGGCGTTCGGGTTGGACGCCAGCAGATTGGTGACGCCAGCGTAGGCTTTTTTCAGGTTAACTTCGTCGCCCCAGTGGTCAAACATCACGTTGACGTCCCAGATAGCGCCGTGCGAACTTTTGAAGGCTTTGGAGAGCTGGAATTCACCGCCGTTGCCTTCGTTACCCAGACGACCAATGGCGGAGGAGCCGTTGTACGAGCCGTCGACCCCCACGTATTTCTGATCGCCGGTCTGGTAATGGGCACCGTAACGGGCATAACCACTGAATTTCACGCCATAAGGGATCGCCAGATCCGGCGTTTGCGCGGTGGTTTGCGGTTCAGTAATGACGTCCGCTTTTTTATTGATGGCAGCGTCCATTTTCGCCTGACGTTCAGCCAGCGCTTTATCCACCGCTTTCGCCACGATGGCATCAATTTGTTCCTGAGTAAATTCTTGTGCTATCACCGAACCAGAGCAAAGAGCAGCCGCAACCGCCAGTGCCACTGGAAGTGTTTTATTTAATTTCATGATTATCTCATTTTAGTTTGTTGTTTTCAGACAATAACCATCCCGTCCTGATGTGACAGAACAACATGCCTTTATCAAAACAAGCTGATTTTGTTATTTTTAATTTGGGTACAGATTAAACTAATTTACCGTAATCACTTCTCCACTCTTAACGCTGATAAAGATGAATAATTTCCTCCGATAATTCACGCGCCAGTAATGACGTCATTAAATGATCCTGCGCATGCACCATAATTAATGTCATAGGTTGCCGGCCTTCGCCGGCATCCTGTTCAATTAATTTGGTCTGCATCTGATGCGCCTGTCGTGAATAGCCGTCTGCTTCACGCAGCAGGTTATTGGCTTCGGTAAAGTTACCCAGACGGGCCTCACGCAGCGCTTCAAAACACAAGCTGCGTGACTGACCGGCGTTAACGATAATTTCCATTACCGCTTCTTCTAATGCGACCATATTCATTTACTCTTCGTCAAAACCATTATTGCCTGCGGTGGCAGTAAACCACTCGCCGCTTTTCTTAATGGTACGTTGTTGGGTTTTCAGATCTAATTGCACAAAACCGTAGCGGTTTTTATACGCATTACACCATGACCAGTTATCAATAAATGTCCACATATGGTAGCCAAGGCAATTACACCCTTCGCTGATCCCTTTATGCAGCCATTTCAGATGGTCCGAAATAAACGCAATACGGTATTGATCGTTTATTTGACCATTTTCAATAAAGCGTTGTTCGTTTTCGACGCCCATGCCATTTTCAGAAATAAAGCAGCGCGGGTTGCCATAATTATCACGAAGGTTTACGAGGATATCGTAAATACCGGGTTCATAAATCTCCCAGCCGCGATAGGGGTTCATTTTGCGTCCCGGCATCTCGTAATAATCAAACAACCATTCGGGCATAAACGGGGAATCCGGGTTAACCGCATTTTCCCGACACTTCACGCGGCGCGGCTGATAGTAGTTAATCCCTAACAGATCGATTTTGCCTTCTGCAATTAGCGCCACATCCTGCGGCTGGCAGGCGGGAAGCTGGCCGTACTCCTTAAGCAGCGCCACCAGGTCCGCGGGATACTCGCCACGCAATACCGGATCGAGAAAACTGCGGTTAAACAGCAGATCGGCATGATGTGATGCCTTCACGTCCGCCGGATGCTGCGAGCGCGGATAGGAGGGCGTCAGGTTCAGTACGATGCCAATTTCTCCGGCATGGTGCCCGGCACGGAACGCTCGCACGGCGCTGGCATGTGCCAGAACGGTGTTGTACGCGACCGTGGCCGCACGTTTGAAGTCCACCACGTTCGGGTAATGGAAATCATACAGATAGCCGCCTTCAACCGGCACAATCGGCTCGTTAAAGGTAAACCAGTGATTAACCCGATCACCGAAAAGCTCAAAACAGATCTGGGCGTAACGGCTGAAAGCCTCGACCACTTCGCGGCTCTCCCAGCCCCCTTTCTCCTGCATCACCATCGGCATATCGAAGTGGAACAGGGTGATGAATGGCGTAATGTTCTGCGCCAACAGCTCGTCGATAACATCGTTATAAAACGCCACCGCCTGCGGATTCACCTCGCCCGTACCGTCCGGGATCAGGCGCGCCCAACTCAACGAAGTCCGAAAACTGTTATGGTTGAGTTGCTTTAACAGCGCGATATCCTGACGCCAGTGCTGGTAAAACGTCGACGTATCCTGTGGCCCAATCTGGCCGTGGAAGCGCCAGGGCTGGCTGGCATACCAGGCATCCCAGGTGGTCGCGCTTTTTCCCGCTTGTGTACTTTCCCCTTCGGTCTGGAGTGCGGAACAGGCGCTGCCCCACCAGAAGTGTTCAGGAAATGCGTATTTCATGGTTCTCTCCTTGTTCAGTTACTGCCGACGGTTTCCGCCATCGGTGCGCTACTCTGCGCTTTTTGTTCTTCGGTTTTCATCAATGAGCGCTCATAAGCGCGCAGGAACG
>DFPL01000011.1 GCA_002377245.1 Enterobacteriaceae bacterium UBA3516
AAACAAGCGACAGTGACATCAGCCTGTTGCACGAGCGGGCCGGGAACTGGTTTGCTGCAGAGCAGCTATAGGCGGAAGCCGTTCGCCACGCGCTGGCAGCGGGAAAATCGGTCACCCGCCATGCCGAGGCCGGGGCGCAATCGCTGGCGGAAGAAGGCGATATCGCCACCATGGTGCGCTGGATCCGTTATCTGCCCGCCACGCCCGATCCCTACCGGATTGAACTGCAACTCAATCTGGCCTGGGCGTTAGCCCACCAGTTTCACTTTGCCGACGCCCGCCAGCTACTGGATGCAATTGATGCGATGGTCGCAATACAAACCACGCCGCTGCCCCGCGCGACCTGGGTAAAGCAGCGGGTAGTGCGCGCCATTTGTGAAGCCTTTGCCGATAACATCAGCGGCAGTATCACCCTCGTCGAACCTCTACTGAAAGAGGTACCTTGTAACGACGTCTGGGTTGATGGACTGGTCTGTAACATTCTTAGCTACTGCCATCTGGCACTCGCTCATCCGCAGCGAACACTGGATGTGCAACAGCGCTTTCCCATGGGAATGGCAAAAAACCGCAACATGTTTATTGAGGTCTACCGGGCATTCGTGCTGTCGCTGGCGTATCTGCGTCAGGGCAATCTTGATGAAGCTGAACGGCAGGCGACTCAGGCATGGCAGCAAGCCGAGCAGCAAACCGGCAGCCACTCCAGCAGCGGTGCAACGCTGGCCCCGCTGCTTGCGACTATCGCCTGGATACGTGGTGAGGGTGATGCCGCCCATGCCCTGCTGACACCGCGTCTGGGTATGATTGACGACTGTTGCCCGGCCGATGGCGTCAGCCTCTGTTACGCCATTCTGGCCCGCTGGGCACAAATAAACGGTCAGTATGATGATGCTCACGCGTTGCTGATACATGCAGAGCAGCTGTCACTGCGTCGAGGCTGGTGGCGCGTCCGTATCGATCTTCTCGCCGAACGCGTGAAATTGTTTCTGGATGTGGAAGACACGCACAGCGCGCGCCAGTGTGCTCATACCCTGGCGGGGCTTGCACAGGATGCAAATAATCTTATTGCCCATTGGCAAAGTGCGCTGAGCGAAAGCCGTCTGCTGTTGGCCGAGAATCAACCGCAGGCCGCTGCCACCCGGCTTGATGCCGTCATCATTGAGCAGGAGGCGCACGGCGAGACCCTCTTCGCGCTGCGTGTCCGGTTGCTACAGGCGGCGGCGCTCTGGCGGGCGGGTAAGACCCGTCAGGCGGCGATGACCTGTAAACCTGCCCTTGCGCTTGCCGTGCAGCATAAAATGGCGCGCAGCCTGCATGAGGCCGGGCATGAGCTGCCTGCGCTGTTGCGCTGGATGCGCGAACATCTGGCCCCGGACGACAACATCACAGAAGCAGAAAACCTGCTCGGCATTTCATCTCAGCCTGATACGCTGCGGCTTACGGAACGTGAACAGCAAACCTTGCGCCTGATTGCCGAAGGGAACTCCAATAAAGCCATCGCCCGCACGCTCGGTATTTCCGTTGAGACGGTGAAATGGCATCTCAAGCAGCTGTATGAAAAGCTTGAAGTAAATGGACGCATCCAGGCGGTGAATCAGGCGAGGAAACGGGGTTTGCTGGTTTAGGGCAAAATCGAGCACGTTTCATGGCCAGTTTATGGATACGACGCGGCGAACCAATCCCGCGGCACGCACGTCAGTCACGTGGCGCACAGGGCAATGCACATCCCCACCAGCGCAGCAGCCGTCAACCAGTGAAAGACCGTGACCCAGTTTTCCAGTATGGGATGCGTCCCCAATATCACCGTGATCGCGGCCAGCATCATGGCGCCCGCCATATACTGGCTGGTGGCCATCAGTGCGCTGGCGCGTCCCTGCAGCGCAGCAGGGGTGGCGGTGAGCCCAATCGCAAACATCGCCGGGTAGATGAGCCCGTGGCCAACGCCGCTGAGCGCGATCCCCAACATAAAGCCCCAGGATACCGGCACTGGCAGTGACGCGGATAGAAGTCCCAATCCCAACGCCGCGGCGGCAAATCCTGCCACCAGCACCTGGGCGCTGGCAAAGCGGCGGGTCAGCGAGGAATAAAGAGCATTACCCACCACAATCAGCACGGCCAGCGGCGTAAACAGCAGCCCCGTCATCACCGCCCCTAACTGCCAGCTCTGCTGCCACAGTAAAGTCATGACATAAAACTGGCTGCCTACGCTTGCCATGTAGCAGCCGCTACTGAGCCAGCCGCTTTTCAGCCCCGACAGGTTACGCAACCGTGGTGAAAAGAGCGGGTGTTGAGCAAAGCGCTCATGAAGGATAAACAGCACCACCATTACCAATGCCAGACGGTTCGCGTTAAAATCATGCGTTCCGGTTTCGGCATAACGCATCAACGCCCAGACTAATGCCCCAGCAGTGGCACATCCCAACAGCGCCCCCCAACCCGCTGGCGATTTTTCGGTGCCTTCACGCACGGCCGAGAAATCCCGTCTGACCCGCCATAGCGCCAGCAACCCCGGCGGCAGATTAATGAAAAAGATGACGCGCCAGTTAACAGAGACCAGAACGCCACCCAGCATGACGCCTGCCACCAGACCAAGTGCCCCGATGGCACTCCACACCGCCAGCGCCCGCCGATGGGCCTCACCCTCAAAACGCTGGGCCATCAACGCCAGTATCGCGGGTTGCAGTAGCGCAGCAGCCACGCCCTGACCCGCCCGCGCCAGCAGCAGCATTGAGGCCGTGTGCGCCATTCCGCCGATGACCGAAGCCAGTAAAAATAGCCCCATCCCGGCACTGAACACCTGCCTCGCGCCGAAACGGTCGCAGAGGCTTCCGCCCAATAGCAACAGTCCGGCAAAGGTCAGTCCATAGAGCGAAACAACCCACTGCATTTCACCCGGCGACAGGTGTAAATCCTGCGCCAGCGCAGGTAAGGCGATGTAGACAATCGCGTAATCGAGCGCAATCAACGCTTGGGCGATACCGGGCGCCAGCAGCGCGAGGCGGCGCTTCGCAGGGGCGTTATCAATCAGATGAGTGTGCGTCATCAGGCTTCCTGTTTGGTGAGATATGATGAATAATCCTCATGGATTACCGTCTTTCCCTACAGGCTACGCCCAATACCACAACCATTTCAAAGTCATAGATTTCAGCCTAAGATGAGTTTAATTCAGCCATGAGAAAACGTCGTCTTCCACCGCTTACCGCTGTTCGCGCTTTTGACAGCGTCGCCCGTCATGCAAGCTTTAAACTGGCGGCAAACGAAATCGGGGTAACCCCGACGGCCATCAGCCACCAGATACGCCAACTGGAAGAGCATCTGGCGCAGCGGTTGTTCACCCGTTCAGCGCGGGCAGTCACCCTGACGCCTGCGGGAGAGATCCTGTTTCGCGCCTCAGGAACAATCTCAGCCACCCTGCGTGAAGCCGTGGCACTGATTGATACGCAAACGCTGCCCGATGCGCTGACCCTCAGCACCACCTCCAACTTTCTTACCAACTGGCTGGTGCCCAGGCTCTCCGCCTTGTACACCGCACTTCCGGCGCTGGATTTACGCCTGCATAGCAGCACGCAGCTCGTGGATCTCGGGGGAGCCATCGCCGACTGCGCGATTCGCTACAGCATGCAGGCCGACGAAACCCTCGACAGTACCTTGCTCTGGCGCGATCGCTTTGTGCTGGTTGCCAGCCCATCACTGACGCTGCGCACCCCTCAGGATTTGCACAACGTGACGCTGTTTCATATTGAAAACCGACATGTACCGACCCCGGAACCGGACTGGCAACACTGGCAAAGGGCCTATGGCCCCCAGAGCCTGAAGGTAGAGACAGGAATTCGCTTCGATGATGAGACACATGCCATCCAGGCCGCGATTGCCGGGCAAGGTGTCCTCCTCGCCAGTGAGCTATTGGTTCAATATCCGCTGTCGCAGGGTTTACTGCATATTGCCCTGCCGGGCGCGTTGCCCGGCGGCAACTACTACTTTGTCACTCACCCGCAGAAAACGGCTCGCGAAGATATTGAGCAGTTGAGAACGTGGATAATGACGGCATTTGAAGATGTTACGTTGTCACACAAAACCCATTAAAAGAGGAAGCCTTACAATGAAAATGAGTGATATTCCGTTCGCACTCACGCAGTGGCAGGATATTGAACCGGTTCGCCATCCCGGTGAAGAAGGTTATGCCCTCTGGCGCAGCGCGCAGTTCAATGATATTCGCGTGCGTATCGTCGAGTATTCTGCTGGCTATAAAGCCGATCACTGGTGTCTGAAAGGGCACATCCTCTTCTGCCTCGAAGGTGAACTGCATACCGAACTTGAAGATGGACGCACCTTTCTCCTCACACCCGGCGTGAGTTACCAGGTAGCAGATAATGCCGAAGCGCATCGCTCATCAACACAAACCGGCGCGAAGCTGTTTATTGTCGATTAACGGTCCGGGCGAGCATTTTTGGTGCTCGCCCTTTTATTTCTAAACGCTTCTCTTCTCGTCAGACCCTGTCAACACAGCGACGAATTTACTCCTCGCGCCGTTTTATCGCGGTAAAACGTCTTATTACTGAGGGTTACGGTTATCCACCGTCGGTGTGACCCGCACCGCCGCAAAGACAATCACCATTGCGGTGATCAAAAGCAGGCCGCGGCCAGTAAAGACGCCGTTTGCGCCACTGAGATCAAACACCGCTCCGCCGCCCGCCGCACCGGCCCCAATGGCAAACTGAATAGACGCCACCAGCAGCCCACCTGCGCTTTCTGCCTCATCGGGCACGGTGGTCGCAAGCCATGTGGTCCAGCCGACCGGCACCAGGCCAAAAGCAAAGCCCCACAGCGTGACCAGCACCCCATCCAGCACTGCCAGGTGCCCGAAGGCCACCATAGTGAGCGCCAGCGCGCCCATCACCAGCGGCACCAGTGCCAGCGTGAGGTGAAGATTACGGGCCAGCAGATGCCCGGCAATCGACGTGCCGAGAAAGTTGGCGAGACCAAATCCTAACAGGATCAGGGAAATGCTCTCGACGCTCACCTGCCCGACGGTTTCAAGGAACGGTCGCAGATAGGTGAAGAACGCGAAATGTCCGCTGAAAATGAGAATGGTTGCCAGCATGCCGCCCGCCATGCCGGGACGACGCAACACCTTGAACAGGGTGCCCAGGCTGCCGCTGTGCTCCGGTTTCATTGACGGCAATACCCACATTTGCCAGAGCAGCGCCAGGACGCTCGGCAGGATGCAAAGAATAAAAACGTTACGCCAGCCAATGAGACTCCCCAGATAGCTTCCCAGCGGCGCCGCCACTACCGTGGCAATCGACACGCTGGAAAAGATGATTGCCAGCGCCTGAGGAATTTTATCTGTCGGTACCAGTCGCATCGCGGTGGCGGTCGACATGGCCCAGAAACCGCCAATCGCAACGCCGAGCAGCAGGCGGCCAATCAGCATCACCTCAAGCGTAGGGGCAAAGGCCACCAGCAGACTGGAGAGGATTTGCATCACTGAGAAGAACATCAGCACCCAGCGACGGTCGATGCTTTTGGTCGCCGCCGAAATCAACAGGCCGCTTACCAGCGCGACCAGCGCCGTTGCGGTGACCGCCTGCCCCGCCATTCCTTCGGTTACCCCTAAACTTGCTGCCATTGGCGTCAGTAAACTGGCGGGCAGAAACTCTGCCGTAATTAAGCCAAAAACGCCCAACCCCAGTGAATAGACTGCTCGCCAGGCGGGCTTTGCGGGCGCAAGGGCCTCGGTCGCCGCGATGCATGAATTCATCTGTTACTCTCCTGTTATTGAAATGTGACTTACATCGCAAATCATAGGAAGTTCACCGTGGACGATCTATGACATATAATCCTCGATTATTGATTATTCGTCCGGAGTTATGGCATGACGGTTCAGGCACCCGATTTGATCAGCGAATTGTTACGCGGCATGCGCCTCTCAGGGGTAAAATATCGCCGCATCGAGGCCAGCGCCCCCTTTGGTGTCGCCTTCGGTTTCGCGCCAGGCAAAGCGCAGTTTCACTTTGTCAGCCGGGGTACAGCAGTGCTGCGAATGGCGAGTGGCGCCACCTTCACGCTCAACAGCGGCGACGCGCTTTTTATCCCTAATGGCAATGCCCATGCCCTGCTCTCTGATGAGCACGCGGCGGTTACCCCCGTGTCGTCATTTCCGACAGAAGCCATTTGTGGCGATGTCTGTGCCATTACCTGTGAATCCTGCCCCGACAGTGACAGCACGATAATATTCAGTGGGTGTATGGATTTCGAACTGGGCGGGATGCAGCCGCTGATCAAAGCGATGCCGGAAGTGATGATGGTGAGCCGGCTAATGACCACCTGGCCGGAAATCCATCCATTACTGGCCGCGATGGAGCGTGAATCTCTGACCCGCCAGGTGGGGTTTGCCGGAATTCTGGCGCGGCTTGCCGATGTGGTCGCCGCACTGATTGTTCGCGGTTGGGTAGAGGCCGGTTGTGGTAAGTCCAACGGCTGGTTGCAGGTGCTGCGCGATCCACGACTGAGCCGGGCAATCTATGCGATGCATCAACAACCGGGCATCAACTGGAGCGTGGCAGAACTGGCAAAAGAAGCGGGTACCTCACGGTCGGTTTTCGCCGAGCGGTTCCTCGCGGCCACGGGTACGACGCCAGCGAAATACCTCAGCGAGTTACGCATGCGGCTGGCGATCCAGTACATCAACCAGGAACAACAGCCGATTGAAACCGTGGCGCTACGCCTGGGCTACAGTTCGCTCGCCGCGTTTAGTCGGGCATTTAAGCGCATTGTCGGTCAGTCGCCGGGTGCCGTGCGGGAAGTGCGGCAGACTGAAGATCAGGTGTAAACCTTATTACTGCGATAAAGCGTGTTCCGTCAGGCTGTCGATGACCCCCTCCTGCTGCCACTGCGCCAGGAGTGTGGTTAGCGCAGGAAACCAGCGCACATCGCTTTTTGCCACACAAATCGCCTGCTGGATACCGGTGAAGTTGTCCGGCAGCACCCGAAAATCCGAGTGTTCGCGTGCGGTTTTTTCTAAAGGCTGGCGGATACCTGCCGTCATTTCCCCTGCCCCGTTGAGAAAAGCCTCGATGGCGTCCTGAGAGGAGTCATGGCGTATCAGCGTCGCCGCCCGCAGTTCCCTGGTGAGCCATAAATCATAAGCTGCGTTTTTGCCCACATTGATCACCACGCCAGCCTTGTCCATTTCCTGTACGCTCTGCCAGTGGCTGTGTGCCCTGACCAGCAGCGTGCCCTGAATCGTGATATAGGGGGAAGTGAAACGCAGCAGGGCTTCGCGTTTAGGATCGATGGCCAGAAACGCGATATCCCAGATGTCTTTGCCCGCATCATCCACCACCTTTCCGGCAGCGGAATAGGTCAAAAACACGGGTTCCCGCCCGAGGCTATCGGCAATTTTAGTCGCCAGCGCCACGGTGATCCCGTTGGGTTTGCCCTGCTCATCTTCGGTCGCCAGGACGGCATTGCCTAAATTGATGGCAAAACGTAAGGGTGCGGCTGCGCTATCTGACATCTGACTCTCCAGGGGAAGCAATGGATGAAACGGTCTTTATTCAGCATAGCAGCCCCACCCCCACTTAACTTTCCAGTCGCTGACGATGGCGAAGGCCGGGGAACCATTTCATCCACAACGCCACCACAATTAACGTCCCAATCCCCCCAATCGCGGCGGCAGGCACCGCCCCCAACCAGGCCGCCAGCATCCCGGATTCAAATTCACCCAGCTGGTTAGAGGTGTTGATAAAGATAGAATTGACCGCGTTAACGCGGCCGCGCATGTCGTCTGGCGTATCGAGCTGAACCAGCGAACCACGAATCACCATGCTCACCATGTCGCAGCCGCCCAGCGCAAACAGTGCCAGTAATGAAAGCCACATCCAGCTTGAGAAAGCAAAGATCAGCGTGGCGACGCCAAAGCCCGCCACGCTCATAAACATGATGAGGCCAACGTTGCGTTTCAGCGCCCGGTGGCTCAGCCAGAAGCCCACCAGCAGCGCACCCACGGCTGGCGCACTTCGCAGTAACCCCAGCCCCATCGGCCCGGTGTGCAGGACATCGTGAGCAAAAATAGGCAACAGTGCGGTCGCGCCACCGAGCAGCACGGCGAAGAGATCCAGTGAAATCACCCCCAGCACGTCAGGTCTTTTACGAATAAAGTCGACGCCTGCAAACAGCGAGGTCAGCGTCGGCGGCGTGCGTGGCGGTAGCGCCTGTTCATAACGCAGGCTCAGAACCAGCATCAGTGAAACCAGATACAGCCCGGCGGTCACGGTATAGACCACATCCGCACCGGCAGCATAGAGAAAGCCCCCCAGCGCCGGGCCAACAATTTGCGCCGCCTGGCTGGATACCGCATTAGCGGCCGTGGCACGCGGGAGTATGGAGACAGGCACCAGCGCCGGGAGCATGGAGATCATCGCCGGCGACTCAATCGTTTTAGCGCTGGAGATAATAAAAATCAGCAGCAAAATGACCCCGACGCTGGCATCACCTTTCCAGGTAAACCAGGCCAGCAGCGCGATGGCGACCCACTCAAAAACCTGGCCGAACATCACCACCCGGCGACGGTCAAACTGATCGGCAATATGCCCGGCGGGGAGCGCCAGCAGCACCGAGGGGAAGAACTGCACCAGACCAATCATCCCGAGCCAAAAAGCGCTGTGGGTCTGGGAGTAGATTTGCCAGCCCACGATTATCGAGAGCATCTGAAAACCAAAGCTTGAGCTGGTGCGTGCCAGCCAGAACGCCACAAACGAACGATGCTGCAACAGACTGCCATCGCGAGCAGATAATACCGGTGCCATAAACGTATCCCATTAAGAGCCCGACCCGATTGGCTATCTTACTTGTCAGTTTAAACCTGGGCGGTGCTCAACATCCTCACGTACTGCTTGTACGCTCCGGTTTTTCCGCGCTGTCCGAGTTCAAACTGCCTGCGCCGAATACGCTAACCGGATCAGGCTGAAAAAACGGCCCGAGCTATTAGGTGCCCGGTGCCGATGTGTTGTGTTAGTGCATCCTGTTAATGCGCGGCAGAGGGCGGCCCACCCGGCGCCCCCGACCTGACAAACGGAGGTTTTGCAAACCAGATAATGACCACCAACGCCATAAAGCCCCAGCCCAACAGCCAGAAATAGTCGATGGTTGACATCATATACGCCTGCTGTTCGATGGTTTTATCCACCGCGGCCAGATGCTGCTGCGTCACCCCGCCCATTTTATGGAGGTAGTCCATGGCGGGTGGATGGTAAACCGAAACGCTCTCCGTCAGATTGGCGTGGTGATAAACCTCGCGCCGTGACCACAACCAGGTGGTCAGAGAGGAAGCAAAAGAGCCGCCCAGCACACGGAAGAAGGTCGCAAGGCCAGACCCCTCTGCCACTTCGTTACCGTGCAGGTTCGACAGCACGATGGTGGTGATGGGCATAAAGAACAGCGCCACGCCAATGCCCATAAACATCTGCACTTCCGCAATCGTGCGGAAATCCACGCTGGTGTTGAACTGGGCGCGCAACAGACACGACGCGCCCATAGTCAGGAAAGAGAGCGAAGCCAGAATACGCAGATCCACCCGGTTGGCATAGCGCCCAACAATGGGGGTGAGGAGCAGCGGCAGGAAGCCCATCGGTGCCGCAGCCAGCCCCGCCCAGATAGCGGTGTAACCCATCTGCGTTTGCAGCCACTGGGGCAAGATAATGTTGATGGCAAAAAACGCCGCATAGCCGAGCATCAGCGTGGTGGTACCGATGGCAAAGTTGCGGTCAGCAAACAGCCGCAGATTGACAATGGGGTGGCGCTCGCCCAGTTCCCAAATCACAAATGAGACCAGCGCGATGGCGGAGATAACCGACATTACGATAATTTCTGTCGATGAGAACCAGTCGAGATCGTTGCCTTTGTCCAGCACCACCTGCAACAGCCCGACCCCCAGCACCAGCAATGCGATGCCGATGTAATCGATGGGAGCGATGGTCGTCGTCTCTTCACGCTCACGCAGCTGCGTCCAGACCACAATCGCCGCAAAGATGCCGATCGGCACATTGATGTAAAAGATCCACGGCCAGGAGTAGTTGTCAGTTATCCAGCCGCCGGTAATCGGCCCGACAATCGGCGCGACCACCGTCACCATCGACAGCAGGGCCAGCGCCATACTGCGTTTGGTGGTCGGGAAAATAACCAACAACAGGGTCTGGCACATGGGAAACATGGGACCGGCGAAAAAACCCTGCAGCGCACGGAAGATAATCAGCTCGGTCATACTATGGGCAAAGCCGCACAGGAATGAGGTCAGCGTAAACAGCGTGACTGACCCCACAAACAGCTTCAGCTGCCCAAAACGTCGGGTAAACCATCCCGTTAGCGGCAGCGCGATGGCATTGCACACCGCAAACGAGGTGATGACCCAGGTGCCCTGGTCCGAACTCACCCCGAGGTTGCCAGCAATGGTCGGCAACGCCACGTTGGCGATGGTGGTATCGAGAACCTGCATAAAGGTCGCCAGCGACAGCGCAATGGTGGCGAGCAGCAGGCTGGGGGGCGTAAACGCCGCCTTGTCTTGCATAACGCCTCTCTTAGCGGTTGCTCGCCGCTACGGCCTGACGGTTATCATGGAGGATCTTCGCCACCACCTGATCGGCTTTATCCAGCGCATTCTGATAAACATCGGTGGTAAAGCGCGGCGCGGCAACGGTCTGCTGTGGTAACAGGTGGCCGTCAGTATCGCGGATGTCCACTCGCACGAACATCGACAGTCCGACGCGCAGCGGGTGTTTCTCCATATCGTGCGGGTCGAGGGTAATACGCACCGGCAGACGTTGCACAATTTTGATCCAGTTACCGCTGGCATTCTGCGCGGGCAGCAGCGAGAACGCACTGCCCGTGCCGATACCTAAGCTCTCGATGGTGCCCTGATACTCCACTTTATCGCCATACAGATCGGCAGTCAGGACCACTTTCTGCCCCATACGCATAGTGTTGAGCTGGCTCTCTTTGAAGTTGGCATCCACCCAAACCTGATCAAGCGGCACAATCGACATCAGCGTGGTGCCGGAGTCGACGCGCATCCCCAACTGCACAGCACGTTTTGCCACGTAGCCACTGACCGGCGCGACAATGGTGCTACGGGCGTTATCGAGGAAGCGCTGGCGCAGGGTGGCCACCGCACTTTTGATTTCCGGGTGACTGTCGATAACCGTGTCATCAACCATCGCCAGATTGGTGGTTAACGCCTGTTTTGCCGCCATCAAATCACTCTGTGCACTGGCAACCGCATCGCGGTAATGAGAGAGATCTTCCGCAGACACGGCACCTGCCGCAAAGATTTTCTGCCGACGGGCATAATCGCTCTGGGCGGTTTGCAGCGTGACCTGTTTCGCCGCCACCTGTGCACGATAATTATCCGCCGTGCTGTACAGACCACGCACCTGGCGCACGGTGCTGGCCAGATTGGCTTCCGCCTGCTGCAGCGCGATCTGTGTGTCGCTTGGGTCGAGCAGCACCAGCGGCTGGCCCTTGGTGACGTAATCCCCCTCGTCAACGGCG
Organism: Enterobacteriaceae bacterium UBA3516; assembly: GCA_002377245.1. Lineage (GTDB taxonomy): Bacteria > Pseudomonadota > Gammaproteobacteria > Enterobacterales > Enterobacteriaceae > CBFFRJ01. The sequence continues at coordinate 11,545 of DFPL01000011.1, forward strand.
ACCTGGGTGACCGTGCCGGCAATCTGCGGCGTCAGCGTGACCAGGTTAGCATTCACGTACGCATCATCCGTGGTCTCGTAGTAGCGGGCATAAAGCAAGTACCACGCCAGGCAGCCTGCGGCTATCAACAGCAGGATAATCAGCAGGATCGCAAAATTACGTTTGCGTTTGCTCGGGGCGCGTTCGGGTTGTGCTGATGAAGGTGCAGATGAAGTTTGCATCGTGGTTAAACCTTTTTCTGAACAGCTTAGCGATGGAGTTTCGTTGCCTCGTCCGGCAGCATTTTTATCAGCAGCTGGACCAGCAAACGTGATTCTTCAGGAGTCAGACGGGCGGTAAGCGAGCCCAGAATGGTGGCGAGCGCCTCATTCTGAAAACGGTCGCAAATGGCCCGGCCTTTGTCGGTCAGTGCCAGGATCACCTGGCGTTTGTCTTCAGGATTGGGGGTACGCAGGATCAGCGAACGCTTCACCATGCGCTCAAGCATTCGGCTCATCGCCCCGGCATCCATCAGCAGATTTTTGCTCACCTCAAGCGGGCTGTTGAAGCCCTTATAGATACTGATCAGCACCTTGAACTGGGCAGCAGTGATATCGGTGTCGGCAAAAAAGTGGCTGATAAGCTGGTCTTTGAACTGGTTCGCCAAATGGATAAGCAAGCCGAGATGAAGTTTAGGGTTAGGAATGTCCGCAATGTCGTTCATGTTATTTGCCTGGTCAATAATTACAATTGAAATTACTGACCAGGCAAATGTTTGTCAACGTGGCGTAAAGAAGATCGCACAAATCTATACATTTTGACGTTCCCCCCCTGTTTTGGTGGGCGGAAAAAGATAAACCGATCCCTCATTCTGCCGATAAATTATCAACTGCTTCTGGAACGGGATGGTTGGTGTTTCACAAGCTGTAATATCCCGGACCACAACGATTACTCGCAACATATGGTAAGGACACACCCGCTATGGTGAGCCACATTGGAAGTCATCAGAACACCCTTCGCCCGTCCGCAGAGGCTGCAACGCCTGCTGCACGTTCACCCGCGCAACGTAGCGATTACAATGTGGACAGCGACGTACGGGGGGCCGCTAACGGGCGTGTTACCCTCTCCTCGCTGGGCCAGCAGTTGAGTCGCAGCGCCGGTGAGTCAGATACCGTCAACGCAGGCCTGAGTCGAAAAGCACTCGCTGCAAAAGCCGAAACACTGCTCGGCCAAATTACCGGAACACAGTTTTCCGCGAACCGGGCCATTTATGATGCACAAGTGCCTGAGTCTGACTCACCGGAACGCCTCGCCCAGGCCAAACAGGCAACCGAGTTTGTTCACGGAAACGGCCGCAATCCTTTTGCAGGCCTTTCACGTGAAGAGCTGGCGTTAATCACTTACGACGACAGCGGTTCGTTCACCACGAATGAGCGAAGAGCGGCCTGGGAGGAGGCATACGACAGGGAGTATGCCTGGCGTCAAAACGTGGTGGCTAAAGCGATGGCCGAATACAACGGCAGCGGCAAACTGACCGACTTCTTTGGCGAAGTACTGGAACATTTTCACTCTCTGCCAGCGATAGAGCAAGCGCAATACCCGGACAACTACGCCGAAAATCTGCAAAAATGGATAGATCTGGACTACAACTACCTGACCAACCGTGCAGAGGGTAAGGGCAAATCTGATGAGGCTCTGACCCTGGAACAAAGCCTCGACTTGCTTCAACCCTGACGCTTCTCTGGGCCGCATGCCACTCATCACCTGCACCGGTGCCTGCCATCGGTTTCCCGCTTTTTGCCTGCCGCCTCGTTCTGCCCCCTGATCCAACGGAATATAAAAAATCATATCGTGATGAAAATATCATTCAGCATGTGATCGAGGCAGTACTAACACCTTGATGTAATGATCAATGATGAGACTTTAGTGAGCGGCTTAATCGCCGGGCGTTATCCCGTCCATATTGCTCACTTAGAAGGATTTAGCTATCAAATCCGTAGATTCATTCAAATATCTATAACTGAAAGCAGTGATATATCGTAGAGGCATTCACAAAACAAATGGAGCCAGATATGAGCATGTCAGAAGACACATCCCAGGAATCCTCGGCAGCAAAATGCCCTTTTCATGATGGCGGTTCAAAACCCGCAAAAAAAAGTAGCGTGACCACAAACCGGGACTGGTGGCCGGAACAATTGCGCGTCGACCTGCTGAATCAACACTCCAGACGCTCCAACCCGCTGGATGAAACATTCAATTACCGTGAAGAGTTCAAAAAGCTCGATTACGCGGAATTGAAAGCAGATATCAAAAAAGTGCTCACCGATTCACAAGACTGGTGGCCAGCAGACTGGGGCAGCTATATCGGTCTCTTTATTCGTATGGCCTGGCACAGCGCTGGCACCTATCGTACCGTCGACGGTCGAGGCGGTTCAGGCCGTGGGCAACAGCGTTTTGCCCCACTTAACTCCTGGCCTGACAACGTCAGTCTTGATAAAGCACGCCGCCTGCTGTGGCCGGTGAAACAAAAACACGGGCAGAAAATTTCCTGGGCCGATCTGCTGATGCTGGCGGGTAACGTGGCGCTGGAAAACGCCGGCTTCCGCACCTTCGGGTTTGGCGCAGGTCGCGAAGATGTGTGGGAACCGGACCTGGATGTGAACTGGGGCAACGAGAAATCCTGGCTTGAACATCGTCACCCGGAAAGCCTCGCGCAGGCGGCCATTGGCGCCACTGAAATGGGGCTGATATATGTGAACCCGGAAGGCCCGAACGCCAGCGGTGAGCCGATCTCTGCAGGCGCTGCGATTCGCGCGACCTTTGGCAACATGGGGATGGATGATGAAGAGATCGTCGCCCTGATTGCAGGGGGGCATACCCTCGGTAAAACCCACGGTGCAGCGTCAGCTGACCACGTGGGCGTTGAGCCAGAAGGTGCGCCACTGGAGTCGCAGGGTCTCGGCTGGACCAGCAGTTATGCCAGCGGTGCCGGTAGCGATGCCATTACCTCCGGTCTGGAAGTGGTCTGGACGCAGACGCCGACCCAGTGGAGTAATTATTTCTTTGAGAACCTGTTCAAATACGAGTGGGTCCAGACCCGCAGTCCGGCAGGGGCGATTCAGTTTGAAGCTAAAGACGCACCGGAC
>DFPL01000116.1 GCA_002377245.1 Enterobacteriaceae bacterium UBA3516
AGAGGGTCGGGGTGAGGGCACCAGCGTGCTTTGTAATTAGCCAGCGACGCCAGTTTTTTTATTTCTGCGATTGCAGCATCTGTTGAGCGTTATGTTTCATCACATGTGTGCTGACGGCCGCCTGGAATACTTTGAACATCAGTCCGTTAATCAATGTGGCCAGCGTGATGGTGATAAAAGCGGTCATCACCCAGTCGATAAATGCAAAACCGCTGTGCAATAACGCCGGGCGGTAAACCAGCATCCCACCAAACACCACCCAGTGGCTCATACAGTAAAAGCACTGGAAAAGATGCCCCATCATTGCGTTCTTTTTGGTCGTCCACTCGCGAAACGCAGCGAACAGTTCTGTTTGCGTTATCGTCATTGAGATGCTGCTGGCTGCCAGAGCGATCATCAGGCAAGTGGTTACATCGGCTAGAAATTCAGACATCATGATTCGTGACCCTTCTCGTTGAAATAAGACATAAATTCCACACCAATGTCCTGCAGCGTCAGCCCCTTGAAACGCGCCAGGATCAATGTCTCAGCATCGGCAAGCGTAGATGACATCATCCGGTTTACCCCTTGTTCTACCAGGCATGCCGGGTTCTCGCTTCGATTCCCCAGCGCAAACAGCGCGGGTTCGCCTAACGCGACGTAAATATCGTGGAGCGTGACTTCGTTGGCAGGACGACAAAGCCGCCAGCCGCCGTGGTGCCCTTTTATGGCACAGACGATCTGGCTTTCCCGAAGGCCAGCGAGCAGCTTACGGATGAATGCAGGATTACCGTCAATAAAGGCGGCCATCTGCTCCGAGGTCATGGGTTTATCGGCCTGCTCCATATGCAGCAGGATGTGAAGCGTTGCGGAGAATGAGTTATTTATTTTCATGTAACTTACGATATTACATAAGAGCCTAAATAACAATAACGCCAGTGAAAACTCGTGGCGGAAGATAACTATCTTGTTGATCTAATGGATTATATAGATAAAAAAACCTGACGGCATTTGTGCACGTCAGGTTTTTAAGCCGGAGGGAGCGGCAGGTCAGGTCGGCAAAAAGCGACCCGACGCTTGATTAGCCTGCGACAGCGATACGTTTCATATCGGTCATATAGCCACGCAGTTTCTTACCTACAGCCTCGATAGGGTGAGCCTGAATAGCTTCGTTAACATCACGCAGCTGCGCGTTGTCTACAGAACCTTCTGCAATGGCTTTGCCCAAATCGCCAGTCTGCAGGGTAGTCATGAACTCTTTCAGCAGCGGTACGCATGCGTAGGAGAACAGGTAGTTGCCATATTCAGCGGTATCGGAGATAACCACGTTCATTTCGTACAGACGCTTACGGGCGATGGTGTTCGCGATCAGCGGCAGTTCGTGCAGGGATTCATAGTAAGCGGACTCTTCGATGATGCCGGAATCGACCATGGTTTCGAAGGCCAGNNGCCCAGTCAGCCATCATGCCGGAAGAGAATTCGCCGGAGATAATGTCATCCATATGTTTCTGGAACAGCGGGGCCATGATGCCTTTCAGTTGTTCAGACAGCGCATAGGCACGCAGTTTTGCCGGGTTGGACAGACGGTCCATCATCAGCGTAATGCCACCCTGTTTCAGCGCTTCGGTGATGGTTTCCCAGCCGAACTGAATCAGTTTTTCTGCATATGCCGGGTCGGTACCCTCTTCCACCAGCTTATCGAAGCACAGCAGAGAGCCCGCCTGCAGCATGCCACACAGAATGGTCTGCTCACCCATCAGGTCAGATTTCACTTCTGCAACGAAGGAAGATTCCAGAACACCTGCACGATGACCACCGGTTGCTGCTGCCCAGGCCTTCGCAATCGCCATGCCTTCGCCTTTCGGATCGTTTTCCGGGTGAACGGCAATCAGGGTCGGTACACCGAAACCACGCTTGTACTCTTCACGGACTTCAGTACCCGGGCATTTTGGCGCAACCATCACCACTGTGATGTCTTTACGAATCTGCTCGCCCACTTCAACGATGTTGAAGCCGTGGGAGTAACCCAGCGCCGCGCCATCTTTCATCAGCGGCTGAACGGAACGTACAACGTCGGAGTGCTGTTTGTCCGGCGTCAGGTTAACCACCAGATCGGCTTGCGGAACCAGCTCTTCGTAGGTCCCCACTTTAAAACCGTTTTCGGTCGCTTTACGCCATGAAGCACGTTTCTCGGCAATGGCTTCTTTACGCAGTGCGTAGGAGATATCCAGACCAGAGTCACGCATGTTCAGACCCTGGTTCAGACCCTGTGCGCCACAACCCACGATGACCACTTTTTTACCTTGCAGGTAGCTTGCGCCATCGGCAAATTCATCACGCGCCATAAAGCGACATTTACCCAGCTGAGCCAGCTGCTGGCGCAGATTCAATGTATTAAAGTAGTTAGCCATGGTGAAACCTCGTTGATGTGTCGTGCTTATTGTTCGGTTCGCATATGCGAGAATGAACTTACTATATGACAGGAAATTTATTGCGGAAATTGATATATTCACAACGTCACATTGCAAATTCTGCAACGTAAATAAATCAGGAGCGGGCTGTGGATTTACGCGATCTTAAAACCTTTTTGCACCTCGCAGAGAGCCGTCATTTTGGCCGCAGCGCCCGTGCAATGCACGTGAGCCCCTCGACGCTCTCCCGCCAGATCCAACGTCTGGAAGAGGATCTGGGTCAGCCGTTATTCATTCGTGATAACCGCACCGTGACGCTCACCGAAGCAGGTGAAGAACTCCGTATCTTTGCCCAGCATACGCTGATGCAGTATCAGCAGCTTCGCCATACGATGGATCAAAAAGGTCCCTCGCTTTCCGGCGAATTGCATCTGTTTTGCTCCGTTACCGCCGCATACAGCCACCTGCCGCCGATCCTTGATCGCTTCAGGGCTGAACATCCCTCCGTTGAGATCAAGCTCACCACCGGCGATGCCGCTGATGCAATGGAAAAAGTCGTCTCAGGCGAAGCCGATCTGGCGATTGCCGGGAAGCCAGAAACCTTGCCCGGTGCGGTGGCATTCGCCATTCTGGAGAATTTAGCCGTTGTGCTGATTGCGCCTGCTCTGCCCTGTCCGGTACGAAATCAGGTCTCTCATGCGGAACCGGACTGGTCTTCCGTACCTTTTATCATGGCCGTTCAGGGGCCGGTGCGCCGCCGTATTGAGCTTTGGTTTCGTCGTCACAAAATCAGTAACCCTTTGATTTACGCGACGGTGGGTGGGCATGAGGCGATGGTATCTATGGTCGCGCTCGGTTGCGGCGTCGCGCTACTACCAGAAGTGGTACTGGAAAACAGCCCGGAACCCGTGCGTAATCGTGTGATGATTCTGGAACGCAACGATGCGGAATCGCCGTTTGAGCTTGGCGTCTGCGTGCAGAAAAAACGGCTGCATGAGCCGCTGATTGATGCGTTCTGGAAAATTGTTCAGGGTTGATAAGGAGAGACTATGCGTACCAGACCTGCTCTGCTCATTGTGCTGATGGCAATGTGCGTTGGTGTACAGGCGAAACCTAAGGGCGTGACCGTCCAGGATGTGAAACATCTGGCCTTAAAACAGTGCCTGTTGCAGAACTACCGCGATCTTACCCCTGCAGATACCTTTTCTGCCCCCGCTCACGATGCCTCATTTCTGGTAGAAAGTTATGCGCTGGGCAATGCAGGCCTTTGGGATGCATTCCAGGCATTTGTTACCAGAGAGACCAAAGATTTCGATAAGCTGACCCTTTCGCTGAAAGATGAAAGTGGAAAAGCGAACAATGTGCTGGCGCAATGCATGACGTTTTATGAGTCGAAGGCGCTGGATAAATACGTGCGTGAGACGGTCATGAAATAAAGGCGCTGGGGAGCAGAGCAGCAACAGAGGCGTGCTCCCCAGTGAGCAGATTGTAGTGCCTGGCCTACGTAGACTGGCTAGCCATCATCTTAATATTATGATTAAGCCAGAGAGACTGCGGCCAGGCCGTTAACTGCGCTTTAGCGTACTCAAGCGGGCTTAACTTTGTTTTCTCCAGACCCACCACCACGGCGCGCTCAGGCGGCAAACTGAAATCAATGCCCGCATCTGACAGTAGTGCCAGCATCGCTTCACCGCTCTCTTTCACCGCGGCCTGATGATAGATACCTTTTTCCAGGCCTTTGAGTTCAGGATACATCGCGGTCAGGCTGGCACCGCGTTGCAGCAATAGCGATACGGCTTCCACAGAATTTTTCAGTATTCCCCAACATAACGCGGAATGAATGCCCGTCTGATTGATGCCATTGGAGAGCAGGAAATCAAGCGCGTCGGTATTGTTGTTGCAGGCAGCGATATTCAATAAATCATACTTATCCCGCGAGGTTTGATTGATATCGCACCCCTGGCTCAACAGGTAATGAGCGAAATCACGATCCCATGAATAGCAAATAAGCTGGTTGAGGGCATGTCGGCTCTGACAGCCTTTTTTATTGATGTCTGACCCCTTCTCAATGAGGTACCTGGCCATGGCTAACTTGCCTTCGGCAATACAGGTTAACATCGCGTTATTGCCTAAAAAGTTACCCGCTTCGATATCTGCGCCTGCGGCTAAGAGAAGTTCGACCGCCTCTCTGTTTTCATGTAAGGAAGCCGCATGAAGTGGCGTGCCGTCTTGTTGAGTTCGCTTATTAAGCTGGGCGGGTGAGGCATTGCTAACCCTTTCTTTAATCAAAGGTAAATCATTAATGACGCAGGCATAGAGTAATGACTTATCAGCTTTCATTTTACTGGCCCTGTAAAAAAGTACGCATCCATTGGATCTGTCCGTTTCCGCGTCGTCACCGTCAGCAATGACTAAACGGCGGCCAGGACGACCGCTTTACACCGCCGGGTTTCTGAAACAGACAAGGCACGATGAATCGTGCCTTGTTTTCCTGACCTTTACATTTTAGCCCGCAAGAAAGAAG
>DFPL01000171.1 GCA_002377245.1 Enterobacteriaceae bacterium UBA3516
AGCAGACCACCGCCCCAGACCATATGCGCAATCGGCACGTAGGAGAGCGTCAGCCACACCACCACGAAGATCAGCACGGCAGAGAAGCGGATACGTTCAGCCAGGGCACCGACGATAAGACCCACGGTAATACAGGCGAACGATCCCTGGAAGGCAACATGAATGTACTGATAGAAGCTGCCCATTACGGCGGTCAGCTCGATGTTTTTCAACATCGCCCAGTTAAAGCTACCAAAGAAGCTATTACCTTCACTGAATGCGAGGGAGTAGCCATACACCACCCACAATACGCAGACCAGGGCGAAGGTCACGGCCACCTGAGTCAGCATAGAGAGAACGTTTTTGCCACGGATCAAGCCGCCGTAGAACAGGGCAATACCCGGGATAGTCATAAACAGCACCAGCGCGGTGCAGATCATCATAAAGGCGTTGTCAGCTTTATCCGCAACCGCCGGGGCAGCCATCGCCAGACCAGGCAGTAATGCCAGCGAAGCAAGACCTGCTTTTAACATTGTTTTCTTCATTTTCTTCCCCATCCTTCTCACTGTGTGCAGGTATTACAGTGCCGCTTCGTCGGCTTCGCCGGTACGAATACGAATGACACGTTGCAGCTCAGCAACGAAAATTTTGCCGTCGCCAATTTTTCCGGTGTAGGCCGCTTTGCTAATCACATCAATCACTTCATCAAGTTGATCGTCTGCAATAGCCACGTCAATCTTCACTTTTGGCAGGAAGTTAACGCTGTACTCGGCACCACGGTAAAGCTCGGCATGCCCCTTCTGACGCCCGAAACCTTTTACTTCAGTCACGGTCAATCCTTGAATACCAATTGAAGACAGCGCTTCACGAACGTCTTCCAGTTTGAATGGCTTAATCACCACGGTAACCAGCTTCATAGATCCCCCTCCAGTCAAAATCGATAATGGCCGCAGCTAACACACAGGAGATATTGCAAGGGCTGTGCCAGAAATGAAAAACAGGCGTTATTCAGGCTTTTATGGCCTGCAGGAGGGGTTGGCTAACCCGAAGTGAAAAGCGAGACGCGTTCAGATTGTTCCTGGAAAAGAAAAACGCACCACGACAGTGCGCAGTGCGTTATTTTTTTGCACCAACAGAGGTTCCCGTCAGTAGCGTGCCTGATTATGGTGCATCAGGCGATAAGGGTTTCTTCTTGTAAACCGGCAGCCAGTTCTTCCCCCGCCAGCTGCAACTGGTACATCTGCCAGTAGCGTCCTTTCTTTTCAAGCAGTTGCTGGTGAGTTCCGCGTTCAACGGCTTGCCCACGATGAAGCACAAGTATGGTTCCGGCATCCACAATGGTCGACAATCGATGGGCAATTACCACCAGGGTCGTCTTCTCCCGTACGGCAACCAGCGCCTGCTGAATGGCCTGCTCGGTGCCGGAGTCAATGTTAGCCGTCGCTTCATCAAGGATCAGGATTTGCGGGGTATCCACCAGCACGCGCGCCAGAGCGAGCAGCTGCTTTTGCCCCACTGAGAGGTTGTTACCTTGCTCCCCTAGTCGCGTATAGATGCCGTCACTCATGCCGCGCGCCAGCTCCGCAAGCTGCACCGTTTCCAGCGCATGCCAGACCTGCGCCTCAGAAATGTCGCGCCCCAGCGTGACGTTGGCAAAGAAGCTGTCGGCCATTACTACCGGGTCCTGCTGCACCATCGCCACCCCTTTGCGCAATGACGCGTGACTCAGCGCGGAGAGCGGGCGACCGTCCAGGCGGATCTCCCCTTTGGTGAGCGGGTAGTACCCCATGAGCAGATTGGCGAGGGTACTTTTACCGCTGCCGGTGTGCCCGACCAGTGCGACGAAACTGCGCGGCGGCACGCTCAGGCTGATGTCCTGTAACACCAGTTGATCATCACGATACGCAAAGGAGACATTCTCAATATCTATCGCGCCGCTTTTCAGCGGTTCATCGTCATAGCCGTAGGTCTGACGCGGGCAATCCATCAGTTCAAACACGCGCTCTCCGGCCACCACCGCCTGTTGGAGCATCGATTGCTGGGTCGTGAGTTCAATTAAAGGCTCATTGAGCCGCCCCAGATAACTGATAAAGGCGTACAGCACCCCAACTTCCACTGTTCCGGTGGGGCTAAAACCGAACAGCATCAACAGGCCGCAAAGAATAAGTGTGGTAAACAAGCTCAGCAAAGGACGCAACAGGAAGCCATCAAGACGCAGGGTTTGCATCCGCGCCAGGTAGTGTGAGCGGCTCGCCTCACCCATTCGTTCACCAAAACGCCCCTGCTGGCGGAACTGCTGGATAACACTCATCCCGTTAATGACTTCGTTAAAACCGTCGTTAATGTCCGCAAGATAGGCACGCATGCGTCGGACGATGGGCGTGCTGTAACGCTGATAAATCAACATCACAATCAGTACCGCCGGGAAAATGGCGATAGCCACCAGCGCCATTCGCCAGTCAAGGCTGAACATGGCCACCAGCATGGCGCCAATCAATGCTGCGCTGCGCAGTACCGTAGCCACCACGGTAACGTACAGATCACGAATCACTTCGGTATCGTTGGTCACGCGGGAGATAATTTGCCCTACCGGTTGGGTATCAAAGGCATTAAGCGGCTGACGAAGCGCAGCATCCATCACATCAGTACGGAGCTGTTGCACCACACCGACCGCGGCCTGGTTGAACAACAACGCCTGGGCGTAATGAAGCCCCGCCGCCAGGAATTGCAGGCCAATGTAGGCGACGACCAGCCCGGCAACCAGCCCCAGTGGCAGATAGCTTTTCGCCACCATGTTGTCGATAAAATAGCTGATAAGCGCCGGCCCCGTCACTTCCGCCGCTGCCGCAACCCAGAGCATCACCACGGCTTTTATCAGCTGTTTGCGCCAGGGTTTTCCATAGACCAGCAGACGCTTTAAGGTCGGCCATAGCTGCCCGAAGTTACGCATGACTGGCCTCCTGTGGCGCTTCATCCAGCGCCGCTTCCAGTTGCTGATAGCGATACATATCGCGATACCACCCAGGCGTACTCGCCAGTTGTTCATGTTCCCCGCGCTGTGCAATGTGCCCGTGCTGCATCACCAGGATTTCACTCGCCTCCGTCAGCGCCGACAGGCGATGCGCACTGATGATGACCGTGCGCCCTTCTCCCCATTGACGGAGGTTATGCAGAATCTGATGCTCGGTACGCCCGTCAACGGCAGAAAGCGCATCATCTAGCAGCAGAATTTCCGCATCCAGCAAAAGCGCACGCGCAATAGAGATACGCTGTTTTTGCCCACCGGAGAGCATGACGCCGCGCTCCCCCACTTCGGTTTCATAGCCCTGCGGCAGTCGCAAAATATCGTCATGCACGCTGGCAAGTCGGGCGACATGTTCAATCTCTTCGCGGGTGGCGCCCGGTTTACCCAGCGCAATATTACTGGCAACCGTATCGGAGAAGAGGAAGGGAGTTTGATTGACGACCGCAAGGCGACTGCGCCACGCATCCAGCTTGAGTTCGGTTAGCGGTATCGCGTGGAAGCGAATGTCGCCCTGCTCAACGTCGAAATGGCGCTGAATCAGGGAGAGCAATGTGCTTTTCCCTGAGCCGGTCGGCCCGCAAATCCCCAGCATCTGACCCGGCTGGAGAGTGACGTTAACGTCACTCAAAATCGGCTGCGTGGTTTGCGGATAGATAAACTGGCGGATAGCTATCTCCAGCGTGCCCCGCCCCGCCGGTACCGGTTCGCTACCGTCATTCACCACCGGGGCTTCCGACAGCATATCGCGGATACGGGTATAAGCGGCACTGCCGCGTTCAACGATATTGAACATCCATGCCAGGGCTAACATCGGCCAAATCATCAGTCCCAGATACATCATAAAGCTGGTGAGTTGCCCCAGCGTCAGCGAACCTTGCACCACCATCCAACTCCCGCCGCCGATCGCCAGCAGGTTCGCCATACCAATAGCGATATAGATCGTTGGATCGAAGCGAGCATCGACGCGCGCAACCCGCATGTTTTTCTCGCCAGTGTCCGCCGCCTCGCCGGAAAACAGCGCCGACTGACGGTCTTCCAGACCAAAGGCTTTGATCATCCGAATGCTGGTCATGCTCTCCTGGGTGCGATCGTTGAGGGCAGAGAACGCCGCCTGCGCCAGCTTGAAGCGTTGATGTAGTTGATCGCCGTAACGCTTGATCACCAGGGCCATAATCGGCATGGGTAGCAGGGAAAGTAAGGTGAGCTGCCAGCTGATTTGCGTCGACATCACGATCAGCACTACGCAGCCCATCACCAGGGAATCCACCAGTGTCAGCACCCCCTCTCCGGCGGCGAAGACCACACGGTCAACGTCGTTAGTCGCACGGGCCATCAAATCCCCGGTGCGGTGACGCAGATAAAACTCCGGGTGCTGGCGACTGAGCTGGCGATAGAAATCTTCGCGCAGTTCGACCGCCAACTGATAGGAGGCACCAAACAACCAGACGCGCCAGACATAGCGCAACAGGTAGGTGACGATAGCGATCAGCACCAGCGAGCCAATCCACATCATCACCTGTGAAGGGGTGTAATGCTGTCGGGTTACGCCATCAACCAGAATGCCCACCACTTTAGGCGGAACGAGCTGCAAAATGGCAATGATGATAAGTAAGCCAACGGCACCGAGATAGCGTCGCCATTCCCGGCGAAAATACCAGCTTAACTGAGCAAATAATCGCACGCGTTTACATCCTGAACGTGATTTTCCGACACATGCCGGGAGGGTTATTCTATGGGCAAAGCCGTGGTGTATTTAATCTGCTCCATGGCGAAACTCGAGGTAACATCTGATAAGCCTGGCACACTGTTGACCAGTTTTTTATAGAAGTCATCGTAACGTTTCATGTCTGCCACCTGTACGCGCAGCAGGTAATCGTATTCCCCTGCCATACGCCAGAATCCGAGCACTTCAGGCATCTCCGTCACCACGGCGGTGAAGCGTGAATACCAGTCACTGCTGTGATGCTGCGTTTTGATCAACACAAAAGCGGTCAGGCTAAGCCCCAGCTTTTCCGCATCCAGCATCGCCACCCGCGCCAGAAGGATACCGTCATCTTCCAGCCGTTTTAATCGTTTCCAGCAGGGTGTGGTGGTCAGATTAACGGCATCCGCGAGTGCCTGCAAAGAGAGGGAGCAATCCTTCTGCAGTAGCGAGAGCAACTTACGGTCAATTTTATCTATCATAGCGAACTCATAGAGAAAAATTTTCTCTTCACATTCTATTCTAAAGGCGAAATGGCAACAATTTTTTCTGCGCTTTGCACTATTCTGGGCACAAAATGATAAACGGAACAGATGAATGAACAGTGACTGGGTTAAACACGCGATAAGTGAAATCAATGCAGATTATCAACGCTCCGCGGACACGCACCTGATACGCCTGACGCTGCCCGCTTTTGCCGGGATCTCACTCTATCTCAAAGACGAAAGCACGCACCCGACCGGCAGCCTGAAACACCGACTGGCGCGCTCACTGTTCCTGTATGGCCTGTGCAACGGCTGGATTAAAGAAGGCACCAC